>CAYSIY010000024.1:0-18923 GCA_964431215.1 uncultured Limnohabitans sp.
GGCGATCACGTCGGGCAGGGCGGCCGAAATTTCGCTGCCAAAGTCACGCGTGGCCAGCGAGCGCATGAACACGCGAGGGCCTTGCGACCAGGGACTGATGGCGTTCATGCGGATGCGGTCGCCGAGCAGGGCGCCACCGCTTTTGCGGCGTGAGGGGTCGATGGAAATCACGGCCACGCGCAAGGCGTCGTCCTGGTCCAGGCGCAGGCGGCGCACCAGCTCGTCGGTCAGGCTGGACTTGCCGGCTCCGCCCGTGCCGGTGATGCCGAGCACCGGCACCTTCGTGCTGGCCGCTGCGGCGCGCAGGGCGTCAACGACTTTGTCATCTGCCTTCCGATTCTCCAAAGCGGTCAGCAGCTGGGCCAGCGCACGCCAGCTCATATCGCTATGACCCTGGATGGCCTCGAGGGTCTGCGGTGCCCGCCAAGAAAAATCCTTGTCGCAGCGCATCACCATCTCGCCGATCATGCCGGCCAGACCCATTTTCTGGCCGTCTTCGGGGCTGAAAATGCGTACGCCATGTTCGGCCAGCATGCGGATTTCGGCCGGTACGATCACGCCGCCGCCGCCGCCAAAGACCTGGATGTTTTCGCCCCCGCGCACCTTGAGCAACTGCACCATGTAGGTGAAGTACTCGTTGTGACCGCCCTGGTAGCTCGACACGGCAATGCCCTGCACATCTTCCTGCAGGGCGGCGGTCACCACTTCATCCACCGAGCGGTTGTGCCCGAGGTGGATGACCTCGGCGCCCATGCCCTGCAGGATGCGCCGCATGATGCCAATGGCGGCATCGTGCCCGTCAAACAGGCTGGCGGCGGTCACAAAGCGCACCTTGTGGGCAGGGCGGTATTCGGCCAGGGCCTTGAATTCGGCGGACAGGTCGGTCATGGCGGGTCTCCGGGCTGTGGGCTTTGAAATTGGTTTTGCTTGACGTTTACGTTAACGTCAAGCAAAAGCCGCATCTTAGCGGCTTGCAGCGGGCCTGTCACGAAAGAGCTGTCACGCAGGGCCTGCAAGAACCTCGTGTCCTGCGGAGTTTCAGGGGTCTCGTATGATGCAAAGCCGAAAAAAGGAGACCTGCATGAGCCGCATTGTTGACCCGGACAAGAAAAAGGCCTTGTGCGCCCGCCTGGCCCGCATAGAAGGGCAGCTGCGTGGGTTGCAAAAGCTGATTCAGGAAGATGCCGATTGCGAAAAAATCGCCCAACAGATGGCGGCGGCCCGCAAGGCCCTGGACAAATCCTTTTTCTCCATGGTGGGCTGCATGATCGAGCAGGGCGACCAGTCTGCCGAGCAGGTTGCCGAGATGTTGACCAAATTTGCTTGAGGACCGGTCATGTCACCTTTGCAGCTCTTCGACGCCGCTTCGTCCACTTACACCTACATCCTCTTCGATGAATCGAGTCGCGAGGCGGTGATCATCGATCCGGTGGACCTGCAACTGCGGCGTGACCTGCAGGTCCTTCGCGAGCATGGTCTCAAACTCGTCTGGGCGATCGAAACCCATGCGCATGCCGACCACATTACCAGCGCGGGTCTTCTGGCCGAACACGCCGGGGCGCGTACGGCCGCCCCCGAAGGCTGTCAGATCGGCACGGCAGCGGTACAGCTGGTTGACGCTCAGGTGCTGCACTTCGGCTCGCAGCAGCTGCGTTGCCTGCACACCCCTGGTCACACGGCCGGCAGCATGAGTTTTTTCTGGGAGGCAAGGACGCCGACCGGATGCGCCCGCCATGTGTTCACGGGCGACACGCTGCTGATCAATGGCTGTGGCCGCACGGATTTCCAGTCAGGCAGCGCCGAGGCCCTGTACCGCAGCCTCACACAGGTTTTGTTCGCCCTGCCTGAGGACACCACCGTCTGGCCCGGCCACGACTACCAGGGGCGCACCCATTCGGACATCGGCCAGGAAAAACGTGGCAATGCCCGTGTGGCCGGCAAGACCCTTGAACAATTTGTGAACACCATGAACCAGCTGAACTTGCCCAAACCTCAGCGCATCGACGAGGCTGTGCCGGCCAATCTGAGCTCGGGTTTGCGCCATGACGCGGGGGGGCAGGCGCTCCTGACGGTGCGGCCTGCGCAGGGCCATGCCGGCGATGTCAGCCCCCAGCTGGCCTGGGCCTGGGTGCAGTCCGGCGAGGCGGTGCTGGTGGATGTGCGCACCGATGCCGAGCGGGCCTGGGTGGGCTTTGTGCCCGGTGCCCAGCCGCTGGCCTGGAAGCAGTGGCCTGGCATGGCCATGAATCCCGACTTTGACGCCGGCATTCAGGCATTGGGTGCCGGCGGTAAAAAACTGGTGTTGTTGTGCCGCAGCGGCGTGCGCTCGGTCGCGGCCGCCCAGAGAGCCACCGAATTGGGCCTTCAGGCTTACAACATCCTGGAGGGGTTCGAAGGCGATCCGGATGCCGCAGCCCAAAGGGGCAAGCTGGGCGGCTGGCGCTTTCATGGCCTGCCCTGGCGGCAGAGCTGAGATCCGGGCGTGGCGCAGGGCTGACCGCTCTCGCGGGGCGTCACCTGGGTGACAAAATGCCTTTTGTCCATGTTTTGTCTAGGACGAAGTCAGTGAAAACCCCGTAGCGCAGCGTCAGCTCTTGTTGGACATTACGGTTTCCTTTCATCCCCCCATCTCTGGAGACATTCATGGAAGACAAGAAGACCGTGACCAACCGCCGCGGCATGCTCAAGGGCGCCGCAGTTGCCGCAGGTGCCGTTTCGGCGCCGATGATTGCCACCGCGCAGACGACCACCACGCTGCGCTTGCAAAGCACCTGGCCCGCCAAAGACATCTTCCACGAATACGCCAACGACTTTGCCAAAAAAGTCAATGACATGGCCAGCGGCAAGCTGCGCATCGAGGTGCTGCCTGCAGGTTCTGTGGTGCCGGCCTTCCAGCTGCTCGATGCCGTGAACAAGGGTACGCTGGATGCCGGTCACGGCGTGGTGGCTTACCACTACGGCAAGAACTCTGCCTTGGCGCTTTGGGGCTCCGGTCCGGCCTTCGGCATGGACCCCAACATGGTGCTGGCCTGGCACAACCACGGCGGCGGCAAGGCGCTGCTCGACGAGATCTACGCCAGCCTGGGCATGGATGTGGTTTCCTATCTGTATGGTCCCATGCCGACGCAGCCTTTTGGCTGGTTCAAGAAGCCGATTGCCAAGGCAGAGGACATCAAGGGCCTGAAATTCCGCACCGTCGGCCTGGCCGTGGACATGTACACCGACATGGGCGCAGCCGTGAACCCGCTGCCTGGCGGCGAGATCGTGCCGGCGCTGGACCGTGGCCTGATCGATGGCGCCGAGTTCAACAACGCCACTTCTGACCGCATCCTGGGCTTCCCCGATGTGGTCAAGAACTGCATGCTGCAGAGCTTCCACCAGAGCGGCGAGCAGTTCGAGATCCTGTTCAACAAGACCAAGCTCAATGCCCTGCCCAATGAGCTCAAGGCCATCATCGATTACGCCGTTCAGGCCTCCAGCGCCGCCATGAGCTGGAAAGCCATCGAGCGCAACTCCAAGGACTACGACGAGCTCAAGAAGCAGGGTGTCAAGTTCTACAAGACGCCGGACGCCATTTTGCGTGCGCAGCTGGCTTCGTGGGACAAGATCATCGAGAAGAAGAGTGCCGAGAACGCCTTGTTCAAAAAGGTGCTGGAGTCGCAGCGCGCCTTTGCACGACGTGCTGGCCAGTGGCAAAACGACTACATGGTCGATTTCAAGATGGCCTATAACCACTACTTCAAGTCCAAGGGCAATAAAGTCTGAGGCCCTTGCAGCCAAGTAAGGAATGGGGGCGCCCGGCGCCCCCTCTTTTTTTGTAGGAGGTTGAAATGCAAAAAATGCTCTTGACGGTGGACCGGCTGTCGACCTGGTTTGGCAAGTTGGCCGCCTGGACGGCGGTGGCACTGACCCTGCTGATTAGCTGGGAGGTGTTCATGCGCTATGTGATGAACAAGCCGCACGCCTGGGTGCTGGACGCCCAGATCATGCTGTATGGCACCTTGTTCATGATGGCCGGTGCCTACACCCTCGCCAAAAACGGCCATGTGCGCGGCGATGTGCTTTATGGCTTTTTTCAGCCGCGTACGCAGGCGACGATCGACCTGGTGCTCTACATCGTGTTCTTTCTGCCGGGCATCGTGGCCCTGACCTGGGCGGGCTGGGAGTTCGCCAACGCCTCACTGGCCATTCGCGAGCAGACCTTCAATGCCGACCCTTTGCCGGTCTATCCCTTCAAGTTCGTGGTCCCCGTCGCCGGCTTCCTTTTGCTCCTGCAGGGCGTGGTTGAAATCGTGCGCTGCGTGATTTGCCTGCAGACCGGCGAATGGCCCTCGCGCGAGCAGGACGTGGAAGAGGTCGATGTCGACAAGCTCAAGCAGATGGTCCAGGTCAAGGACAGCGATATCGCAGCGCTCGACCAGTACGTGACTCGCAAGGGAGGTGCCGCATGAAAATCCGCAAAGAACTCTGGTTTGGCTTCAGCCTGATGGGTCTGATCGGGCTGGCCGCGCTGGCCATGGTGCTCAGCGTCGACACCATGACCAATGGTCACTATGGCCTGCTGATGCTGTCACTGGTGGTGGTCGCCATCATGCTGGGCTTTCCGACGGCTTTCACCCTGATGGGCATGGGCATGCTGTTCACCTTTTTTGCCTACCACTCGGGTGACCAGACGGCCGTGGGCGCGGTCAAGCAAACGCTGGATCTGATGGTGCAGCGTGCGTTTTCGGTGATGGGCAACGATGTGCTCATCTCGATTCCGCTGTTCGTTTTCATGGGCTATCTGGTCGAGCGTGCCAACCTGATCGACAAGCTTTTTCGCAGCTTGCACCTGGCACTGGCCCGTGTGCCAGGCTCGCTGGCGGTCGCCACCCTGGTGACCTGCGCGGTGTTTGCCACCGCCACCGGCATTGTGGGCGCGGTGGTCACGCTCATGGGCCTGCTGGCGCTGCCGCAGATGCTCAAGGCCGGGTACGACGTGCGCGTGTCTGCAGGAACGATCACGGCGGGGGGGTGCCTGGGCATCCTGATTCCGCCCAGTGTGCTGCTGATCGTCTACGGCGCGACTGCTGGCGTCTCCGTGGTCCAGCTCTATGCCGGGGCATTCTTCCCCGGCCTGATGCTGGCGGGTCTCTACATTCTCTACGTCATCATCCTGGCCAAGATCAAGCCCGAGCTGGCGCCGCCCCTGAGCGCCGAGCAGCGGCTGGTGCCCCTGCCCGAACCGCTGCTGAGCATCGGCGCCGAGCCGGCCAAGCGCGCCTTGACGGGTCTGATCGCCGCCCTCAAGGGTCGGCGCAATGCGGGGGTGTCGACGCCCTACTTGCTGGGTCAGTTGGCCATTGTGCTGGCTCCGGCGGTGCTGTTTGCAGCCGTGGCCCTGACCAGCTACCAGAGCGTCACGCGGGTGGCACCCGTCGATGAGGCCAGCGAGTTGCAGGCCATGGGCTCCGGCGACGAAGCCGAGGAAGCCGAGGAGGAGGAAGAAGAAGGTGGCCTGGCCGTGCCCGAGGGGGCCGATGACAAAGCCAAGGACGACGAGCTGGCACCACCGCCGGGCAGTGAGGAGCCTGCTGCCAAGGCCCAGGCTTCCGGTACGCCAGCGCCTGACGCTGCGCCTGCAACAACAGCCGCTGACACGGCAGCCGCCACCACTCAGCCTGCGCCCATGGCTTACTGGATCACGCTGGGCATCGGCGCAGCCGCCTTGCTGACCTTTTATGCGGTGCTCAGTTATGCCCGACTTGAAGTCTTCAAGATGCTGCTGTCGAGCTTTTTCCCGCTGCTGGTGCTGATCCTGGCGGTGCTGGGCTCGATCGTCTTTGGTCTGGCCACGCCCACCGAGGCGGCCGCCGTGGGGGCGCTGGGCGGGTTCCTGCTGGCGGTGGCTTATCGGCAGTTGACCTTCAAAGTGGTCAAGGAATCGGTGTTCCTGACCGCCAAGACCAGTGCCATGGTGTGCTGGTTGTTTGTCGGGTCGGCCATTTTTTCAGCCGCTTTTGCCTTGCTGGGCGGGCAGGAGCTGGTTGAAAAGTGGGTGCTGAGCATGAACCTGAGCAAGACCGAGTTCCTGATCCTCAGCCAGGTGATCATTTTCATCCTGGGCTGGCCGCTGGAGTGGACCGAGATCATCGTGATCTTCATGCCGATCTTCATCCCTTTGCTGGACAACTTCGGCGTGGACCCGCTGTTCTTTGGCCTGCTGGTGGCGCTCAACCTGCAGACGGCCTTCCTGAGTCCGCCGGTCGCCATGAGTGCGTTCTACCTCAAGGGCGTGAGCCCGCCGCATGTCACGCTCAACCAGATCTTTGCCGGCATGCTCCCGTTCATGGGCATCCAGGTCGTGGCCATCGTGCTGCTCTACATCTGGCCGCAGATCGGCCTGTGGCTGCCCACCGTGCTCTACAGGTAAGCACTTGGGCCCGGCCTGCCTGGCACGCTGCTTGCGTGTCTGCGCAGGCCGGCAGCCACATGCCCCAAGTTGGGGAATATCCCGACAAGGGGCATCGGCATTTGTCGATACAGTCCGTATCTCATTTCATGGTCCATGCATTGAACAGGAGTTACTCATGCAACGTCGATCCCTTTTTGCCCTGGCGGCATTGACCGCGGCCCTGCTGGCCCCCATGGGCGTTCATGCCCAGGCAGGCAAAACCCTCAAGGTGGTGCCGCATGCCAACATCACCATCCTGGACCCGATCTGGACCACGGCCTTTGTCACGCGCAACCACGGCTACATGATCTACGACACGCTGTTCGGAACCGATCTGTCGGGCAAGATCAAGCCCCAGATGGTCGACAAATGGAGCGTGAGCAAGGACAACCTGACCTGGACCTTCACCCTGCGTGATGGCCTGGAGTTCCACGATGGCAAGCCGGTCACCAGCGAGGATGTGGTGGCTTCTCTCAAGCGCTGGTCCAGCCGTGACAGCTTTGGTGGCGTCATGGCCCGAAGCGTCGAGAGTTACACCACGCCCGATGCCAAAACCTTCGTGATCAAGCTCAACAAGCCCTTTGGCGTGATGCTCGATGCCCTGGGCAAGCCCTCGTCCAATGTGCCTTTCATCATGCCTGCGCGCATTGCCGCCACGCCCGGCAGCGAGCAGATCAAGGAACACATTGGTTCGGGCCCTTACAAGTTCGTGCCCGGCGAGTACAAGCCCGGTGAGCGCCTGGTCTATGTGAAGAACGAGAAATACAAGCCGCGCAGCGAAGCGCCCGACGGAACCACCGGCGGCAAGAACGTTTATCTCGATCGCGTGGAGTGGGTCATCATCCGCGACCCGCAGACGCAGTTCAATGCACTGGTCGCTGGCGAGGTGGACATTGTCGAGCAGCCGACCTTCGAGCAGTACGCCTCGCTCAAGGCCCAGAAGGACATTCAGATCGTCGATGCGCAGCCGGCGGGTTTGCAGTACATCTTCCGCTTTAACCACCTGCATGCGCCCTTCAACAACGTCAAGATCCGCCAGGCCGCCATGGTGGCGCTGGGCCAGGAGGCGCACCTCAAGACGCAGGTGGGCACCCCCGGCATGTTCACTTACTGCAAGAGCATGTACCCCTGCGGAACCCCGCTGTCGAGCGAAAAGACCGGTATTTACACCGGCATGGCCGACCCCAAGAAGGCCGCACAGATGCTCAAGGAAGCGGGTTATGACGGCACCCCTGTGGTGCTGATGCGACCGACCGATCTGGCCTCCATCGCCAAGCTGCCGCTGGTGGCCAAGCAGCAGCTCGAAGCGGCTGGTTTCAAGGTGGACATGCAACAAATGGACTGGGCTACGCTGGTGGCGCGTCGTGCCAAAAAGGATGCTCCGGCCCAAGGCGGCTGGAACGCCTTCATGACCGCCTGGACGGCAGGTGACATCCTCAACCCGCTGACCATGGCCATGATGAATGCGGCCGGTGACAAGGGCTGGTTCGGCTGGCAGGACGACAAGGAAATCGAAGACCTCAAGGTCAAGTTTGCCCAGTCGTCCACCGATGCCCAGAAAAAGCAGATCGCAGAACAGATCCAGTTGCGTGCCATGGAAACCGCATCCCATGTGCCGCTGGGCCAGTACTTCAACCCTGCTGCCCTGCGCAAGAACATCTCGGGTCTGGTGCCTGCAGGTGCCCAGGTGTACTGGAACATTCGCAAGAACTGACGCTCACGCCTCAAGTCTCGCTGGCGGATGACAGGGTTCCCGCGCAAGCGGGAATCCATGAGCCCCGGAGAACTCCGGGGTGATTTTTCCTGCATGGGGCCCAACCCTCTGCCATAGATGGATATTGCATGCTGCGCTTTTTGATGCAGCGCCTGCTGGCGCTGATCCCCGTGCTGTTCACGGTGGCGGTGATCGTCTTCCTGATTTTGCGGCTCACCCCCGGAGATCCGGCCGCAGTCATTGCGGGCAACAATGCCACCAACGAGGACATTGACCGTATCCGCGAGCAACTGGGCCTGACCCGGCCCCTGCTGAGCCAGTTCATGATCTGGCTGGGCCAGGTGCTGCAAGGCGATCTGGGCTACTCGTTCTATCTCAACAAGCCGGTCACCGAGCTGATCGCGCAGCGCATTGAGCCCACACTCTCGCTGGCCGTAGGGACCATGGTGCTGACTTTGCTGGTCGCTGTCCCCTTGGGCACGCTGGCGGCCTGGCGCATGGGCGGCTGGCTGGACCGCATGCTCTCGGGCTTTGCCGTGGCCGGGTTTTCGGTGCCGGTGTTCGTGGTCGGCTATGTGCTGATCTACGTGTTTGCCATCGAGCTGCAGTGGTTGCCGGTGCAGGGCTACCGGCGGCTGTTCGGTGAGTCCTCGCAGGGGGTGGGGGCGTGGGCCGCGCAGCTGGTCTTGCCCTGGTTGACCCTGGCCACAATCTACGTGGCCCTGATCGCCCGTGTCACGCGGGCCAGCGTGTCCGAAGCCTTGACCGAGGACTACATCCGCACGGCACGTGCCAAGGGCATCACCGAGCAGATGGTGCTGTTGCGCCACGCGCTGACCAATGCGGCGGTGCCCATCGTGACGGTGGTCGGCATCGGCATTGCGCTGCTGATCGGCGGCGTGGTGGTCACTGAAACGGTCTATTCGATCCCGGGTCTGGGCTCGCTCACGGTGGACGCGGTGCTCAACCGTGACTTTCCGGTGATCCAGGGGGTGGTGCTGTTTTTCAGCCTGCTGTATGTGTTGATCAACCTGCTGGTGGACCTGAGCTACCTCTGGCTGGACCCCAGGATCCGTTACTGATGAACTCTGTCGTCCGCAAACTCGCCGCCCACAGCGCGATCCGATTCGGTGCCTCGGTGCTGGGCCTGTTGATGGCCATTGCAGCACTCGCTCCCTGGCTGGGTACGGTCGATCCGGCTGCCATGGATTCGGCGCACATCAACACCCTGGCCGGGACCCATGGCATTTTCACGCTGCTCGATGGCACCGCTCTGGAGCACACCTTCTGGATGGGGTCGGACAACTTCGGCCGCGATATCTACAGCCGGGTGCTTTACGGCACCCGCATCTCGCTTCTGGTGGGCCTGTCGACGGCAGTGGTCGCACTGCTGGTCGGTGGTCTGCTGGGCATGCTGGCCGGGTACTTCCGCACACTCGATGCGGTGCTCATGCGTTTCATGGACGGGCTGATGGCGATTCCGGCCATCCTGCTGGCCATTGCGCTGGTGGCGGCCATGGGGGCCAAGCTCTGGACCGTGGTGGTGGCCATCGCCATTCCTGAAATCCCGCGTGTGACGCGCCTGGTGCGCTCGCTGGTGCTCACCCTGCGCGAAGAGCCTTTTGTGGAGGCCGCCCGGGCACTGGCCACGCCCACACCGGTCATCCTGCTGCGCCACATCCTGCCCAACGCGATGGCGCCGCTGATCGTGCAGGGCACCTTCATTGCCGCCAGTGCGGTGCTCACCGAAGCCATCCTGAGCTTTCTGGGGCTGGGCCTGCCGGCCGACATTCCCACCTGGGGCAACATCATGGCCGAAGGCCGGGTGCAGTTCAGTCAATACCCGGGCAATGTGCTGTTTCCGGCGCTGTTCCTGGTGCCCACGGTGCTGGCCATCAATCTGCTCGGTGACGGGCTGCGCGATGTGCTCGATCCCAAATTTGCCAAAAGGAGCGCATGATGAATCCGGCGGTCCTTTCCATTCGTGGTTTGTCGGTGGCCTTGCCTGCCGGCGGTGACCGTGCGCACGCCGTGCGCGAGGTCTCGCTCGAGATTGCAGCCGGTCAGACCCTGTGCGTGGTGGGCGAGTCCGGCTCGGGCAAATCGGTCATGGCCACCACCGTGATGGGTCTGCTCGACAAAGCGCTGCGGCCCGACGCCGGCCAGGTGTTGCTCAAGGGCGAGTCGCTGCTCGACGCTGTGCCTGCCCGTTTGCGTCAGTTGCGTGGCCAGGCCATGGGCATGGTGTTCCAGGAGCCGATGACGGCCCTCAATCCGGTCATGAGCTGTGGCGACCAGGTCGATGAACTGCTGGCCACCCACACCGACTGGCCTGCGGCCCAACGCCGCGCCGAAATCCTGCGCGTGTTCGAGCGGGTCAGGCTGCCCGAGCCCGAGCGCATGTTGCGCAGCTTTCCGCACCAGCTCAGCGGCGGCCAGCGCCAGCGCATCGTTATTGCCATGGCGGTCATCCTCAAGCCGGCCCTGCTCATCTGTGACGAACCCACCACCGCGCTGGACGTCACCACCCAGAAGGAAATCCTGCGGCTGATTGCTGATCTGCAGCGAGAGCAGGGCAGCGCGGTGTTGTTCATCACGCACGACATGGGGGTGGTGGCCGAGATTGCCGATCAGGTGCTGGTCATGCACCAGGGCCAGGCGGTCGAGAGTGGACCCAAAGACGAAGTGCTGCGTCGGCCGCGCCAGGCGTACACCCGCCAGTTGCTCGGCGCGGTGCCCGGCATGACGCCGCCCGCGCCTCGGCCAGAGCCAACGGGTGCCCCCCTGCTCGCGGGGCAAGGGGTGGGTAAAACCTACATCGCCCGCGATTGGCTCGGGCGCGCCCGGCCCACCCAGGCGCTGCGTGATGCGGCAGTGGCCGTACGTGCAGGCGAGACGGTGGGCATCGTGGGTGAGTCCGGTTCGGGCAAATCGACCTTTGCGCGCTGCCTGATCCGCCTGATTGACCCGACCGAGGGGCAGATTCACTGGGGAGGCGATGAAGTGGCCACCCTGCCCGAGAGCCGTTTGCGTCCCTTGAGGCATCGCGTACAGGTGGTCTTTCAGGACCCCAACCGCTCGCTCAACCCGCGCCGCACTGTGGGGCAGTCCATGATCGAAGGGGCGATGAACTTCGGCGCCAGCCGTGCGCAGGCACAGGCCCTGGCGGTCGAACTGATGGCCCAGGTTCGCCTGCCGGTTGAGTCGCTGCAGCGCTACCCCAGCCAATTCAGTGGCGGACAGCGACAGCGTCTGGCGATTGCCCGTGCCCTGGCCTGCAAGCCTGAAGTGCTGGTGGCCGACGAAGCCGTGAGTGCGCTGGATGTGAGCGTACAGGCCCAGATTCTCAAGCTTCTGCGCGAGGCACAGGACCGGCTTGGCCTGGGGCTTCTGTTCATCACCCACGACCTGCGGGTGGCCGCGCAATTGTGCGACCGCGTGATCGTCATGCACCAGGGCCGCATTGTTGAACAGGGCCCCACCCGCGATCTCTATGCCCATCCTGCGCAAGACTACACTCGTCGCTTGTTTGACGCCGCGCCGGCGGCCTTGCCGCCGATGGAAGCCCCTCTCGAATGACCCGTATCCTGATTGCTGGCTACCAGCACGAAACCAACACCTTTGCCCCGAGTCTGGCCGATTGGGCCGCTTTCAACACCGGCGAGAGTTTTCCGGCCTACATGCGCGGCCAGGCGCTCATTGACAAGCTCACCGGCGTCAATATTCCAGCAGGGGGCTTCATCGATGCCGCCCGGCGTGAGGGCTGGCAGCTTGTGCCCTCGGTCTGGGCGGGGGCCACTCCTTCGTCTTATGTGACGCGCGACGCTTTCGAACGCATCAGCACGGCCCTCCTCGAAGACGTTCGTGCTGCACTGATCCAGGGCCTGGACGGTGTGTACCTCGATTTGCATGGCGCGGCCGTGGCTGAACATGCCGAAGACAGTGAGGGGGAGTTGTTGGCGCGCATCCGTGCGCTGGTTGGTCCCCGTGTGCCCATCGTCGCGAGCCTGGATCTGCATGCCAACGTGACGCAGCGCATGCTGGCCCTCTCGGATGGCCTGGTCAGCTACCGCACCTACCCCCACATCGACATGGCCGACACAGGTGAACGTGCCGCCCGCTTGTTGCGCGAACACCTGCGCAGCGGGCGCAAGGCCGAAACGCAGGCCGGGCGACTGCCCTTTTTGATTCCGCTGAACGCGCAGAGCACCTGGATGTCGCCTGCCCGCGAAATCTATGACGAGTTGGCCACCATTGAGGTGCGCACCGGCTGCATGCTGAGCTTTTGCATGGGCTTTCCGGCTTCGGACTTTGACGAGTGCGGCCCTGTGGTCTGGGGCCATGGCGGCGACGCACAGCGGGCGGTACAGCAAATGCTCGAGCGCGTGACCGACCCACAGCAGTGGCGCCCGGATTTCCTGCCCGCACATGAGGCGGTGCAGCAGGCCATGGCCGCACAGCACAGCGCACCGGTGGTGATCGCCGATACCCAGGACAACCCTGGTGCCGGCGGCGACAGCAACACCACGGGCATGCTGCACGCCCTGCTTGCGCAGGGGGCGGGTCGGCAATGGCCCGGACAGGTTGCATTGGGCCTGCTCTACGACCCCGATGCGGCGCGCAAGGCGCACCAGGCCGGTGTCGGCGCCACACTGGAGCTGGCGCTGGGGATGGCCGTGCCGACCTTCACCGGGCAGGTCAGTGATCCACCGCTGCAGGGGCGTTTTGTGGTGCGTGCCCTGGGCGAGGATGAGTGCGAGATCAAGGGCCCCATGATGACCGGCGTGAAAGTGCGCATTGGGCCGTCGGCCTGCCTGGAAATCGATGGCGTGCTGATCGCGGTGGCCAGCGGCAAGATGCAAATGCTCGACCGGGAGTTGTTTCGCGCCGTGGGCATCCAGCCCGAACAGATGAGGCTGCTGGTCGTCAAAAGTTCCAACCACTTCCGTGCCGACTTCACGCCGATCGCCAGCCGCGTGCTGGTGGCCAAGGCTCCAGGCCCCATGGCCGCCGACCCCGGCGACCTGCCCTGGAAAAAGCTCAGTCCACAGACCCGCACCCGCCCCTAGGAAGCCCGCTTGCCCGTCAACGATCTGACCCAATGCACCGCCGACCAACTGCTGGGGCTCTATCGCAGTGGTCAGGCCAGTCCGGTGGAGGCCACAGAGGCCGTGCTCGCGCGCATCGGGCGCATCAACCCGCGCCTCAATGCTTACTGCCTGGTTGATGCCGACAGTGCCCTGGCCAGCGCCCGTGCCAGCGAGGCCCGCTGGCAGGCCCACCGCGCCATCGGCGCTGCCGTGGGGGCGCTTGAGGGCGTGCCGACCTCGATCAAGGACCTGATCCTCACCCGGGGCTGGCCCACACTGCGCGGCAGCCGCACCATCGATCCCCGACAGCCCTGGGAGGTCGACGCCCCGGCCACGGCACGCCTGCGCGAAGCCGGGGCGGTGCTGCTGGGCAAGACCACCACGCCCGAATTCGGTTGCAAGGGTGAAACCAATTCGCCCGCCACCGGCATCACGCGCAACCCCTGGAAGCCCGATTGCACACCGGGCGGCTCCTCGGGCGGCACGGCAGCCGCAGTAGCGGCAGGTCTGGGGCCGCTGAGCGTGGGCACCGATGGTGCGGGCAGCGTGCGCATACCGGCGGCGTTTTGCGGTAACGTGGGCCTCAAGCCCAGCTTTGGCCGGGTGCCCGCTTACCCGCTCTCGCCCTTTGGCAGCGTGGCCCATCTGGGGCCGCACACCATGGGTGTGCGCGATGCGGCGCTGATGATGAATGTCCTCAAGCAGCCCGATGCGCGTGACTGGACCGCGCTGCCGCCCGAGGCCACCGACTACACCGTCGGCCTGGAAGACGGTATTCGCGGCTTGCGCATCGCCTATTCGCCGACCCTGGGTTACGCCAGGAACGTACATCCCGAAATCACGGCGGCGGTGGCGGCGGCCGTGCAGCAGTTGCAGGCGCTGGGCGCGCATGTGGAGCAGGTCGATCCGGGTTTTGAAGATCCGCTGGAGATCACCACCGGTCTGTGGTTTCTGGGGGCGCACACCGTCTGGAGCGGCCTGAGCCCCGAACAGCAGGCGCTGACCGACCCGGACTTGCGCAGCCAGGCCGAGATGGGGGCGAAGCTCACGGCCCTGCAGGTCCAGCAGCTTCACCAGCGTCGGGGTGGGCTGGGCTCACACATGCGTCAATTCATGCAGCGCTTTGATCTGCTGGTCACCCCCAGTGTGGCCGTGCCGGCTTTCGAGGCCCGTCCGGCCGGTGTGGTGCCCATGAACCCGGTCAGCATGCTCGGCTGGACGCCTTTCAGTTACCCCTTCAACCTCACGCAGCAGCCCGCCATCACGGTGCCCTGCGGCCTCACGCAGGACGGTTTGCCCATGGGGGTGCAGATGGTGGGGCCGATGTTCGGTGATGCGCTGGTACTGCGTGCCGCGCGGGCTTACGAGTCGGTGCAAGCGGTGGCGCGGCCCTTGCTCTGAAGAGGCTCAGGCCGCCAGCAGGACGGCCGTGCCGATGGGCGTCCGTGACCGTTTATGATCACCTAATTATTCATTTCAAAAAATGACCGGTTTTGCGCATTTGGCAGGTTCAGCACCATGAACCGCGAGAGACGCAAAGACTCTTCAGGAGATAGAGAATGCAATTGATCTGGATGTCCGGACCGACTTCACGTGTGGTGACGCTGTCCATCACGCGTCGCAAGATTTTGACGGCGTTTTTGGTCGCGGCCATGCTTTTACTCGTGCTGGGGAGTGTTTTCCAGCTGATCGGCTTTCGCCTCGCGGTGGACTTTTCGCCCTCACTGGCGCTCAAGATGGGGGGCGTCACCAGCGTGGACGAGCAGCGACGCATGGAGTCCAATTACAGGGAACAACTGGACAGACTGCAAGCTCAACTGGCCAGCGCCGTGGACAAGCTCAGGGAAATCGAGAGTGATCGCCAGGCCTTTTTTTCGCGCATCGGCCTGGCAGCACTCGCGGAGTTGGCACCAGCTCCAGAAGGCAAGCGGGCCGGACGAGGAGGGCCTTTCAAGTGGCCAGGGCTGTGGCATGGCGAAAGCGCCGCGTTGCCTGATCGTCTGAATCTGGCCATGCAGCAACTGGTCGAAACGCAGAGCCTGCTCGAACAGACACAGCGCTCCTGGAATGAGCAGAAAGCGCGCCTGGAGGTGCTGCCCTTGGGCCTGCCTTTGCAGACGGAGTTTCTTCTGACCAGCAATTTTGGTGTCCGTCCCGATCCGGTGACCCACCTGCCCAGCATGCATGAGGGGCTGGATTTTGTGGCTCCCGTAGGCACGCCCATCGTGGTGACAGCGGCGGGTCGGGTGATTGAAGCCCGCTACAACGACGCCTATGGCAAGATGGTGGAGGTGCAGCATGCCGAAGGCTTTGTCACCCGCTATGCCCATCTGCAGTCCTTCCTGGTGCAGCCCGGACAAGAGGTCAAGACGGGTGATCGTCTGGGCTTGTTGGGCAACACCGGTCGATCAACAGGCCCGCATCTGCACTATGAAGTCATTTACCGTGGGCGAGCCATGCACCCGATCACGGCCATCCAGGCCTGGTCCCGTTCCTGAAAACCTTGGAGACAGCGATGTTCGGCAAAAAGAAATCTACCTCACCCCTTCTGACCCTGCATCAGGAGAAATTCGGCACCCTGATCGGTCCTCAGGCCGAATTTGAAGGCCAGCTCTTGCTGGGCGAAAGCGTGCGCATCGATGGTCGCGTTGTAGGTAATGTCCTGGCCCGGCCTGATCAAGCGATTTCGGTGGTGATTGGTCCGGACGCGGAAGTGGTGGGTGATGTGTCGGCCGAGCGTGTCATCGTTGCCGGCAAAGTGGCTGGCAACATCCATGCCAAGGACCGCATCGAACTGCATGCTGGTTGTCTTATCCAGGGGGACCTCAAATACACGTCGATCGCTGTCGAACATGGTGCCCGTGTGCAGGGTCTGCTGCTGCAGGTCGATGCGGCAGACGAACTGGGTCGGGCAGACCAGGATGCCCAGCAGGCCATCCGACGGGCGCAATCTACAAATTCTGCACCTGTCGACGGTGCCTGAGAGACGCTCCCCATAGTCGCTATCATGCGGCCATGAATTTCCTCGCCATCGATGTGGGCAACACCCGCCTGAAGTGGGCGCTGTACGACCGTACCCACCCGGACGCGACATTGCTGGCGCAGGGGGCGGAGTTCCTCGAAAACATCGACCGTCTGGCTGAGGGTGCTTGGGCCGAACTGCCCGCTCCGCAGCGCATGCTGGGCTGCATCGTCGCGGGCGATGCGGTGCGCCGTCGCGTGCAGGAGCAGATGGAGATCTGGGATGTGCCGCCCCAGTGGGTGATGGCCAGCGCTGCAGAGGCGGGCCTTGAGAATGGCTACGACCATCCCACGCGTCTGGGGGCAGACCGCTGGGTGGCCATGGTCGGTGCCCGCCAGCGCATGCTGACCCTGGGCGAAGCGCGACCTTTGGTGGTGGTGATGGTGGGCACTGCCGTGACCGTGGAAGCCATTGACCAGCATGGCAAATTTCTGGGTGGATTCATCCTGCCCGGCCACGGCATCATGCTGCGTGCGCTCGAGTCGGGCACCGCGGGCCTGCATGTGCCCACAGGCGAAGTGCGCATGTTCCCGACCAACACCAGCGATGCCCTGACCAGTGGCGGTACCTTCGCCATCGCCGGTGCCTGCGAGCGCATGGTCCAGCACCTGCGCAGGCACACCGGCATGGAGCCCATGTGCATCATGACCGGTGGCGCGGGCTGGAAGATGGCTCCGAGCATGTCCATCGATTTCGAGCTGGTCGACAACCTGATCTTCGATGGTCTGCTGACCATGGCCAGCCTGCGTTTTGCCTGAGCTTCAGCGACCGGGCGCAGCGTATGCGCTGGTCAGTGCCATCAGGTGCTGTTGCAGCTCGGGGCTGCTCAGATAGGGGGTGAGCAGACTCAGCACATGTTGCGCACCCCGGCCCATGGCGCTGCTGGCGCTCTCGGGCTCCATGGCGTGGCGCGGGTCGCGCACGTACTCGTAACTCAGCCAGTAGGTCACCATCACGCCCATGCTGGCCGACAGCGTCTGTACTGTGGCGGGGGCGATCTGCATCATGCCCGCCTGCGCCAGCGATTCGAGCATCTGCCGCAGCGCCAGTGTCTTGCGCTCGAGCACCGCATGAAAGTGTGTTTCCAGATGCCGGTTGCCCGAGAGCAGGTGGTTCAGGTCGCGGTAGAGGAAGCGGTGGTCCCAGACCTTTTCAAAAAGCGCGTGCAGGAAGAACCAGGCGTCTTCAATGTCCTGAACATCCGCGCCCGCATCGAGCAAGGACAGCATCGAGACTTCGTACTGATCGTAGAGGTGGTTGACCAGTTGGTCCTTGGACGGGAAGTGGTAGTACAGATTGCCGGGACTGATGCCCAGCTCGGACGAAATCATGGTCGTCGAGACATGCGGCTCGCCGTAGCGGTTGAACAGGTCCAGCGTGACGCTGGCGATCCGTTCAAAGGTGCGGCGCGGGGCTTTCTTGGCCATGGTCGGGCCGTTCAAGCCTTGCGCGAGGCCTTGCGGGAGGGTGATTTGGCGGGGCGTGGGCTTGCGCTTGGGGCTGTTTTGGCCGCATGGGTCTTTCGGACCAGTTGGGCTTCGAGATCGGCCACGCGGGCCTGCAGCTCGGCCATGTCCTGCAGCGTAGGCATGCCCAGACGGTGCAGGGCGCGGGCCACGCGCTCCTCGAAGACCTGTTCGAGCTTGTCGATGCGGCCCGCCGTTTGCTGGCCCAGCCCCTGGGCCATGCTGGCAAAACGCTCGGTGGCCTCTTCAAAACGCTGTCGCGCCTCCTCCTGGCTCCTGCGCTGGAAAGCCAGGCCGTCATTGACCAGCGTCTCAATGGCCTTGCTGCCCTGCGCCTGCGCCTGCGCCATGGCACCCAGGCCGGCGAGCCAGATCTGGTGGCTCGAGAGTGCAGACAGGTCTGGCATGCTGGAGGCGGTGGCGGCGGAATCGGGTTTTTTGGCCATGGCTTTGACAGTTTCAGGGCAGGAGGTGGTTCTAGAATCGGTGTTGTGCCGCCCCTTCGGACGGCTTTGTCCTTTATACACCCATGACCCTTCTCGTGACTGGCGGCGCCGGCTTCATCGGCGGCAACTTCGTACTCGACTGGATCGCTGGCTCGGATGAGCCGGTGGTCAACCTCGACAAACTCACCTATGCAGGCAACCTCGAAACCCTGGCCAGTCTGCAGGGCAACGCCCGGCACATTTTTGTCCAGGGCGACATCGGCGACCGCGCACTGATGGACAAGCTGCTGGCCGAACACCAGCCCCGCGCCGTCATCAACTTCGCGGCCGAGAGCCATGTGGACCGATCCATCCACGGCCCGGGTGACTTCATCCAGACCAACATCGTCGGCACCTTCAACCTGCTGGAGGCGGTGCGGGGCTATTGGCATACCCTCCCCGATGCAGGAGCGGTCTCCGACCGCGATAGGACGGTACCCGGTGGGCCCACGCCGGCGGGGACCCCACCAACGAAAGAGGGGGTCCGGGTTTTGCAAGTCTCCACCCACCAGGTAAAAGGCACGCTGGCCAAGGACGATCCGGCCTTTGCCGAGACGAACCGCTACGAGCCCAACAGCCCCTACAGTGCCAGCAAGGCCGCCAGCGACCATCTGGTGCGCGCCTGGCACCACACCTACGGCCTGCCGGTGCTCACCACCAACTGCTCCAACAACTATGGACCCTACCACTTTCCGGAAAAGCTGATCCCGCTG
>CAYSIY010000025.1:0-18099 GCA_964431215.1 uncultured Limnohabitans sp.
CTTCCAGAATGCGGCCCGTGCACTTGACGGTGTCGCCTTCGGAGATGTGCTCGTACTCACCCAAAATCACGGCGCCAACAGAGTCGCGCTCAAGGTTCAGGGCCAGGCCAAAGGTGGCAGCGCCATCCTTGGTGGCCGGAAATTCCAGCATTTCGCCCTGCATCACATCGGACAGGCCATGCACACGGACGATACCGTCGGTCACGGACACCACGGTGCCCTGGTTGCGGATATCGGCGCCGGCGGACAGGCCCTGGATGCGGCTCTTGATCAGTTCAGAAATTTCTGCGGGATTGAGTTGCATGACTCTTTCCTTCTTTCTTTAAATAGGTCGGGGCTCACGCTTGAGGCAAAGCACTCAGGCGGTGAGGGCCGCTTTCATTTGTTCCAGACGGGCCTTGACAGACGTGTCCAGGACCTCATCGCCCACCACCACACGGATGCCACCAATCAGCGACTCGTCTTGACGAACGCTCACATTGAGCTTGCGAGCGAAACGCTTTTCCAGGGTCGTTGACAGATCGGCAAGAGCCGAGGCGTCAATGGGGAAAGCGCTGTAGACGACCGCATCAGCGGTACCGCTCTGGGCATTCTTGAGGGCGCGGAACTGCTGTGCAACCACAGGCAGGGCGCCGAGGCGACGGTTTTCAATCACCAGTCGCAGGAAATTCTGGCCGGCCTCGGGCAATGCTGTGCGCAGCACACCAGAGATCAGCTCGAACACCTGCTCGTCGGTCACCTTGGGGTTGTCGGCAAACTGCTGCAACTGGCCGTTGTCGGCCACTGCAGCGAGTTGGTCCAGCCAGGCGGCCGTACCAGCGAGATCGGATGCCTGGGCCTTGAACAGCGCTTCGGCATAAGGGCGGGCGATGGTAGCAAGTTCTGCCATGGTCTTCTCTGGCTGGCGCTTTTTACAGCTCGGTCTTGAGGCGGCTCAGCAGATCAGCATGGACACCGGCATTGACTTCCTTGCGGAGGATCTGCTCGGCGCCCTTGACCGCCAGGACAGCGACCTGCTCACGCAGGGCTTCGCGGGCCTGAACGGCTTGCTGCTCGGCTTCGGCCTTGGCAGCGGCGATGATCTTGTTGCCTTCTTCGGTGGCTCGTGCCTTGGCTTCATCAATGATGCTTTGTGCACGGCGCTCGGCATCGGCCAGGCGCGAAGCCGTCTCGTTGCGCGACTGAGCCAGCTCCTGCTCGACGCGCGCATTGGCGCTGGCAAGCTCGGACTGGGCCTTGTCGGCGGCAGCGAGGCCGTCGGCGATTTTCTGGGCACGCTCATCCAGCGCTTTGGTGATCGGGGGCCAGATGAATTTCATCGTGAACCACACGAGAACACCAAAAACGACCATCTGAATGAACAGCGTAGCGTTTATGTTCACGGTTCAGTCCTTCTTCAGGTTGAAGAGGTGGTCGTGGATTACTTCAGAACGAAGGGGTTGGCGAAGGCGAACAGCAAGGCAATGGCCACACCGATCAGGAAGGCGGCGTCGATCAGACCGGCCAGAATGAACATCTTGGTTTGCAGTTCGTTCATCAGCTCAGGCTGGCGAGCAGAAGATTCCAGGAATTTGCCGCCCATCAGTGCGATGCCGATGGAAGCGCCGATAGCGCCCAGACCGACGATCAGACCACAAGCCAGTGCAACGAGGCCGAGAATGTTTTCCATGAGATGCTCCTAAAGGTTGGTTTGGAAAAGTGAAGAAAAGAGGTGTTTTCAGGAAAAAGTCATCAATGTGCGTCGTGCGCCTGACCCGTGTAGATCAGCGTCAACATCATAAAGATGAAGGCTTGCAGGACGATGACCAGAATGTGGAACAGGGTCCACACGGTGCCAGCGATGACATGGCCGATGGCCAGTCCAATGCCGGTGGCAGACAGGGCCCAGCCGCCACCCATCAGGGCAATCAGCATGAACACCAGTTCACCTGCAAACATGTTGCCGAACAGTCGCATGCCGTGCGAAACCGTCTTGGCAAGGTATTCGATCATCTGCATCAGGAAGTTCACCGGCCACAGGGCCCAGTGGTTTCCGAAGGGGGCAGCAATCAGTTCGTGCGCCCAGCCGCCCAGACCCTTGATCTTGATGTTGTAGAACAGGCAGACCAGCAGCACCGAGCACGACAGACCCAGGGTGGTCGAAAGATCGGCGGTGGGCACGACGCGCATGTAGTCCTTGAAGCCCAAAGCTGGGCCGGCGCTATGCCATAACTGGGGAATCAGGTCGACAGGCAGCATGTCCATGAAGTTCATCAGGAAGATCCAGACAAACACGGTCAGCGCCAGGGGGGAGATCAGCTTGCGACTCTGGGCATTGTGGATCACGCCTTTGGCCTGGTTTTCGACCATTTCGGACAGGATTTCGACAGCCGCCTGAAAACGGCCAGGTACGCCAGAGGTGGCCTTGCGGGCCGCAGCCCAGAGGACGAAACAAGCAAGGGCGCCCAGGACCACGGAAAAGAAGACGGAGTCCAGATTGAAGACGCTGAAGTCAACGATGCTGGTTTGCTTGACGCTGTTGAAAGAGAAATCCTTCTGCAGGTGCTGCAGGTGGTGCTGGATGTATTCGCCAGCGGAGGGTCCGTGTGCTTCAGCAGACATAGATCACCAATTCGTCAATTTCAAAATTTTTCGACACCAATTCAGGCCGGCGTCTTGCGCCGCTGGCTGCCCGACACCCACTGCATCGCCATGGCCAGCCAGTAGACCTTCATCGTCACCACAAAGCCCGCCACCAGGGCGAGCCAGCTCAAACCTGCAATCACCTTGGGCGCCACCAGGAGCAACGCGACGGTGAGAATGACCTTGACCAGCTCCCAGACAAACAGGCCCGCCAGTGCAGAACCCGCCTGCTGGTGTCGCATCTGCCGGGCCAAGGCCCTGGCAAAAACGACACCCGGGACCACCACCGAAACCACACCCCAGGCCGCGGAAGCCGCCAGCCGGAACTGGCCGCTGACCAAGCCCATCAGCAAGGCAAACCCAGCGCCAACGAGCAGCTGCAAAGCCAGCACCCGCCATGGCGAGGTGACCGGGTTGCGCCGCCGCCAGGCCGCAGCCTGTTCGGGCGTAAGGGGCATGAAACCGGATTCAAGACCATCATCTGCGGGGGCTGCATCGTCCCTGGCGCCTACAGCCGCCTGGCCTTTCACGCTGGCCTGGCAAGAATCCTTGACGATTGTGTTCATCGCAAATTACACCGAGGTTACGCTGCGGCAGCACCCGCAAAGCCCTTGATTATACGTAGAAACCCGTGCGGTCCGCGCGCGCACGTTCGTGTTTCAGCGGAAAATCTTTCTTTTGCCTGCAAATCGGGCAATTCCCACACTCAGGAGATCGAACACCATGTATGAATGGATCTTGTGGCTGCACCTGTCCGCCGGCATTGTCTGGCTCGGCGGCATGGCCTTGCTGTTGTGGGCCGTGCGACCGGCGGCGGTGGCCATGCTCAGTCCCGAGCAACGCCTGCCCCTGCTGCACGGCGTACTGTCCCGTTTTTTCGTGCTGGTCTGGATCGCCATCGCCGTGCTGCTGGCCAGCGGCTTGTGGATGTTCGGCAGTGCCGACATGAAACTGGCACCACGTGGCTGGCACGCGATGGCCGGACTGGGTGTGTTGATGTGCCTGGTGTTTGCCCACCTCTACTTTGCACCGTTTCGCCGCCTGGGCCGGGCCGTGGCCGCACAGGATTGGCCTGGAGCAGGGCGGGCGCTTGGACAAATTCATCCGCTGGTGCTGACCAACTTTGTCCTGGGCTGGTGCGCCGTGCTGGCGGTACAGGTCTGGCGATAATCCGGCCATGAGCGCCACCCTGAACCCCCCGGCCGGCAGTGATCCGCGCAAGGACTCATTGATCGAATACCCCTGCCGCTTTCCCATCAAGGTCATGGGCGCGATGGCCGATGGCTTTGCCGAGGCCATGGCGGAAATAGCCCGCGAGTTCGACCCGGGCTTTGACCTCGCCAGCATGGAGCTGCGGCCCAGCAAAGGGGGCAATTACCTGGGCCTGACACTGACCATCACCGCCACCAGCCGCGAACAGCTCGACAACCTGTACCGCGCCCTGACTGGGCACCCCATGGTCAAGATCGTCCTGTAAATGCAGATCCGTCAACTCGGGCGGGTAGAGTACCTGCCCACTTACGAGGCCATGCAAGCCTTCACTGCGGCCCGCACGGACAACACCCCCGACGAGCTCTGGCTGTGCGAGCACCCGCCGGTTTTCACCCAGGGTCTGGCAGGCGATGCAGGCCACCTGCTGGCACCCGGCAACATCCCGGTGGTGCAGACCAACCGTGGCGGACAGGTCACCTTTCATGGTCCGGGTCAGGTGGTGGCCTACCCGCTGCTCGACTTACGGCGTCGCGGCCACTTCGTCAAGGAATACGTCTTCAAGCTCGAAGAATCGGTCATCCGCACTCTGGCCCACTTTGGCGTGACGGGCCACCGTGTGACGGGAGCTCCCGGAATCTACGTGCGACTGGACGACCCCTTCAGCCACGCCGCACTGGCTGGCCCAGCGCACCCATCCGACCCGTTTCGCGGTCTCGGCAAAATCAGCGCCCTGGGCATCAAGGTCAGTCGGCACTGCACTTACCACGGTGCCGCCCTGAATGTGGCGATGGACCTGGAGCCCTTTGGGCGCATCAACCCTTGCGGTTATGCCGGGCTCCAGACCATTGATCTTTCTACAATCGGTGTTCACGTCACCTGGGACGAAGCCGCCCGGGTGATGGTCAGCCAGCTCGCAGCACGACTGTGACTCTGGCCAGGCACCCACAATGCACCCACAGGGCACACCATGAGCACCAATACCCCAGAACGCAATGTCGTGCGCGACGCACAATCGGTCGAGAACTACGACCCCCTGGCCAAGCAAAAGGCCGCTGCCAAACTCTCGCGCATCCCGGTCAAGGTCGAGCAGGCCCAAGTGCTCAAGAAGCCCGAGTGGATCCGCGTCAAGGCGGGCTCGCCAAGCACCCGCTTTTACGAAATCAAGGACATCCTGCGCAGCAACAAGCTGGTGACGGTGTGCGAAGAAGCCAGCTGCCCCAACATCGGCGAATGCTTTGGCAAGGGCACCGCCACCTTCATGATCATGGGCGACAAATGCACCCGCCGCTGCCCGTTTTGCGACGTCGGCCATGGCCGGCCCGACCCCTTGGACGTGAACGAACCCGCGAATCTGGCCAAAACCATTGCCCAGCTCCAACTCAAATATGTGGTGATCACCAGCGTGGACCGCGACGACCTGCGCGATGGGGGTGCCGGGCATTTTGTGGAATGCATCCGCAAAACCCGCGAGCTGTCACCTCAGACGCAGATCGAGGTACTGGTGCCCGACTTCCGTGGCCGCGACGACCGTGCTCTGGAGATCCTCAAAGCGGCACCGCCCGACGTGATGAACCACAACCTCGAAACCGTGCCGCGCCTGTACAAGGAAGCGCGTCCGGGCTCGGACTATGCCTTCAGCCTGAACCTGCTCAAGAAATTCAAGGCCATGTTCCCGCAGGTGCCCACCAAGAGCGGCCTGATGGTGGGCTTGGGGGAAACCGATGAGGAGATCCTCGAGGTCATGCGTGACATGCGCGCCCACCACATCGACATGCTCACCATCGGCCAGTACCTGGCCCCAAGCAACAGCCACCTGCCAGTGCGCCGCTACGTTCACCCCGACACCTTCAGGATGTTCGAGGCCAAGGCCTACGAAATGGGTTTCACCCACGCCGCTGTCGGCGCGATGGTACGCAGCAGCTACCATGCCGACCAGCAGGCACAGGGTGTGCTCAACCCCATCGCTCGATAAGACTCTCACGCCATTGCCGATCGACCCTGCCTCGCTCAACGCGCTGCCTCGCAGCCCAGGTGTGTACATTTTTCGGGGCGAGGGTCCCTTGCCGATCTACATCGGCAAAAGCGTGGACCTGCGCAGCCGGGTGTTGGCGCATTTGCGCGCCGAAGACGAAGCCGCGATGATGGCGCAGAGCCGCAGCGTGGAGTTCATCGAAACTGCAGGAGAGATTGGCGCCCTGCTGCTTGAAGCCCGACTCATCAAGCAGCTTCATCCCTTGTTCAATGTCCGGCTGCGCTGCCTGCGTCGTTTGTTTTCGATACGCCTGCCCGAGCAAGCCATGGGCATCAGGCCCGAAATCGTTGCGGTTCAGGGCGTCGCTACAGACCCGGCGCATGCCCTCTACGGCCTGTTCAGCTCGATGCACAGGGCACGCAGCAAGCTGCAGGAGCTGGCTGACCGGCACCGGCTTTGTCTGGGCCTGCTGGGCCTGGAGAGCATCGGCCCACGCGGCTGCTTCGGATGGCAGCTCAAAACTTGCCTGGGCGCTTGTATTGGCAAAGAAGACCGTCAGGTCCACGACGAGCGGCTGCGAACTGCGCTGCTGGACCTGAAAGTCCACGCCTGGCCTTTTGCCGGGCCGGTTGACCTGGTGGAGCAGCAAGGCGACTGGGTTCAGCGCCATCGCATCCAGGACTGGCGCCATCTGGGCACCTGGTGCTCCCGAGCCAGGCAGATGCACACACAGGCACACGCCGACTTTGATCTGGACACGTACAAGATCCTGGTCAAACCGGTCATGATGGGCACGGTCAGGGTCGAGGCGCTGGCAATGCACGGCTGAAGCCGATCACGGCTGCGCGGGCTAGCGCGAGAGCTTGCGGTCACCGTAGGGGCAGTAACCCGGCCTGGGGCCCACCTGCGGGTGCTTGCGGCAGGTGTCGGGGCGGTCTTCGTAGACGGTGCAACGGCGTGTTTGTGCATGCAGATAGCGGCAGTCGCCATTGGCCCGGCGCGCCAGCGTAAAGATGCCGTGCCTGAAGTTGAAATGGTCGATGAGCCCGGCTTTTTCCAGCCGTTTGGCAATTTGCTTGGGGGCGTCATGCTCGGCCTCAAAGGGGTCAACGATCCCCAAGCGGATCAGGTCGGGCAGGCGCACCTCGACCGGCATGGTGCAGCAGTTGGCCGCACAACTGTCGCACAGGCCGCTGCGGAAGCGGGTCCAGGTGTCACAGCGGTCAACGTCTACAACAGCGATCGGGGATCTCACAGGCTCGGGCTCCATGCACAGATACAAATGGCGGCGAGTGTAGGGCAGGCCAGGGGGCTTCGCCCTCACTAGAGAGACAATCGGGGCATGCATCCATCGAAACTGCTGGCCCTGGGGGCCATTTTGCTCTGGGCCAGTCTGGCCGTGCTGGGCGTGCGCCTGTCCCATCTACCGCCGTTCTGGTTGACCGGTGTGACCCTGCTCATCGGCAGTGCCATCGCCCTGCCCTTGTCGCGGCTGGACTTTAGCCGATGGCGCGTTCCGATGCGCACCCTGGCACTGGGAGTCTATGGCCTGTTCGGCTTTCACTTCCTGCTGTTCATCGCGCTTCGCCATGCGCCGCCGGTGCAGGCCAATCTAGTCAACTACCTTTGGCCCTTGGGCATGGTGGTGCTGGCACCCGTGTTCCTGCCAGGCATCAAGCTGAAGCTGCGTCAGCTGCTGGCGGCTCTGCTGGGCTTTGTTGGAGCGGCACTGGCCATCACCGGCGGGCAGCAGCTGACCGGAGGCTTGGCCTGGGGCTATCTGCCGGCACTCGGTTCGGCCTTTGTCTGGGCCAGCTATTCGCTGCTCACACAGCGGGTGCCGCCCTTTCCAACTTCGGCCATCGGTCTTTTTGCGCTGGTTTCAGGGCTGCTGTCGCTGCTGTGCCATGCGCTGCTGGAAGTCCCCGTGACGCCCCAGGCCAGCGACTGGCCCTGGCTGGTGCTGATGGGGCTGGGCCCCTTAGGCGCGGCTTTTTTCCTGTGGGATGCGGCGCTCAAGCGCGGCGATGCGCGGCAGATCGGTCTGCTGAGCTTTTTGACGCCACTGCTGTCGACCATGCTGCTGCTGTGGCACCGTGGCGAAGCACTGACACCGACCATCGGTCTGGCGGCAGTGCTGATCGTGGGGGCCGCCTGGCTAGGCCGCAGCCGCTGAAGTCGGCCTGGTCCCTCAGCGCGACATGAGACTGGCGGGGTCTTCGCTATCGAGCACCTCTTGCGCCCAGGACTGGAGCTGCTCGGTATTGGAGAGCAGGATGCGCTGTTTGACCGCCAACACCTGCGAGGGATGCATGGAAAAACTGCGCAGCCCCAGGCCCAAAAGCAACCGGGTCATGCTCACATCGCCGGCCATCTCACCACACACCGATACGCCCTTGCCCTGAGCGCGGCAAGCGGCGATGGTGTCGGCCACCAGGCGCAATACTGCCGGGTGCAAGGGGTCATAGAGGTGAGCCACCGACTCGTCGGCGCGGTCGATCGCCAGGGTGTACTGAATCAGGTCGTTGGTGCCGATGGACAGGAAATCGAAATGCTTGAGAAAAAGACGCAGCGTGAGGGCCGCCGCCGGGATTTCGATCATGGCCCCCAAACGCACCGGTCCATACACCATGGCCTTGCGGTCGAGCTCCTGGCGGGCCTGAGCCACCAGCTGAAGGGTCTGACGAATCTCGCTGGCGTGGGTGAGCATGGGGATCAGCAAATTGACCTTGCCGTGCGCCGCTGCGCGCAAAATGGCTCGCAACTGGGTCAGGAACATCGACGGGTCGGCCAGACTCCAGCGAATCGCGCGTAAGCCCAGGGCAGGGTTGAGGTGGGCCGCGTCGTGTCGCGCCTCATCGAGTGGCTTGTCGGCACCCACGTCCACCGTGCGAATGGTGACCGGCAAACCGTTCATGCCTTCGACCGCGCGGCGGTAAGCCTGGTACTGCTCTTCTTCGCCCGGCAGGTTGCCCTGGCGACCCATGAACAGAAATTCGCTGCGAAACAAACCCACCCCCACCACGCCCGTGGCCAGCGCGGCAGCCGTGTCTTCGGGCATCTCGATGTTGGCCAGCAACTCGATCCTTTCGCCGTCCAGCGTGAGCGCCGGCGTGTGGCGCAGACGGGCCAGGCGTTCACGGTCCACCTGGCCCTGGCGCTGCTTGAAGCTGTATTCGGAGAGGATGATGGGGGAAGGATCGACGATGACCACACCCGCATCGCCGTCGATGATGACCCAGTCGTCCTGCTTGATCAGCTGGCTGCCGGTGCGGGCGCCCACCACGGCAGGGATATCGAGACTGCGTGCCACGATGGCGGTGTGCGAGGTCTTGCCCCCCACGTCGGTGACAAAGCCGGCGAACACGCTCTGCTTGAACTGCAACATGTCCGCCGGCGAGAGGTCGTGCGCGACCAGGACCAGAGGCGCATCGGTGTCTTCGAGGTTCAGTTCCTGTTGCGCACGCCGGGGGCGGGGAACGCGCTCGATGGCCGAGCCAGTCCCCTTAAGGCTTTGCAGCACGCGCTCGGCCACTTGCTCCATGTCGGCCTTGCGTTCGCGCAGATAGGGGTCTTCCATCTCATCGAACTGACGACCAATGATTTCGAGCTGGCTGGTCAGCGCCCATTCGGCGTTGTAGAGGCGCTCCTCAATCCACTGGCGCACACCGGCCGTGAGCTCCTCGTCTTCAAGCAGCATCAGGTGCACATCAAGCAAGGCGGCCAACTCGTGGGGTGCGTCCTTGGGCAAATCCTTCTGCAGTCGCTGCAACTCCTCAACCACCTCGTCGCGGGCGCGCCGCAAGCGTCCGATTTCGGCCCTCACCTGCTCGGGCGCTATGAAGTAGTGGGCCACATCCACCCGGCTGGAGGCAACCAGCACGGCGCGACCGATCGCGATGCCGCGCGCGACCGCCAAGCCGTGAATGCTGAAGGTCATTTACTCACCCTCGCCAAACTTGTCGGCCAGGAGCGCGAGGATCGCGTCCAGCGCCTCCTGCTCGCGCTCGCCGCTCGTCTCCAGCGTCACTTCGCTGCCCAGACCTGCGGCCAGCATCATCACGCCCATGATGCTCTTGGCGTTGACGCGGCGCTCGCCCTTGCTGATCCAGACTTCGCAGGGAAAGCTGCCGGCGAGTTTGGTGAGCTTGGCCGAGGCTCGGGCATGCAGTCCGAGCTTATTGCTGATGGTCGTGGTGGCCTGGGGCATGGTTTCGTTTTCCTGTCTGGTTCTGGGGGGCGGTGCAGCCCACGGGCATGATGCCCTGGGTGCCACCGGCCTGGGCACGGGTGGCCAGCGCTTCCAGGCTTTCATGGCGGTAACACACGCTGCGCAACAGCATGGGCAAATTCGCGCCGGCCACCAGGCGAGTGGTGACGCCGTCGCCCAGTTTCTGGGCCACGTTGCAAGGGGTGGCACCAAACACGTCGCTGAGCAGCAGGACCTGATCGGTGCCCAGGCGGCGCAGCGCTTCCTGCGCCCGGTTCAGGCTGACCTCGGTTTCCTCATCGGGCAACACATCGACCGCCTGCACACCCGCAGCGCAGTCCGGAAAGACGTGCAGGGCGCAATCGCGCAGGGCGCTGGCCAGCGGGGCGTGGGCAATGATCAGGATGCCATTCATGTCAGTGGCGATTATCCGCGCGGAACAGCAGGAAAAAGAGCCAGGACAGCAGCGAACAGATGCCGAACACACCGAAGGCGGCCTGGTAGGCTTGTGCGGTGTCCAGACCCCAGCCGCGAGCCAAGTCCACGCCCAGACCCATGCCCCACTGCACCACGAAGATACCGGCAAAGATGAGCAGGTTATAGGCCGACAGAGCGCGCCCCGCCAGGTGCGGCGCAAAGGCCATGCCCACAGCCGGCTGGGCCAGCGACACAAAGGTACTGCCCACGCAAAAGGCCGCCAGCCAGGCCGCAGCCCCACCGGCGACCTCCGGGCCGCTCAGCACCAGAACCGCCAGGGCCAGCAGGCTCAGCGGAAAGCCCCAGGTGATCAACCGGTTGACATGGACACCACGCCGCGCCAGGCTCGGGGTGATCCAGCCCCAGATCGAGAAGCTGCCCAGCATGGCCAGATTGATGGTGAACAGACCGGTGGCCGACTCCAGCGCCGACCAGCCGGCGACCTGGGTCATCCAGGGACCGGCCCACAGGGTCTGGATGGCCACCATGCCGCCGTAACTGAAAAAGCCAATCGGTGCCATGCGCCAGAAATACCGGCTGCGCCAAATCGCCGCATAGCCACCGTCGTCGCTCCCGGTTTCCTGCGTGACGTCTGGACGACCTTGCCAGGCGGGCACCAGCCATCGTATGGCCAGCATCGACAAGGCGATGCACACCGCCAGGGCGACGAACAAGGCGCGCCAACCCCAGATGGGCAAAAGCCACTGCACCGGCAGGGTGGCCGCGACCATGCCCAACGATCCGGTCATCAGCATCCAGGAATTGGTGCGCAACTGGGTACTGGCGTCAAACCAGCGGCGGTAGCCGGTGAGCGGCGCCATCAGACACGCACTCACGCCCACACCGCACAGCACGCGGGCCAGCAGCAAGCCAGCAAAGCTCTCGGCCTGCGCAAAAGCCAGACAGCCCAGCACCGCCACCGACAGGAAGGCCAGGATGACCTGGCGGGGACCGTAACGGTCGAGCCAGCGCCCCAGCGGCAGCTGGGTCAATGAAAAGCCCAGGAAGTATCCCCCTGCCAGCAGCCCGAGATCGCTGGCCTGCAGGCCCAGTTCCTGGGTCAGCACCGGCGAGAGCGTGGCCGTGATGGCACGCACCAAGGCCGAGAAAAAGTAGGCCAGCGCAAAGGCCAGAAACACGAGGACGGCAAGGCGTCTGGAGAGCTGATGGCCACTCATCGCTGAACCCCGTCAAACAGACCTTGCGCCAGCTCGGGCGCGGGCTTGCTGGTATAGACCACCGCGTGCACCACACGCAAATGTTCGCCTTCGGTGAAAGCGCCCCAGACCGCCTGCGCCTGCACAGGCTGGCCGTCGGCACGTCGACCCTCGGCCGCTATGCGCTGCGCCGAAACCAGCGGCAGCATGCCTGGACGCAGCCAGGGTTCTGTCTGCACAGGCGTGCTGGCCTGCATCTTGGTCAGGGTGGCCTGCTGCCATCCGGCCAGCACCGCCTGGGCGTCGGCCCCGGCGGGAAGGGCAGCGGTCATGACCGCCACCATGGCCCCGCCCGATTCGCAGCCCGCCACGGCCAGCTGCACAGGGGTGCCGCCCAGCGGCACCTCGCGGGTGGTTCGGTCGGGTTTGCAGGGCAGTTGCACCTTGAGCGCGGTGCCATCGAACATGACCTGACGCCAGTTCTGATCGGGACTGCAGGCGGCCAGGGCCATCGTCACGATGGTCAGAGACAGGGGGACTCGCATGCGGGCCATTGTAGATAGCCGTTTTGCCGATATGCGCTGCGCACGCGACTGGGGCGTAGCCTGTTTTGGCGAGAATATCGGCATGAATTCACTTGATGGCATCCGAGTCCTCGACCTGTCGCGCGTGCTGGCAGGCCCGTGGTGCACCCAGAACCTGGCCGACCTGGGTGCCGACGTGATCAAGATCGAGCGCCCCGGCAGCGGCGATGACACCCGCGGCTGGGGGCCGCCTTTTCTTCAGGATGCCGAAGGCCATGACACAGCCGAAGCGGCCTATTACCTGGGTGCCAACCGCAACAAGCGCTCGCTGTGCTGTGACATCGCGCAGCCCGAGGGTCAGCAACTCATCCGCGATCTGGTCAGTCACTGCGATGTGTTCATCGAGAACTTCAAGGTTGGCGACATGGCCCGCTATGGCCTGGACTACGCCAGCCTCTCGGCCATCAACCCACGGCTGGTGTATTGCAGCGTGACCGGCTTTGGCCAGACCGGCCCCTACAAGGACAGGGCTGGCTACGACTACGCAATTCAGGGCATCGGCGGCCTGATGAGCGTCACCGGCGAGCGCGACGACCGGGGTGGCGGGCCACAGAAGGTAGGCGTGGCGGTGGCTGACCTGTTCACGGGCATGTACGCCACGGTGGGCATTCTGGCCGCGCTGCGGCATGCCGAGCGTACCGGGCAAGGGCAACATGTGGACATGGCCCTGCTCGATGTGCAGGTGGCCATGCTGGCCAACCTCGGTGCCAATTACCTGGTCAGCGGCAAGGTGCCTGGGCGCGCGGGCAACGCACACCAGAACATCGTGCCCTATCAGGTGTTTGAGGTCAAAGCCCCCGAGGGCAGTGCCCCCGGCACGCGCGACCACATCATCCTGGCCGTGGGCAACGACGGACAGTTCGCCAAGTTCTGTGCAGTAGCCGGTGTGCCGGAACTGGCCAAGGACCCCCGCTATGCCCTCAATCAGGATCGTGTGCGCCACCGCAGCGAGCTGGTGCCCCTGCTCGAAGGTCTCCTGAAAACCCGCACCAAGTCCGACTGGCTCAACGCACTCGAAGCGGCCAAGGTGCCCTGTGGCGCAATCAACAACCTGGCCGAGGTCTTCGCCGATCCGCACGTTCAGGCGCGAGAGATGGTCAACACCTGGCAGCACCCACTCCAGCAGGATCTGAAACTCGTGGCCAGCCCGCTCAAAATGAGTCAGACCCCGGCACGGCAGAACCTTCCGCCGCCGCTGCTCGGTCAACACACTCAGGACGTACTGGCCGAGCTGCTGGACTACACCCCCGCGCAACTGGCGGCCCTGCGAGGCAAAGGGGTGATCTGATGCCAACAGGGCACGTTCCGATGGTCTGTTCCCCTCATGCAATGGCGGGCATTTCGCGGGTCCTGCCCCTGTCCTGACACGGGCAAATACGACTTCTACAATGCAGGGCATGAAACGTCTGCCCTTCATTGCCGCTGTACTGTCCCTCGCTCTGGCTCTGTCTGGCTGCGGCCAGGATCGGGCTCCTGCAACTTCATTCGTGCTGCTCGATGGCAGCAAGCTCAGCACCACGGATCTGCTGGGTAAGGTTACCTTGGTCAATTTCTGGGCCACCAGCTGCACCAGCTGTGTGGCTGAAATGCCCGACCTGGTCGCCACCTACAACAAGTTCAGGGACAAAGGCTACGAAACCGTGGCCGTGGCCATGAGCTACGACCCGCCAGCTTATGTGGTCAATTTCACGGAGTCCCGCAAGCTGCCGTTCAAGGTGGCGATCGACAACACGGGAGCCAACGCCAAGGCCTGGGGCGATGTCAAGCTTACGCCCACCACCTACCTGCTCAACAAGCGCGGTGAAATCGTCAAGCGCTATGTGGGCACCCCCGATTTCGGCGAACTGCACCGCCTGATCGAGAAACTGCTGGCCGAGGCTTGAGTCGGCCCACCGTACCCTCCCATTTGGGCGGGCATGGGCCGGACTTCAATCCTTGCGGAAATTGTCGTGGCAAGCCTTGCAGGTCGGCGCGGCTGAACCAAAAGCGGTCTTGAGGTTATCAAGGTTACCGGTTTTGGCGGCAGCGACCAGCTTGGCGATCTCGGCCTGGTTCTTGTCGGCGGCCTCCTTGAACTTGGCAGCCTCTTTCCAGATTTCCGGTTTGGCGCGGGTCTCGCCCTTGTCGGTGCCCTCACCAAAGGCGCCCCAAGGCAGCTTGGCAACGGTGGCCAGCACTTCGGCGTTCTCGGCGGCGACCTTGGCATCAAAAGGCACACGCCCCTGCGCCATTGCACCCAGACGACCAAAGTGGGCGGCGATCAGGACGAACCCGGCTTTGCGGTATTTGACAGCGTCTTCGGGTTTGGCAAACTGGGCCTGTGCGGGCAGTGCGCAGGCCAGTGCGGCCAGCAGGCCGGTCAGTGCTATCGTCTTTTTCATCGGGCTCTCCTGAAGTTGGGGGGTGGTGAGGCACTCAAAGTGTCGCACATCCTGCTTGTTTTGTTCAAAGGAAATTCCTGACATGTTCACCGTGCGAATCTGGGATCTGCCGACCCGTCTTTTTCACTGGTTGCTGGCTGGCTGCGTGATCGGTCTGGTCGTGACTGGCAACGTGGGCGGCAACGCCATGGTCTGGCATTTCAGGCTGGGCTACGCGGTATTGACGCTGGTGCTGTTCCGTCTGGTCTGGGGCCTTATCGGAGGCCACTGGTCTCGCTGGTCTCAACTGGCCTTGGCCCCGCGACACGTGCTGGGCTACCTGAAGGGCCGCAGCGGCACCTGGCTGGGGCATAACCCACTGGGCTCCTGGTCGGTGGTGCTCATGCTGGGCTGGCTGCTGTTGCAGGTGAGCAGCGGGCTGCTCAGTGATGATGAGATTGCCAACGCCGGTCCGCTGACGGTCCTGGTGTCTGGCGCTACCGTCAGTGCCGCCACGGCTTGGCACAAGGGGCTGGGCAAGGCGGTACTGATCGTGCTGGTGCTCATGCATGTGGCTGCTGTGGCATGGTACAGGCTACGCAAGGCGCAGGCGCTGCTGCCAGCCATGCTGCACGGGGACAAAGCCCTTGCCCAACCGGCGCCCGCCTCGCGCGATGGGGGGGGCCAACGTCTGCTGGCTGCACTGGTCCTGCTGGCTTGCGCCGCTGCAGTGCGCTGGCTGGTGAATCTTGGCGGTGCATGAGCTCAGTCCGCCCATTCGCTACACTGACCCCTAGCTCACTTTGACAGCACACCTTGGATACACCCGCGATCGAACTTTTTACGCCTGTGACCACGGTCGACATCGAGACCGTGCGTGACATTTTCAGGGAATACGCTGCCAGCCTGAACGTGGATTTGTGCTTTCAGGACTTCGAGACCGAACTGGCCGCCTTGCCCGGCGACTATGCCGGCCCCCGAGGTGCCTTGCTGCTGGCGCGCGTGGGTGGAACGGTGGCCGGATGCTGCGCTTTGCGTCCCATGGACACCAGCGATTACCCGAATGCGGCCGAAATGAAGCGCTTGTATGTGCGCAAGGCCTTTCGCGGCTTCGGGCTGGGCCGTCAGCTCGCCGAGGGCATCCTTGATGCAGCCCGTCTGGCAGGCTACAGCTCGGTACTGCTGGACACCCTGGATGACATGGAAGCCGCCCGCGCACTCTACGAAGAGCTGGGCTTCGAGGAAATTCCGCCCTACTACCACAACCCTCACGCCGGAGCCCATTACCTCAAGGTCGAGATCGATTGAAGCCTTGACCTGGGGTCGGCGTTCTCTGCCAAGCCAAAGGGCCGCAACAGCGGCCCTTTGCTTACTGTCTCTCGAAGAATCAGGCTTTGGCTTGCGCGAGCAGCGTCGCGGCATCGCTGACTTCGAACTTGCCGGGCGCTTCGATGTTGAGCGTGACGACCTTGCCGTCTTTGACCAGCATGGAGTAGCGGTTGCTGCGCAGTCCCATGCCACGCGCGGTCAGGTCCAGCGTAAGGCCCGTGGCCTTGGTGAAATCGGCGCTGCCGTCGCCGAGCATGCGCACCTTGGTGCCGGTCTTCTGGTCACGCGCCCAGGCACCCATCACGAAGGCATCGTTGACACTGACGCACCAGATTTCGTCCACACCCGCAGCGCGCAGGGCATCGTAATGCTCCACATAGCCGGGCACATGCTTGGCCGAACAAGTGGGAGTGAATGCGCCGGGCAGGGCGAACAGCGCAATCGTCTTGCCTGCTGCGGCCTTGTGCACGTCCACCGGGTTGGGGCCAATGCTGCAGCCGTTGCCTTCGACTTCTGAATACTCCATCAGTGTGGCTGCGGGCAGCTGGTCTCCGACTTTGATCATGTGTGTCTCCTGAAAAATGAAAAGGAATAGGCGAAAAAAAACGACCCACGGATTGTGGGTCGTTTTGGCGAAACTTGCAGCGCTTGGGCTTTTTGGGCTTAAACGGCTGCAGCTTTCTCGACCAGACGGGTGGCCACCCAGTTCTTGGTCTTGGAGATCGGCTTGCTTTCGGTGATCTCGATGATGTCGCCCAGGTGGTACTCACCCTTTTCGTCGTGCGCGTGGTACTTGCTCGACTTGGCTACGATCTTGCCGTAGAGGGCGTGCTTCACACGACGCTCCACCAGCACAGTTACGGTCTTGGCGCGCTTGTCGCTGACCACCTTGCCAATCAAGGTGCGCTTGAGGGATGTTTTGGCTTCCGTCATGGTCACTCCTTATTTGGCGGCTTGCTTTTCAGCAAGAATGGTCTTGGCACGGGCAATCGCTCGGCGGGTCTCGCCCAGGGTGCCAGTGTTGCCGAGTTGTTGCGTGGCTTTTTGCATGCGCAGACCGAAGTGGGCTTTTTGCAGCTCCTTGATCTCGGCTTTCAGGCCATCAACGTCTTTTTGGCGCAGTTCAGCAGCTTTCATTTCTTCATTCTCCTGATTACTGGCCGATCATGCGGCTGACAAACGTGGTGCGCAGCGGCAGCTTGGCAGCAGCCAGCTTGAAGGCTTCGCGGGCCAGTTCCTCGGGCACGCCGACGATTTCGTACAGCACCTTACCCGGCTGGATCTCGGCCACGTAGTACTCGGGGTTGCCCTTGCCGTTACCCATACGCACTTCTGCGGGCTTGGTGGAAATCGGCTTGTCGGGGAACACACGGATCCAGATGCGGCCACCGCGCTTGACGTGACGGGAAATGGCACGGCGAGCGGATTCGATCTGGCGGGCCGTCAAACGGCCACGGTCCGTGGACTTGAGGCCGAAGTCACCGAACGCCACCGTGTTGCCACGGGTCGCGATGCCGGTGTTGCGGCCTTTCTGCTCCTTGCGGAACTTTCTGCGTGCGGGTTGCAGCATGTTCTTACTCCTTATTGACCGTCAGCTGCTGCAGCTGGCGCGGCGACTTTGCGAACGCGCTTAACGGCGGGTTTGGCTTCACCGGTGGCTTCGGCAGGCTTGTCGCTGCCATCGGCCGGAGCGGCATTGGTGCCGGCAGGACGGCGCGGACCGCCACGGCGCTCGCCTGCGGGGCCACGGCCATCACGGCGCGGACCGCGCGGACGGCGCTCTTCTTCAGAACGCGGCTCATTCAGGGCGGGGGCGTCGTTGCGACCAAGGTGGTCACCCTTGTAGACCCACACCTTCACACCGATCACACCGTAGGTGGTTTTGGCTTCAGAAAAGCCGTAGTCGATGTCGGCGCGCAGGGTGTGCAGGGGCACACGGCCTTCGCGATACCACTCGGTACGGGCAATTTCGATGCCGTTCAGACGTCCAGCCGACATGATCTTGATGCCCAGGGCACCCAGACGCATGGCGTTTTGCATGGCACGCTTCATGGCGCGGCGGAACATGATCCGCTTTTCGAGCTGCTGGGTGATCGAGTCAGCGATCAGCTGGGCATCGATTTCGGGCTTGCGCACTTCTTCGATGTTCACAGCCACCGGCACGCCCAGACGGGTG
>CAYSIY010000026.1:0-17860 GCA_964431215.1 uncultured Limnohabitans sp.
TGGTGCAATACATCGGTGCCGGTCGCAGCGCCGACTGGCTGACCTATTACGAACACATGTTCGACTTTGTCGCGATCCCCGATGAAGAGCGCTTTGGCATCCTGCCCAAGGGCAAGCTGATGAAGAGCCCCTGCGGCAAATTTTTGTGGCAATTGATCGAACCCGACCCCTGGATGGAGTCGGGCGACGACGGCCCCGAGTGCCTGCAGCGCATCGGCTTTGGGGTGGCCGATGTGGGCGAGGCGGTGCAAGCCCTCAAGGCGCAAGGTGTGGAGTTTGTCGAGTCGAGCCGGCTGCACCCCGAAGACCGCGGTGCGCTCACCCGCAGCGTGCTCGGCTCGGTGGCCTTCGAGCTGGTGCACCAGGCCCGGGAGCGCACGCGATGAACAGGCTTGACGGCTACGGCATGGACACCATCACCCTGGCGGGCTCGCTGGAGGCCAAGCTGGACGCCATGAAGCGCGCCGGTTTTTCGCAGGTCATGCTGATGGCGCGTGATCTGGTGAGCCACCCTGGGGGGGTGTCGGCCGCCGTGGCGGCGGTGCAGGCCAGTGGCCTGCGGCCCACCGGCTTTCAGGTCTTGCGCGATTTTGAAGGCCTCTCGGGCCATCTGCACGGCTACAAGGTGGACATTGCCCAATCCATGCTGGAGATGTGCGCGGCCACCGGCTCCAGGGTGCTGCTGGCCTGCTCGTCCACTTCGCGCCATGCCTCGCAGGACCTGGAACACATCGCGGCGGACCTGCAAAAGCTCGCCATGCTGGCGCTGCCCTTGGGCATCAGGATCGCCTACGAGGCCCTGTCCTGGGGCCGCACCGTCAATGAATTTCCGGTCAGTTGGGACGTGGTCTGCCGGGCCGATTGCCCCAATCTGGGTATCGGCATCGACTCCTTCCACATCTTTGCGGCCAAGACGCCGCTGGACGCCATCGAGGAACTCGACCCCGAGAAGATTTTCCTGGTGCAGCTCTCGGACTTCATGTGGCAGGACGCACCGACTTTCGAGGAGCGCATGACCACGGCCCGCACCTTCCGGGTGTTTCCGGGCGAGGGCGTGCACAGCGAACAACTGGCCGATCTGGTCTTGCGTCTGGACCGCATTGGCTACCGGGGCGACTACAGCTTTGAGGTCTTCAACGACGACTACCAGCAGTTGCCGCTGGACACGGTGGCCGAGCGGGCACGCCGCAGCGCCCTGTGGCTGCACGAGCGGGTTTTGCACCGCCCCGCGCCGCTGCCCGCCTGGACGCGTCAGCGGGGCTGAGCCCGAGGGGTCTGAACGCGAAGGGGGGCTCAGCGCGGCGCAGCCTCGTCCAGGCGGCGTTGCAAAAAAGCCAGGTCAAGCCAGCGTCCGAACTTGGTGCCGACCTGGGGCATGAGGCCGGTCTGCTCAAAGCCCAGCTTCTGGTGCAACCGGATCGAGGCGCTGTTGCCCGCTTCGATGGCCGCCACCATCACATGGATGTGCTGCGTGCGAGCCCGCTCGATGAGCGCCTGCATCAAGCTCAGACCCAAGCCCTGGCCATGGTGGTCCGGGTGCACATACACCGAATGCTCCACCGTGTGGCGAAAGCCCTCAAAGGCGCGCCAGGGGCCAAAGCTGGCGTAGCCCCGCACCCGGTCCGCATCGACTGCCACCAGCACCGGAAAGCCCTGGGCCTGTCGATCGGCCATCCACTGGCGGCGGTTGTCGGCATCGACCAGGGTGTCGTTCCAGATGGCGGTGGTGTGGGCCACCGCATGGTTATAGATGGCCATCAGGCCTTGGGCATCGCTGGGTAGGGCGTCGCGTATCTGCATGGTGTGTCTCGGCTCCTGCGCCGATTGTCACCCAGCCTGATTGCTGTGTCGCCGAGTCGTTCAATGCCTGCTGGTGCATACCGATCAAAGAAGAATAGGGCACTTTGCTGGTGTGCACTGAGGAGCGTTCAGTTTGACTTCCATGGCCGATAATTCACCCCGGGTGGCCAAAAGGGGAAAACCATGGGCGTGGCACTGAAACTCTATGAACAACTGACCGACGCGGGCGAGGACAAGGCCCGCGCCCGCTTGATTGCCGAGGCCTTTGAGGCGCTGGAGTCGCGTTACCCGGACTTCAAGGACATGGCCACCCAAGGCCATGTGCGCGAGAGCGAGCTGCGGCTGCAAAAGGAAATCAAAGAGGTTGAGGCCAGGCTGATCAAAGACATCAAGGAAGTCGAGGCCAGGCTGACCAAAGACATCAAAGAACTCGAGGTCAAGCTGACCAAAGACATCAAGGACGTTGAGGTGCGCCTGACACAAGCCATTCATCGCCAGACGATCTGGGTGGTCGTTGCAGTGGGCGGTGTAACGGGCTTGATCCGCTGGCTGGATGTGTTGCTGCGCTGATGCAAGCGTATAAGCCCGGGCCTCAGGCCTCGGCGCAGCGTGCAGCGGCCTGGTTCATGCCCTCGGGGTCCACCGGAAAGAAACCCGGCATCCTGTACTTGTTGAAATGGCTGTAGCTTGAAAAAGCCATGCTCCACTCGGGAAACCGCCGACTGCTCACGGGGCTGCGCGAGAGCAGCTCGATGTGGTGGTGCCTCTCGTCCCTTTGCAGACTCTGCCAGAGCGATTCAATGTTGTCGTGCGGCCCTTCGATGCACTGCACGAAGATTTCTTCGGTGTAGAGCAGGTGGCCGGTGATGCCCAGACGCCGGTTTTTTTCGCGGCACTGCACCAGCAGGTTGAACAGATGCAGGCTGCCCAGCTTGTGGGCGGAACGGGAACGGTAAACAAGACGCTCTAGCATGACGGACTCAGGGATCAAGCCGTGGATTGTCACGCGCCAGCATGATCGAAAACTGACAGTCACGCCCTGCCGGGGCATGACCCGCAGCGATCAGCCGGCGTCAGGCTGCTGGCTCGGGGCGGCTTTCTGGAAGGCGTCGAGCGCCATGCAGGCTTGCTCCACCGCCAGGATGAGCGGCCAGCGGCTCAGGTCCACCTTGAAGCGGCGGGCGCTCTCGATCTGCGGGATCAGGTAGCAGTCGGCCAGGGTGGGCGTGTCGCCGTGGCTGAAGCGGCCGCGCTTCGTGTCGGCGGCCAGCAGGGCTTCGTAGGCGTCAAAACCGGCGCTGATCCAGGTGCCGCACCAGGCGTTGATCGCGGTTTCGTCGGCACCAAAGGTTTTGCGCAGGTACTCCAGGATGCGGCGGTTGTTGATCGGGTGGATGTCGCAGCCCACGATGGCGGCGAGCGCGCGCACCTGGGCGCGGCGCTGCGGGTCGCGGGGCAGCAGGGCCGGTGTGGGGTACTTTTCTTCCAGCCATTCGAGGATGGCGGGCGACTGGATCAGCACTTCGCTGCCGGTGTCGAGCGCGGGCACCAGTTGCTGCGGGTTGATGGCCTTGAAGGCGTCCTGGAGGTGCTCTTCCTTGGCCAGATGCACCGCCACGTATTCGGTGTTCAGGCCCTTGAGTTGCAGTGCGATGCGCGTGCGGTGCGAGGTGCCGCTGCGCCAGAAGTTGTAGAGTTTCATGTGCTTTCTCCGGGGTCAGTGGGTGACAGTGCTCAAGCATTCACCCGCGGTTTTCGTAGATGCCGAGCTTGCGGTGCAGGGGGGATTCGTCGGCGATGAAGATGAAGGCGGGCTCGCTGGCGTGGAGGTTTTCAAGCGTCACGGCTTCGTAGCCCGGTGCGCAGCAGGTGTCGGCCTGGGCGAGCGTGAAGCGCTGGTCCTCGATCTCGGCCTGTACCTGGCCTTCAATGAGGTGAAAGACCTGGGCGGGTGAACGCGCCGGCAGGCGCAAGTGCTGGCCGGGGCGCAGCATCAGGGCGTAAAAGCCCAGGATGTTTTCGGCATCAGCGCCGGTCTCGGGGTGGGTGTAGGTGAGCTGCACGCATTCTTGTGCCGGGTCGTCTGCGGCCAGGGCCTGCAGTGCCGCACGGGTCTCGGCCCAGGGGTAGCGCAGCATGGGGTAGGCCTTGTGGCTGCGCTCGAACATGCGCGTGGGCACCAGGCCCGAGCGGGTGTTCTGGCGCTCACCCTGGCCCGTCTTGACGGTCTGGCGCTCGCCGTTGATGTGGTAGCTGGCCTCCACGTAATAAACCAGAGGCAGATCCAGCACGTCCAGCCAGACCACCGGGTTGGTCCCGTCATGTCCGTGTTCGTGCCACAGGCCGGTGGGCGTGAGGATCAGGTCGCCACGGTGCATGGGGCATTTTTCGCCGTCCACCGTGGTGTAGGCCCCTTCGCCCTCGACCACCATGCGCACCGCATTGGGCGTGTGGCGGTGGCTGGGGGCCCACTCGCCGGGCAGCAGCAGTTGCATGCCCAAATACATGGCGGGGCTGGCCTTCATGTTGTCCAGGCCGTGGCCGGGGTTGGCCAGCACCAGCACGCGGCGCTCGGCTTTTTCAATCGGGGTCAGCTCGCCCGCCTGCAGCAGCAGGGGCCTGAGCGTGCTGTAGGCCCAGTGCGTGGGCCGGGTCTGGCGCGCAGGCACCGTGGGCGGCAGCACGCTGCGCAAGCTCGGCCAAAGCGGCACCAGGTTCAGTTCGCGCAGGTCCTGCACGTAGTCCGGCGGCAGGTCTTCGAGTCTTCCGAGTTCTTGCATCGTGTCTGGGCTTTCAGGAGTGTTGGGCGGCGTCCAGGCAGTTGCCCACATTCCAGCCATAGAGCCATTGCATCGCGTCGTAAAAACGCTCGGGGCTGCGGCCGCGCCAGAGGTCGTTGCGCACCAGGCGCTCCACGCCGCTGGCGTGGTAGATGCGCCCCATCTCACGGCTCGAGAGCACGATGCGGGCGGTGCGGGCCACGCGGGCGCGCTGGTAGGTGTCGAGCGCCTGGGGCCAGTCGTTGGCGTGCACGCGCAGGGCTTCGCCCAGCGTGACGGCGTCTTCCATGGCCATGCAGGCGCCTTGGGCCATGTATTGGGTGGTGGGGTGGGCGGCGTCGCCCAGCAGCGTGACGCGGCCAAAAGTCCATTGGCCAATCGGCTCGCGGTCGGCGGTGGCCCAACGCTTCCAGCTCTTGGGCAGGTCAATGAGTTGGCGGGCCTTGGGGCAGATGCCCTGAAAGTAGCTCTGCACTTCTTCCTTGCTGCCTTCGCTCACGCCCCACTCTTCCTGCTGGCGGCTGTGAAAGGTCACGACCACGTTGTACTGCTCGCCGCCGCGCAGCGGGTAGTGCACCAGGTGGCAGTTGGGCCCCACCCAGATGCTGGCGGCGTTCCATTGCAGGTCTTGCGGAAAGTCCTTTTTGTCGACCACGGCGCGGTAGACCACATGGCCCGTCACGCGGGCCGGATCGCCCACGAATTGCTGGCGCACCACCGACTTCACGCCATCCGCGCCAATCAGGGCCACCCCCGGGTGGGCCTGGCCGTGCTGGTCCAGCACGGTGATGCTGTGCTCGTCCTGCGCGATGCGCTCCACGCGGGTGGAGGTGAGGAATTCGACGCGCCCGGTGTCTTGCGCTCCTTCGAGCAGCGAGCGGTGCACATCGGCGCGGTGGATCACGGCGTAGGGGTTGCCAAAACGCTGCCGAAACGCCTCGCCGGTCGGAATCTTGCCGACCTGGTATTCGTCGATGGCGTCGTGCATGACCATGCAGTCGGTGTAGACGGCCCGGCCCCGGGCTTTCTCGCCCACACCCAGTGCGTCAAAGGCGTGAAAGGCATTGGGGCCGAGCTGGATGCCCGCGCCGATCTCGCCGATTTCCGGGGCCTGTTCCAGCACCTTGACGCTGAAGCCCTGGCGCACCAGGGCGAGCGCGGCGGCCAGGCCGCCAATGCCGCCACCGGCAACGATGACGGGCAGGGGAGTGTGAGCAGTGTTCATGAGGTTTCGAGCGCAGAGGATGGCGATACGTTGTCAGCATGCAGATGATAAGCATACTTATCAGGCCTGGCGGGTGCTGTTGGCCAACTGCTGTGCCAGCCGGTTGTGGCGCTCGATCAGTGGTCCCAGGTCCACGGTGGTGAGCTGCCCGTCACGCACCACCAGGCGGCCTTGCACCAGGGTGTGGCGGGTTGGTGCGCTGGCGCACAGAAGCAAGCTGCCCACCGCATCGTGCACCGCGCCGCCGGCCATGGGCAGGGTGTTGACATCGAACATGGCCAGATCGGCCACGTAGCCGGGCGTGATCTGGCCGATGTCGTGCGCACGGCCCAGCACCCGGGCACCGCCCCGGGTGGCCAGGTGCAGTGCGTCGCGTGCGGTCATCTCCAGCGGTGCGGTGTCACAGCCGAACACCGAACGCCCGTCTTCGACGCGCGGGAGTTCGAGCGATTTGCGCAAGCGCGCCAGCAGCAGGGCCTGACGCGCCTCGTTGACCATGTGCGCCGCATCGTTGCTGGCGCTGCCGTCTACCCCCAGGCCCACCGGCACCCCGGCATCGACCATGCGGCGGATCGGCGCGATGCCGCTGGCCAGCCGCATATTGCTGCAGGGGCAATGTGCGACGCCGGTGCGGGTGGCGGCAAACAGGCTGATGCCTTCGTCGTCGAGCTTGACGCAGTGGGCGTGCCACACATCCTCACCCACCCAGCCCAGGTCCTGCGCATATTCGGCGGGGGTGCGGTTGAACTTTTCGCGGCTGTAGGCCACATCGTGGTCGTTTTCGGCCAGATGGGTGTGCAGCCGAACCCGGTAATGCCGGGCCAGTTCGGCCGAGCTTTTCATCAGCTCGCGGCTCACACTGAAGGGCGAGCAGGGCGCCACCGCCACCTGGGTCATGGCACCGTGGCCGGCGTCGTGGTGGGCTTCGATCAGGCGCTGCGTGTCGCGCAGGATGTCGTCCTCGCGCTCGACCACCCGGTCCGGCGGCAGGCCGCCCTGTGACTGGCCCACGCTCATGCTGCCGCGTGTGGCCACAAAGCGCATGCCAATCTCGCGTGCGGCCTCGATGCTGTCGTCGAGCCGTACGCCGTTGGGGTAGATGTAGAGGTGGTCGCTGCTGGTGGTGCAGCCCGAGAGCAGCAGCTCGGCCATGGCCACTTGTGTGCTCACGCGGACCATCTCGGGGCTCAGGCCTGCCCAGATCGGGTAGAGCCCGCGCAGCCAGCCAAACAGCTCGGCGTTCTGCACCGAAGGGATCGCCCGCGTGAGCGACTGGTACATGTGGTGGTGCGTGTTGACCAGGCCTGGCACCACCAGCAGGTCGCGCCCGTCCATGACCTCGTCGGCGGTGTGCAGGGCCGGGGGCAGGTCGGCATCGGGGCCGACCCAGTCGATCAGGCCGTCGCGCACATGCAGAGCGGCATCGCGCCATTCATCGGCGGCATCGTTCTGGGTGGCGAGGGTGTGGATGTGGCGAATCAGCAGGGTGGGCATGGCAAGTCCTTGAGGGTGTCATGCTGCGGCCGAATCCAGCGCTGGGGCTGGCGAGCGCCGCAACGGCCGTGCGTCCCGGGCTGTGCAGTGGCGTGCATTTTAGGGGGCTGTTCCAGCAGGAGCCTTTATGCTTGTGCTTTTGTTTGTGCTCACCCTGGCAAGTCCGATGACCCTGGTTCCGCAAGAATTCCTGCAGTCCCTTTTCATGGCCGCCGTGCGCCGGGCCATGCCCATCCACAGCATGGCCGGGCACCTGCCGCAGCCGCCCGATCCTGCCAAGGGCCGCACCCTGGTGCTGGGGGCGGGCAAAGCGGGGGCCTCGATGGTGCATGCACTCGAAGCCCTGTGGCCACACGATGCGCCTTTGTCGGGGCTGGTGGTCACACGCTACGGCCACACGCCACAGCGGCCTGCGGGCGTGCCCCCGCGCATCGAAATCGTCGAGGCTGCCCACCCGGTGCCCGACGCGGCGGGGCTGCAGGCGGCCGAGCGCATGCTCGCGCTCACGCAGGGCTTGAGCGCCGACGACCTGGTGCTGTGCCTGATTTCGGGCGGGGGCTCGGCGCTGCTGACCTTGCCGGCCGAGGGGCTGACGCTGGCCGACAAGCAGCGCATCAACCAGGCCTTGTTGCTCAGCGGGGCCAACATCACCGAGATGAACTGCGTGCGCAAGCACCTCTCGCGCATCAAGGGCGGGCGTCTGGCGGCCGCCTGTGCCCCGGCGAAGGTGGTCACATTGACCATCAGCGATGTGCCCGGTGACGATCCTTCGGTGATTGCCAGCGGCCCCACCGTGCCGGACGCGACCACCTGCGCCGATGCGCTGGCCATCCTGCAGCGCTACCGGATCGCGGTGCCCGAGGCCATTGAGGCGGCACTGCGGGCCGGCAGTCTGGAGACCCCCAAGCCCGGTGAGGCCTGTTTTGCCGGCCACGAGCTGCGCATGATCGCCACGCCCTTGCAGTCGCTCCAGGCGGCGGCCGAGCTGGCCCGGGCCTCTGGCATCGCGGCCCATGTGCTGAGCGACGAGATCGAGGGCGAATCGCGCGAGGTGGGCAAGGTGCATGCCGCATTGGCCCGTGCGGTGGCCAGGGGGCAGGGGGCTTTTGCCAAACCCTGCGTGATCCTCAGCGGGGGAGAAACCACGGTGACCGTGCGCGACCTGTCGCCCGGCTTGCAGCGCGGCCGGGGCGGTCGGGCCGGGGAGTTCTGCATGGGCCTGGCCCAGGCCCTGCAGGGGCAGCCTGGCGTGTGGGCGCTGGCGGCTGATACGGATGGCATTGATGGCATGGAAGACAACGCCGGGGCCCGGGTGAGCCCCGACACCCTGCGCCGGGCGCAGGCCCTGGGCCTCCAGCTGTCTGACCATCTGCTGCGCAACGATGCCTATGGCTACTTTGCGGCGCTCGGCGATCTGGTGGTGACCGGCCCGACGAACACCAATGTGAACGATTTCCGGGCCATTCTGGTGCTTTGACCGGCTTTTGACGCGGATCAATGCGATGCGCCATGGGTTCGGGCACAGTCCGGCCCATGTTGCAGGCTCCTCCTTCTTCGTCCGCTGCTTCGACCCAGCATCTTGCGCCGGGTGCGGTGCTGCTGCGCCGTGGCGAATCCACCGATCAGGTGCTGCACCTGGAGCGGGGCCGCGTCATGCTGGGCCTGCTCGATCAGGGCGGATTGCACCATCAGCTGGGGGTGGTTGAAGGGCCTTTCTGGCTCGAAGCGGCTTCAGGCCTGCTGGGCTTGCCGCATGCGGTCGATGCCGTGGCCGAAACCGAGGTGAGTCTCAAGTCGGTGGCCCTGGCCGATTTCCGCAGCCATCTGGACCGCCTGCCCGAGCCTTCGCGTTCCTTGCTCTCGGACCTGGCGCGCGGCCAGCGCCAGCAGACCGAAATGGCCATCAGCCGCCTGGCCAAGGACGCCGACGCCCGCTGCGCCGAATGGCTGATGCAGCATGCCGAGCGCGATCCGGCGACCGACCGGCTGCAGGTCAGGCTGCACGAGCGCAAACGCAGCATCGCTGCCCAGTTGGGCATGGCCCCCGAAACCCTTTCGCGCATCCTGCGCCAACTGCGTGAACGTGAGCTCATCAGCGGCCGGGGTCGCGTGCTGCAACTGACCAACCCCGATGCCTTGCGTGCGCTCGCTGGTGCCTGAGCCAGTCCTCAGGCCAGAAGGGTGCGTGTGATGGTCGAATCCACAAACAAGGTGGCCCCGCTCTGGCTGAGTTGCACATAGGTCATGGTGCTCACAAAGCCATACTCGCTGCCGTAGGTGTTGCTCAGGGTGGCACCGCTGAGGCCTGTTTGAACCGTGGCCCAGTTCGCGCCGCCCGTGAGCTGAAGCACATCGCCTGCGTTGCCCAGCACCACCAGCATGTTGCTTTCATCGACACCCAGTGTGTTGGGGTTATCGGGAATGTTGCTCATGTCCAGAATTTGACGCAGGTCCAATCGCACGGTGTTGTTCCAACCGGCTCTTTCAAGGTCGATGACCTCGAAGTTCTTCACATTTTCTTGCACCGTCAGGTTGGTGAAGTTGAGTGTGATGCCCGATCCGTAGAGTTTGAATGTATCCACCCCTGCACCGCCGTCAAATCTCGTGGGCGTTGCGGCCACCAGATTGGTCACATCGGCGGCTTTGACGTTGACCACGTCATTGCCGTTGCCAAAGGTGTTCAAGCCTGTGGGGTGGTTGACCCAGTTCACGTAGTTGGTTGACACGAATTCGGTTTTGTAGCCCTGCTCGTTGCGATGCCCAAAACCCGTGGCCCCGCCCACAGTGGCGGTGTAGCTGTCATTGGCGACTTCCACCACCATGGTGCCTTGGCCGCTGCTGGGCGTGTTGACGGCCATGACCCAGGTCCTGGCATCGATTTGCGTCAGCGGGCCTCTGCCTCCCCCATTGGTGATGGCGATGTCGCTGTCGGTAAAGCCGGTCACGGCCTGGTCGAACTGGAAGGTGTAGTTGATCGTGAGCTGGCCCTGCGCCACATCGTCGGAATGGTTGTCGATGATGGTCAACTTCGGCTTGGCCCCTGCGGCCTGGTTGATGGCATAAGTGTTGGACACCGCCAGATCGGCACCGCTGGCACCGATGACCTTGGCCGTATAAGCCTCGCCGCCAGTGGCAATGGCGCTGTCGTTGATGGTCCAGTTTTTGCCGTTGATGGTGGCCAGGCCCAGGCTCACGCCGTTGCTGAACACCTCCAGCCGCTCACCGGCCGCCAGCGGGTTGAGCAGGGTGCCCTGGACGACGCCCGTGGTGTAGCGCGTGCGGCCATCGTTGATGATGTCAACGGTTTCTTTGGCCCCTGTGAACGTCATTTGCAGGTTGTCAATGAAATACCTGTCCTGCGGCATGCCCCCGAAGTTGAGGTAAGGCAAGCTGCCCGTCATATTGGCGGGTGTGGTGTAGGAGTTGGGCGCTGATGCCGTGCCGCCAGCGGCAAAAGTGGTCCTTGACGATGTCGTCCCATTTGCAAATGTGAAAATCCCGCCGTTTGAGTTAGACGCGTCCCAATAGTTGAACCTGGCCGATTGCATGCTTCCGTCTTGGGCCGGAAGAAAAATGTTCCATTGGCTGGTTCCTGCAGTTGGCAAGGAGGTGTTGTTGAGGATGAGCGCCCCACCCGTGCCGTTGACGCCGGTGCCTGCTGCACCCAGGGTGAAGTTGGGGAAGGCGATGTCCTGGTAGAACCATACGCCGTTGGGCGTCGTGAACTGGTCCACGACTCTCCCTGCATAGGGCACGTTGTCAAAGGTTTCCAGAATGACCTTGGTCGTGGTGCCCGTGGCCTGCACCTTGGTGATGGCCACGTAGTTTTCACTCGCCACCACCACGCCCACATCGGCGTCCACCAGGGCCTGCGCCTGTGTGGTGCTGTGATCGTAGACCTTGTAGAGCTGCGCCACCCCATTGACGGTCAAGGTGGTGGTGCCTTTGTAGTCCCACTGCCCGGCCAAGCCTGTGTTGCCTTGGGTGCCCAGCGGGCCGGTCACGCCGTCTTGCGCCAGCTTGGGCAGCACCAAGATGTCGGTACTGCCACCATTGACCACCCACTGCACTTTGCCCGTGCTGCTGGTGGAGCCGGTGGGCGTCAAGCCATCGGCGGCCACCTGCGTCGTGCTGCCAAAGCTCAGGCTGGCCAAGCCGCTGGCCCCCAGCGACAAGACCGCGTTGGCCGAGGCCGTGATGCTGGAGTCGCCCTGCATCTCGAACACCTCGATCTCGCGAAGTGGCCGCACCGTCTGGTTGCCCATGAGGGTGTTGAGGTTCAGGTCGGTGCCTGTGGCCAAACGCAGCAAGTCCAGACCCGCCCCGCCATTGATTTGGGCGCCACTGGCCAGCGCACTGATCGCCCCCTGCATGGTGATGATGTCGTTGCCGCCACCTGCGTCAATGGAGCCCCAGTTAAACGTCAGGTTCTCAGGTGCAGCGGTGCCGACCGTGGCCGTGCCCAGGGTGTTGGGCGGTGCCGCCACCGCAAAACTGATGTTGTCGAGCCAGTAGTCCCCGTTGGTGGCCCCGGCGTTGTTGCCCTGCAGCGTGACCGAAATGGTTTTGGTGCTGGGGGCCACATAGGTGGCGATGAACCGCCCCGACTCCACTGCGTTGGTCACAAACGGAATTTTCACGCCGTCGATGGTGACGTTGAGCCTTTCAATGCTGAAGTTGGAGACGGCGTAGTCGAACTTCATCACATAGGTTTGCCCTGCAATCACCTCCACGGGTTGCTGCCAGATGATGGCATTTGACGAGACGGTTCCCGTCAGGTAGCGCCCCGTGATGGCCCCTTCAGGGTTGCCGGCCGCAGCACTGGTTGGCCCCGCATTGCCGCTGAAGGACTTGCCCCAGGTCAGTCCGGCGGCGCTGGTGGTTTGATTAATCAGCGTACTCAAAGCGCTGGCAGGGATGACCCGATTGACCAAGCCCGTGCTGTCAAAGATGACCACATCGTGAGTATTGGTGGCCACGGCGTAGTTGGGCGTGCCGGTGCCCGGCGCTGTGGCGGCATTGAAGCCGGTGTTGCCGTCAGAGAATGACCCGTTTTCGAACAGGTTGGGGCCTTCGGCGCTGGTGTTCACCAGGTTGGACAAACCACTGACCATGCCCGAGGCATCGATTTGCAAAGCGGCAAAACTGTTGATGCCTGTGAACAAATTGTTGGGCGTCAAAGTCCAGGTGCCATCGGCTTGCACTGTGGCGCGGCCCACCAGATTGCTCGGCGTGTTGCCATACACCTCGACCGTTGCGCCCGGCAGACCGGTGCCAGAGACGCTGCTTGCCGAGAAAGCGGTGATGGTGGGGACGGCCAGTGCGGGCGCAGCGCCGGTGTAAGCCACGGTTTGCGTGGCCACGGGGCCGCCGCCCGCACTGCCCACCACCTGAGCGCTGTACACCCAGTTGGCGCTGTAGGCGTTGGTGTCGGTGATGGCCCACTGTGTGCCGCTGACGATGGCGTTCCCGATTTCCACACCGTTGGCAAATACTTTGACCATTTCGCCAGCTTTCAGCGCCTCGCCCAGAAAGCCCGAGACCAGACGCCCCGCGCTGCCATCGGACGTGATCCAGTCGTTGGTGTTGTTGATGGAGCCGTCGCTGTCCTTGGTCATGCTGGAAAAACGCACCGCCGTCTGGGGGAGCGATGGCCTGACATTCGTCAAGACTTGCGCCTGGGTGGTGCTGTGGTCGTACACGAAGTAATCCACGCCGCCGATGTTGACCTGGCCTTTGGCCAGCCACTCACCCACCAGGCTACCGGTGTTGCTGCCCAGGCCGTCGGTGACCAAGGGGCTGAGCGTGAGGCGGTCGGTGCTGGTGCCTTTGACCACGACTTGCACCTTGCCAGCGCTGCGGGTGCTGGTGCCGCCAGTGGTGGCGCTGAAGCTGTAGCCGGTCAAATCGGTCAGACCCAAAGACAAGACGTTGTTGGCGTTCAGGCTCAGGCTGGAGCCGCCTTGCAACTCGAACACTTCGATTTCTTCGAGGCTCTGCACGGTTTGCACCTGCGTCAAGGCAGGCAGATTCAACTGCGTACCCACGGCCAGTTTGAGGGTGTCCACGCCCGCGCCGCCATCAATGCGGCCGCCTGCGGCCAGCACGGATTGCAGGTTGTTTCGGGTGTTGATGGTGTCGTTGCCGCCCAGGGTGGCCAGCGCACCGTTGCTGTAGTCGCGGTTATCGTTGCCGGACGTTGTTCCGCCGGGCGTCTGTCCTGCAATGAGCGAACCGTTTGATGTCTCAGCGCCATCGACACGGCTGAGCCTCACATTGTCCAGCCAGTAGCCATATGCAGCATTGCCGTCATTGATGGAGGTAAAGAGAAAATTCACGCTGGTGCTGGTCGCTGTGAAAGTCCCGCTCTCGACGGTCCAGGCCTTGCTGTTCACGGTAGTGATGCGCGAAACATCTGTAGCCCCTGAGAGCACAAACTGAAGTCGCTCGGCAGGATCAATAAATTGGTAGTAAGCGTAACTCCAGGCGTATCGCTGTCCGATCACCAGATTCTGGACAGTTTGTGTGAGAACGCCAGGAGTCAGTCCGGCCACATCCACAATCTTGCTGCCCCAGTCGGTGAAGGGGGCGTTCGCGGTGACGCCTTCGTTGTAGAGGTCTACGCTGCCGGATTGGATCGTCCATCCGCCTCCCGGCAGTGTTCCGGTCAGATTCCCGAGTCCATCTTGTGTAAATGCATGGGCTTCAAAACTGCCATTGATCAGCATATTGGAGGACACGCTGATGCTGTAGGCATTGGATGCCACGCTGCCGATCCCTTCCGGCGAGCTTTGCACCGCGAAGAAATTGTGCTGGCCATTGGTCAAAGCGCTGCCGGTCAGGTCCGCTACCCATTGACCGTTGCTGCCAACCGGGATGTTGCGACGCAGCACCTGACCGGTATGGGTGTCGTAAAGCGTGACAAAGTTGCCCGCACTGGCGGTGCCGCGCACCGCCAGCGTGTTGTCTTCCGTGGCTGCGTTGTTCGCCAGTACGGTACCAAAGCTGGCATCGGTGCCCACTTCTGTGATCACGGGCGCAGAAGGTTCGCTGGCAGACAGGGTGACCGCCTGGGTGGTCGGCGCACCGATGCGGCCGGCTGCATCGACCACGCGGGCGGTGTAAGTCCAGTCGCTGTTGTAGCCCTGTATGTCGGTCAAGGCCCACTGGGTACCGCTGACGGTGGCATTGCCGATCTTGCTGCCGTTGGCATAGACCTCCACCACCTCTGCGCTGGCCAAAGGGGCACTGATACGCCCTGAGATCAGGCGGCCTGCACTGCTGTCAGCGGTGATCCAGTTGGCGTTGCCACCGGCCAAGCCGCTGTCCTTGGTCATGCTGGTGAACTGCACGGTGGTTTGCAGCGCTGTGGGCATGACATTGGTCAGCAACTGCGCTTGCGTGGTGCTGTGGTCGTACACAAAGTAGGTGACCCCACCGATGTCGACCTGTCCTTTGGCCTGCCACTCGCCCACCAGGGTGCCAGTGTTGCTGCCCAGACCGTCACCGGCCAAGGCGCTGAGACTGAGTTGGTCACTCAAGGTGCCATGGACCACCATCTGCACTTTGCCTGCGCTGCTGGTGCTGGTGCCGCCGGTGGTCGTGGCAAAGCTGTAACCCGGCAAATTGGTCTGACCGAGGGACAAGACGTTGTTGGCATTGAGCGTGAGGGCTGAGGTGCCCTGCATCCTGAAGATCTCAAGCTCTTGAATGCTTTGCACGGTTTGCACGCTGCTCAAGCTCACCAGGTTCAGTTGTGTGCCCGCTTCCAATCTGAGTGTATCCACGCCTGCGCCACCGTCAATGCGGCCCCCAGCGGCCAGCCTGGCCTGCAAGTCAGCACCTGAGACGGTGATGGTGTCGTTGCCCGCCAGTGCGCTCAGTGCGCCGTTGGCATATCTCAGGGTGTCGTTGCCTGTGGTGCTGCCACCCAAGGCTGATGCTGCGACCAATGAGCCGTCGGGAGCTGTGACCGCGTCCCTTCGAGTCAAGGTGACGTTGTCCAGAAAGTAGCCTGCGTCGGCACGTCCACCGGCACCATTGATGTTGGTGAACTGCATCCGCACGCTGGTGCTGGTGGCCACAAAACTGCCCGTGGCAACGGTCCAGGCCGGATTCGTGACGGTCGTGGTTTGCGAAAAACTGGTGGCGCCCGTCAAATCAAACTTCAGTTGATCGGCGGTATCCAGGTACCTGGCGTAGGCAAAGCTCCAGTCGTAGGTTTGCCCAATCACCAGTCCATTGATATCTTGCTGAATCACGCCTGCAGCATTGCCCGCAGTGTCCAGCACATTGGTTCCCCAGTCGGTCATGGGCACCGACGCCAGACCCCCCTCTCTGATCACGTTCATGCTCCCGGAGGAGATGGTCCAGCCGCTGATTTGTGTGCTCGAATACGTTGCGCCCCAAGTACCAGCGGGTATCACCCACGCTTCAAAACTCCCGTTGGTGACGAGGTTGTTGAAGATGGTCACGCCATACCGGTTGGACAGCACGCTGGTGATGCCTTCGGGCGATGTTTGCGTGACATAGAAATCGTGCTTGCCGTTGGCCAGTTGGGTTACCGTGAGGTCTGCGCTCCATTGGCCACTGCTGTTGACCAGCACGTTGCTGCGCACCACCTGGCCCGAGGTGTTGTCGTACAGCGTCACGAACGATCCGGCTGTGCCGGTGCCGCGCACCGCCAGGGTGTTGTCGGCCGTGGTGGCGTCGTTGGCCAGCACGGTCGCAAAGGTGGCGTCAGTACCCACGCCGGTGATGACAGGCGCCGCAGGAACGGTGCTTGACAGCGTGACCAACTGTGTGGACGTGCTGCCGGTTTGGCCCGCCGCATCCACCACTCGGGCGGTGTAAGTCCAGTTGGCGTTGTAAGCCAAGGCGTCGGTCATCGCCCATTGCGTACCGCTCACGGTGGCATTGCCGATCTTGGTGCCGTTGGCAAAGACCTCCACCGTTTCACCAGGATTCAGTGCTGCGCTGATGCGGCCCGAGACCAAACGACCCGCAGAGCTGTCGGCCGTGGTCCAGTTGCCGTTGCCACCAGAAAGACCGCTGTCTTTGGTCATGCTGGTGAAGGTGATGGTTTGTGTTGGCGCGGTCGTGTCCACTTTGGCGGTGTCGCTGGCGCTGTCGGGTGTCGACAAGCCTTCCGCGTCTTGCAGCTTGGCGGTGATGGTCAGGCTGGCATTTTCAGCCGGTTTGGCAAACTGCACGGTCACAAAACCAGCACTGACGTGGCTGGCGGTCAGGGTGACCTGCTGTGTGTTGGCTGGGTTGCTGCTGTCGCTGACCACCAGCACGTCGCCAACCCGCACCTTGCTGCTGTCAAAGCTGGATTTCACAGACACGGTGGTCGTTGTGCCCAGTTCAGTGGCGCTCAGCCAACCGTCGTTGTTGGCATCGGTGGTGATTTCAACCGTCGGTGCCACACCGCCGTTGGGCGCTGTGTTGCTGACCACAAAGTTGTTGGCCAAGTTGGCCGTGCTCACATTGCCAGCCTTGTCGGTGGAAGACACGCTGTAGCTGTAGCTGGCATCGGGCAAGGGGTTGCCCGTCAGGTTCACCGTCCATTTGCCGCTGCTGTCGGCGGTGGTGGTGTAGGTGCGTGGCGTGGCTTCGCCGGGTACCGTCAGGGTGATCACCACGGCGCTGTTGGCCTCTGCGGTGCCCTCCAGGCCGGGGTTGCGCAGGGTGGTGATGCGGCCCTCTTGCACACCGGTGTCGCTCGCGGTGGCCAGCTTGCCCGTGGGCGCTGCTGGCGCTGCGGAGTCAATCTCAAAACCGGTCAATTGCTTGATGACCGTGCCTGAGGGCGTGGTGACTTCAGCCCATAGGCTGTAGGCCATGCTGGGCAAAGTCGCTGCGGTCGCACTCCACTGGCCGGTGGTGGCGTCAGCGGTCACGGTGCCCAGCATTTGCACCTGGTCGGCGAGCTTGAACGAGGTCTCGGTGGCATCGGCTTTGGCGATGTAGAGCTTGACGCTACTGCCTGCCTCAGCAGTGCCGTTGAAGGTCGGCGTGGTGTCGCGGGTGAGGTTGTCGCCTTTGGTGCCGCTGTCGTTGGCTGTTGCGCTGGTGTCGGTATCGACCGTGAGTGCGCCCTTGATGCTGTCCGTCGATGCCGTTGTCGTGTCCACCGTGAAGGTGAAGGCATCGGTGATGGTTTGCACGTTACCGGCTGCATCGGTCAGTTTGACCTCGGGCTTGTATTCAACGGGTTGGCCTGCGCCGTTGTCGCCAGACAGCGGTGTGGTGATGGGCACCGACCAGTTGCCGCTGGCGTCGGCGGTGGTGGTGTAGGTTTGTCCGTTAACGGTCAGTTCAACCTTGGCATTGGCCTCGGCCTTGCCGGTGAGTGTGGGCAGCGTGTTGGAGGTCAGTTGGTCGGTCAAGGAGCCGGTGTTGCTGGCGTCGGCCAGTGCGCCGCTGAAGGCTGGGCTGGTGTCCAGTGGCGCGGTGTTGTCAATGGTGAATGGCGTGCCGTTTTGGGTGCTGGTGTTGCCCGCCGCATCGGTCACGGCCAGGCTGGGGGTGTAGGTGCCGTCGGTCAGAGCCGCGCTGG
>CAYSIY010000027.1:0-17686 GCA_964431215.1 uncultured Limnohabitans sp.
GCTGGTTCAAGGTCCTGCCCCACAGCGCCTCGCCCGAGGCGCTTTTTTCTTCCAAACGCTGGTTTTTGCTGCCGCCCGAGCGCACTGTCAAACCCAAGCGCCCCACAGCAACCACAACCGCAACCGATGCGAGCGACTGGAGCCAGCCCTTGCTGCTGCGGGTGCGTGAAGCCAAAGACCACTCTGACAGCGTCGTGGCCTGCAGCGAGGCCATAGCCGATCGCAATGCCGCCGAAAGCCTCAAGGGCGCGCGCATCTTCGTGCCGCGCTCAAGCTTTCCGACACCCCAGGAGGGCGAGTACTACTGGGTCGACCTGATCGGCCTGCGTGTGCTCAACCGCGAGGGCGTGGTGCTGGGCGAGGTGCGTGACCTGCTGACCACCGGTCCGCAGACCGTGCTGGTCTTGCAGGCCCAGGAAGATGGCAAGGCCGTCGAGCGCATGATTCCTTTTGTCTCTGCCTTTGTCGATCAGGTCGACACAGCCGCACGGTGCATCACCGTCGACTGGCAAGCCGATTACTGACCTGACGCGCAGCATGCGCTTTGACGTCATCACCCTGTTTCCCGAGCTGTTCGAGCCCTTCCTCAAGACGGGCGTGACGCGCCGCGCTTACGAAACCCGGCAGGTCCATGTGCAGCTTTGGAACCCTCGCGATTTTGCCGAGGGCAATTACCGCCGGGTTGATGATCGCCCGTTTGGGGGTGGCCCCGGCATGGTCATGCTGGCCCAACCGCTCGAACAATGCCTGCAGGCCATCCGGGCTGAACGCGCGGATGCCGAGCCGGTGCCTTTGGTCCTGTTTTCACCCCTGGGCCAGGCGCTCAACCACGCCGCGGTCCAGGCCTGGTCCGACAGCACCGGCGCGATTTTGCTGTGCGGCCGCTACGAGGGTGTGGACCAGCGCTTTATTGATCGCCATGTGACGCACCAGATCAGTCTGGGCGATTTTGTGCTCTCGGGCGGCGAGATTGCCGCGATGGCGCTGCTCGATGCCGTGGCCCGGCTGCAGCCGGGCGTGCTCCATGACGAAGGCAGCCACCAGTTCGACAGCTTCAACCCGGCGCTGGACGGCTTGCTTGACAGCCCGCATTACACCCGACCCGAGGTCTGGCAAGGTGAGGCTGTGCCCGAGGCCCTGCTGTCGGGGCACCATGCCCGCATCGAGCGCTGGCGGCGCGACCAGAGCCTGCGGCTGACGGCCCGCCATCGCCCCGAATTGATCGCGCAGGCGCGCTCAGCCGGTTTGCTGAGCCCGGCCGACGAGGCTTTTTTGCAAACCCTGCTCCCCCCACTCCCGCAACGCTGATAGCCGAGGGAGCCATCACCGTGCTGTCGCAGCCGCTACTGGGCTGTCTGGAAACAGAACGGTCATTCGATTAGGGTCACCCCCCATGGAGACGACCGCACCCGAACCCCAGGTCCTGAGACTGCAAGCCACGGACGGCTACCCCTTGCAGGCCATCCATTACGCTGTCAGCGGCAAGCCTTGCGGCAGACTCCTCGTGGCCGGTGCCACGGGCGTCCCGCAACGCTTTTACAGCCGGTTTGCCCGCTTTGCTGCTGCGCAGGGCATGGAGGTCTGGACCCTCGACTACCGCGGCATTGGCCTGTCCCGTCCGGCCAGCCTGCAAGGTTTTCGCATGAACTACCTCGACTGGGCGCGTCTGGACCTCGCCGCCTTGCTCGCGCATGTGGCGGCGCAAGGCGATGGCCCCATATGGATGGTCGGTCATTCCTATGGCGGCCACGCTTTCGGACTGCTGCCCGGACATGAGAAGGTGGAGCGCTTTGCCACTCTCGCCACCGGGGCCGGTTGGCACGGCTGGATGCCGCCGCTGGAGCGTTGGCGGGTGCGCATCATGTGGCATGTCCTGGGTCCGCTGATCGTTCGCGCCCGGGGTTACCTGGCCTGGAGCCTGCTGCGCATGGGCGAGGACCTGCCGCGTGACGTGTTCTACCAGTGGCGTCACTGGTGCCAATGGCCGCGTTATTTTTTTGATGATCCGGCCATGCCCGAGGTGTCGGCCCAGTTTGCCCGGGTGCGCACCCCGATCCTGGCCATCAACGCCACCGATGACAAGTGGGCGTCTCCTGCGTCCCGTGATGCCTTCATGGCGGGCTACCGCAATGCCCCGGTCCAGACCCTGACCCTCGAGCCCCGCAGTCTGGGCATGCCGGCCATTGGGCACATGGCTTACTTTCGCCCGGAGGCCAGCCGACTGTGGCAGCAGACCCTCGATTGGTTGCAGACGGGCAAGCTATAATCCAGGGCTTTTCGGTCCTCTACCCGCCGCGGTCCGGCCTGCTGCAACTGGTTTGCAGCCGACAGTCTCTTGCAGGAAATCCTGCCAATGAGCGCCAGGAACGCCCCCAGTGCAGCGGGCACGAACGGGAATTTGTGGAGTTCAACATGAACCTGATCCAGACCCTCGAGCAAGAGGAAATCGCCCGCCTCGGCAAAACCATCCCCGAATTCGCCCCTGGCGACACCGTGATCGTCAACGTGAACGTGGTGGAAGGCAACCGCAAGCGCGTCCAGGCCTACGAAGGCGTGGTGATTGCCAAGCGCAACCGTGGTCTCAACAGCGCTTTCATCGTGCGCAAGATCTCCAGCGGCGAAGGCGTGGAACGTACGTTCCAGACCTACAGCCCCCTGATCGCCAGCATCGAAGTCAAGCGCCGTGGCGATGTGCGCCGCGCCAAGCTGTACTACCTGCGTGAGCGCAGCGGCAAGTCGGCACGCATCAAGGAAAAGCTGCCCCAGCGCAAGGCGGCTGTGGCTGCCGAGTAATTCGGGACTGCTCCAAAAGAAAAACCGCCAGTGCGAAAGCCCTGGCGGTTTTTCTTTGGGTGGCTTGCTGGCCTTGGCGGTAGGCATGAACAAGGGCTGGGCGGATGGGCTGGCTCCTCATGCTGTCCCGGGGGACAGAAAATCGTCGCCACCCCATCCGCCCAGCCCTTGTTCATGCCGTGGGCGCAGCGCGCCCAGTGGTCAGGCGTTGATCAGCCGCGGCGCTTGGGTGCGTGCGGCTTGAAGCCGCCGCCGACCAGCTTGGGTCCGCGCGGGGCGCGGTCAAAGCGGTCATTGCCACCAGCGCGGGCCTGGGCACGCGGCGCATGTTGCGGCTTGTCGAAGCTGCCAAAGCCCCGAGGCGCACGGTCATCGCGGCGTTCGAAGCGATCACCCTGCGGGCGGTCCGGCGGGAGGCGGTGGTCCTGTCGGGCAAAGCCACGGTCCGGGCCGCGGCGTGGGTCCTGCTGCCAGCCACCTTGGGGGCCCGGCTCAAAACGCGGGTCATGGCGGGCTTCAAAGCGAGGCTCCTGACGGGCACCGTCCTTGCGCGGGTCAAAGCGGGGTTCGAAGCGGCTCTCGCCACGGTGGCCCCAACCGGCCTGTTGGCCACCCTGACCACGGTCATGGCTGCGCCCGCCCTTGCCGCCTTTTCCGCCAAAGGACTTGCGCGGAGCATCAAAGCGTTGCTTGGGCTCCAGGCCGGGGATCACCTCGGCCTTGAAAGGCTGCTTGGTGTAGAACTCGATGTCGCCGATCTTGCGGCGGTCGCGGATTTCGGCAAAGGTCACGGCCAGACCGTCACGCCCGGCGCGGCCGGTGCGGCCGATGCGGTGGGTGTAGTCCTCGGCCTTCATGGGCAGGCCGAAGTTGAAGACATGGGTGATGGTCGGCACGTCGATGCCGCGGGCGGCCACATCGGTGGCCACCAGGATCTGGACCTGGCCGTTGCGCAGCGCCATCAGGCGGCGGTTGCGCAGGCCCTGGCTGAGGGCACCGTGCAGCGCCACGGCGGCAAAGCCGGCTTGCTGCAGCTCGGTGGCCAGGCCGTCGCATTCGATCTGTGTGCTGGCAAACACGATGGCCTGGTCGATGCTGGCGTCGCGCAGCCAGTGGTCGAGCAGTTGGCGCTTGTGTTCGGCGTTGTCGGCCCAGAACAGCACCTGCCTGATGTTGGCGTGCTTCTCCTGCGGGCTGTCGATCTGCACCTTGTGCACACCCGAGCCGCCGTCGTGCATCACGCGCATGGCCAACTGCTGGATGCGTGGCGCAAAGGTGGCAGAGAACATCATGGTCTGGCGACGTTGTTCGGTCAGCTGGTTGATCTCGGCCAGGTCGTCCGAGAAGCCCAGGTCCAGCATGCGGTCGGCTTCATCGACCACCAGGAACTGCACTTCATTAAGCTTGATCTGCATTGAACGCTGCAGGTCCAGCAGTCGGCCGGGGGTGGCCACCACCAGATTGGCGTTTTGCAGCTTGGCGATCTGGATCGGGTAGGGAATGCCACCGACCACATTGGCCACGCGCAGGCCGCGGCAATGCTTGACCAGCTCAATGGCGTCGTGCGCCACCTGCTGCGCCAGTTCGCGTGTCGGGCACAGCACAAGGGCACCAGGCACGGCGGCCTTGAAGTTGCGAGGATTGGTCGGGTCCTTGCGGCGGGCGCGTTTGGGGGGCTCTTCGCCACGGGCCATCGCGTCGGCGCAGGCTTGCTCGTACTCGGCTTTGGCCTGGGCTTCGGCGGCGGCCTGTTGCTGGATCAGGGTGTGCAGCACGGGCAGCAAAAAGGCGGCGGTCTTGCCACTGCCGGTCTGGCTGGAGACCATCAGGTCGTTGTAGCCGTGGTGCGCCTGGTCATCGGCGGGCAGGGCCAGCGGAATGGTGCGCGATTGCACGGCGGTCGGCTGGGTGTAGCCCAGATCGGCCACGGCCCTGACGAGCTCGTCGGCCAGGCCCAGTTGCACAAAGCCATTGGGCTCGGCGGGCTCGCTGGACTGGAGTGTCTCGTTGGTGTCGATGGAAAGGTCTTGCGCAGGCGACAGCTCGGCCTGCAGGTCGTTCAGTTGTTCAGTCATGAATATCACTCGCACGGCACTGCAGTAGGCAGCCGCAGGCACCGTCAGGTTGAAAAAGACATCAACCTTCAAACGGTGCTCGCCAAAGGCGCGGAACGAGGTATCCCGGCTGGAGGTGAGTGGCCCGATTGCGGACAGCAGTCCTGGGCCAAGGCATGAGGGGAGATGCAAGAAAAACGCCACCTTGCAAGTGGCGAGGCCGGATTATCGCACAGTCATCGACGCTGCACCCGCTTGCTGCGGCCGAATGCTGCTGTCGATGACGCGATCAGGCCTCCGGATTGTGAGCCCTGCCGGCCATCGGTCGGTCGCCCGGGTAGCGGCTGAAGGTGCTGGAGCTGCCGTCGCGCTGCACCAGCAACACGGCATACGCGTCCTTGCGGCCCTTGTATTCCGGGCCATCCATGCCAGGACTGCCGATGGGCATGCCCGGCACCGCCAGACCCAGGGCTTTGGGCTTCTCCTTGAGCAAACGCAGGATGTCGCTGGCCGGCACATGGCCCTCAATGACGTAACCGGCCACCCGGGCAGTGTGGCAGGAGCCCAGTTTTTCGGGCATGCCCAGGCGCTTGCGGGCGGCCGTGTTGCCCACATCGTGGACCTGCACCGCAAAGCCGTTGGCCTGCAGGTGTTCGACCCACAACTGGCAGCACCCGCAGTTGGGGTCCTTCCAGACCTCCAGAAGGGGTTTGTCCTTGGTGGCAAACGCCAGCAAGGGGGCCATGGCCAGAGCCGAGGCTGCAAGCAGGGCGTGGCGGCGATGGCGCGAGACGGGCAGGGTGTTCGAGGACATGGACACAGGCCTTTGCAGTTGCACAACGCTATCTTGCCGGTTCCCGCAAGACCTGTCAGAGCCGGATGAAATTCTCACGGTAATGCGCCAGCTCGTCGATGGACTCGTGCACATCGGCCAGTGCCGTGTGGCGCTGCTGCTTCTTGAAAGACGAGTACACCTCGGGCTTCCAGCGTCGCGAAAGTTCCTTGAGGGTGCTCACGTCCAGGTTGCGGTAGTGAAAGTAGGCTTCCAGCTTGGGCATGTACCTCACCAGAAAGCGCCGGTCCTGGCTGATGGTGTTGCCGCACATCGGAGAGGTGCTCTTGGGCACGTACTTTTTGATGAAGTCCAGCAGCATCTGCTCGGCTTGGCTCTCGGTCAGGGTCGAGGCCTTGACCTTGTCGATCAGACCGCTTTTGCCATGGGTGCCCTTGTTCCAGGCGTCCATCCTGCCCAATTGCTCATCGCTCTGGTGGATGACCAGCACCGGGCCTTCGATACGCGGGGTCAGGTGCGGCCCGGTGACGATCACGGCAATCTCGATCAGCCGTTCCTTGTCGGGGTCGAGTCCGGTCATCTCGCAGTCGAGCCAGACCAGGTTCTGGTCCGATTTGGCCAGGGCTTCGGGGGCAGGGGAGGGATTCACTTCAGACATGCGGGGATTGTCGCCGATGGGGTCGGCGGGCCGGCTGCCTCCTACAATTCGCGCCATGAACCCGTCCCTGACATTGACCCTGCTGCTGGCCATCGGCCTGCTGGCCCATGTGGCACTCAAACTCTGGCTCAATGCCCGCCAGGTGCGCCATGTGGCCGATCACCGGGGCAGCGTGCCCCAGGCCTATGCCCACACCATCACCCTGGCCGACCACCAGAAAGCGGCCGACTACACCCTGGCGAAGGCGCGGCTGGCGCAATGGGACATTCTGCTCGATGCCTTGGTGCTGCTGGGCTGGACCCTGCTGGGCGGGCTGGACGCCCTCAACCAGTGGCTGCTGAGCTTCATGCAGCCAGGCCTGTTGCAGCAAATCACGCTGATCGTCGCCTTCATGCTGATCGGAGGGCTTGTTGGCCTGCCGCTCTCGCTGCTGCAGACTTTTGGCGTGGAGCAGCGTTTTGGCTTCAACAAGATGACCCCCGCACTGTGGCTGAGCGACCTGTTCAAGGGCTTGTTGCTGGGCGCCGTGCTGGGCCTGCCCCTGCTGGCGCTGGTGCTGTGGCTGATGGACGTGGGCGGCGCATTGTGGTGGCTGTGGGCCTGGGGGGCGCTGGTGGTCTGGCAGCTTTTCCTGATGGCCATCGCACCGAATGTGATCATGCCGCTGTTCAACAAGTTCACGCCGCTCGAAGACGAATCGCTCAAGACCCGTGTGCAGGCGCTCATGCAGCGCGCCGGATTCCAGGCCAAAGGCTTTTTCGTCATGGACGGCAGCCGCCGTTCGGCCCATTCCAATGCGTTCTTCACCGGTTTTGGCGCCAGCAAGCGGGTGGTGTTTTTTGACACCTTGCTGCAGCAGTTGAGCCCCGCCGAAATGGAGGCCGTGCTGGCCCATGAACTGGGCCACTTCAAGCACAAGCACATCGTCAAGATGATGGCGGTGAGCTTTGCCACCACATTGGCCGGCCTGGCGCTGCTGGGCTGGCTGGCGCAGCAGGCCTGGTTCTACACCGGGCTGGGCGTCGTGCCTAATATGAGCGGCAGCAACAGTGCGCTGGCGCTGGTGCTGTTCATGGGGGTGGTGCCGGTGTTCAGCTTTTTTCTGGCACCGCTGTCTTCCTGGCGCTCGCGGGTGCAGGAATTCGAGGCCGATGCCTATGCCGGTTCGCAGACGCCGCCCGCCGATCTGGCTTCGGCCCTGCTCAAGCTCTACCAGGACAATGCCTCCACCCTCACCCCCGATCCCTTGTACGTGAAGTTCTACTATTCGCACCCGCCGGCCAGCGAGCGGCTGGCCAGGATGCAGCGGGCATGAGTCGCCCACACGTTGCGGCCACCCCTTCCCAGGTGGTGATGGCCCTGGTGGATTTGCCCGGCTGGCGCCTGCATGGCGAAGGCGAGCAGATCGCCATTGAAAAGGAGTGGCGTTTTGCCAGCCATGCGCAGGCCCTGCTGTTTGTGAACGCGTTGGGCTGGCTGGCCGAGACGATGAACCACCACCCCGAGCTGGTGCTCAATCATGCCCACTGCCTGGTCCGCTGGCGCACCCACGACGTCAAGGGGCTCAGCGCCCTCGATTTCGAGGCGGCCCGGCGCACCGATGCCTTGCCCGGAGCGTCGGCGTGAGCAAGCGCCAGCACGCACAGGGCCCACAGCCTGCAGCGGGTCTGGCCTCTGCACGGGTGGTCGCTGCCTTTGGCCGCCACTGTCTGATCGAGACCGACGACGGGCGTCGCCTGATCGCGCACCCGCGCGGCAAAAAAAGCCAGGCCGTGGTGGGCGACCGCGTGTTCTGGCAGGCCACCGGTGACGAAGCCAGCATCGAGCGGCTGCAGGACCGGCGCAATCTGTTTTATCGACAGGACGAAATCCGCACCAAATCCTTTGCCGCCAACCTCGACCGGGTGCTGATCCTGATCGCCGCCGAACCGGAGTTTTCGGAGAGCCAGCTCAGTCGCGCCCTGGTGGCTGCCGAAGCCGAACAGATCCAGCCGGTCATCGCCCTCAACAAAAGCGATCTGGCCGAGCCCTTTGCCCGCGCCTGGGCGCGGCTGGCACCCTACCGGGCCATGGGTTACGAAGTGCTGCCGCTGGCCTTGTCGCCACGCAGTCACCCGCCTTCCGACGATGGCTTGCCGGCCTTGCTGCAGGCCTTGCGTGGTTACCACACCCTGGTGCTGGGGCCGTCCGGCAGTGGCAAGAGCACGCTGATCAACCGTCTGGTGCCGCAGGCCCAGGCCGAAACCGGGGAGATCTCGCAGGCGCTCAATTCGGGCAAGCACACCACCACCAGCACCCGCTGGTATTGGGTGGACGCGCTCGATGGCGTCCAGCAGCGCGGTGCCCTGATCGACTCACCCGGCTTTCAGGAATTCGGCCTGCACCACATCGAACCCATGCGTCTGGCCGAGTGCATGCCGGATTTGCGCCCCTACCTGGGCCAGTGCAAGTTCTACAACTGCACCCACCTGCACGAGCCCGGCTGCGCGGTGTTGGCGCAGCTGGCAAGCGATCAGCAGGGTACGGGAACCATCAGCCAGCGGCGTCACCGCATCTACGCGCAACTGTTCGAGGAATTGGGCCAGCAGCGCTGGTGATCAGCCCAGCAAATTGGCCATGGTCAGCAGGGCCACCAGCACCAGCCACATGATCACGCTGCGCCAGACCAGGCCCACCACCGAAGCCAGGTGACCCATCTGGGGGGGCTCGCCTGGCGTGCTTGAGCTGGCGCTCCGGTCAGCATCCGGTTCCTCTTCCGGGGTGTCACCGGCTTGGAGTCCGGCGCCGCCCAGACGCACCTGGATGGCCCCGGCGGTCGCGGCCAGAATCACCCCATCGTTGTCTTGCGGGAACTTCTGCGCATGGTGACGCCAGCCGTCCATGGCGTCTTCAAAGCTGCCCACAATGGCAAAGCCCAGGGCGGTGGTGCGGGCGGGCAGCCAGTCCAGAGCGCGCCAGGCACGCTGCGCGGTTTCGGCCAGCACCGCGCTGACACCGGTCTCGGTCTCTTGTTCCCGCTGCCAGCGGCGGCTGACGTATTCGGCCAGGCGGTAGACGACGGCGCCTGCAGGGCCCAGGCCAATGACCGACAAGACGGCGTACCAGAAGAACACGCCGAACACATGACGGTGGGCCGCGATCACCGAATACTCCAGCACATGCCGGAGGATTTCGGTGCGCGGGATCTCCCCCACCTTGACCTCCTGCCACTGGGCGAGCAGTTCCCGTGCCTTGTGCTCATCGCCTTCGTCCAGCGCGTCGCGGATGGCCGTGAAATGGTGGCTGAACTGACGAAAGCCCAGCGTCACATAAAGCAAGGCCACATTCCACAACACGGCGGCCAGCCAGCCCAGCCCGAACTGGGCCAGGCCATGCACCAGCAGGGCCAGCAGCGCAGGGGTGAGCGTGGTCATGCCCCAGGTCACCCAGGCCAGGTGCTGTACGCCCGCATCCAGGGTGCGCGTCATCCAGCCAGTCCAGCTTGCCACGGCCCGGTAGACCGGATTGTCCGTGCCCAGTGGCCGTGCCTGCTCCAGCACCAGTGCCAGAAAAATCGCAAAGAAACTCATGCGTGCTCCTGTCCTGCCGCGTCGGCGAGCAGAAATCGGTAGAAATTGCGCAGCATGCCCGCCGTGGCCCCCCAGATGAAGCGTTCCACAGTCGCCTGAGCCCCGGGCACCGTCTCCGTGTAGGGCATGGAAAACCACTGTCGTTGCTCACCTTGCCATTCGAGCGCGTGAAGGCGGTGGTTGCGGGGGTCCATCAGGAAGGCCAGTGGCACTTCGAAGACGGCCTGCACCTCACCCGGGTTGGGTGCCAGGCGCAAGGGCGGCTGCACCAGCGCCACCACGGGCGTGACATGAAAGCCCGTGCCCGTCACATACACCGGCAACTCGCCAATCACCTCGGCGAGCTGGGGCTCCAGCCCCACTTCCTCATGGGCTTCGCGCAGCGCGGCGGCACGCGCGCTGGCGTCTTGCGCATCGACCTTGCCCCCGGGAAAGGCGATCTGCCCGGCATGGGTGGGCAGGTGCGCCGTGCGCTGGGTCAGCAGCACCGACAGACCGTGGCCATGCTGCACCAGCGGCACCAGCACGGCGGCGTCGGCTGCCGGGCGTGGCGAAAGCCTGGGTTCACGCAGCACCTCGGGCACCCAGACGGGGGGCGCGGCAAAGCGCGAGCGCAAGGCCTGGGCATGCAGACGCTCGGGGGGCACAGGCGGCAGTGCGCGGTCGAAGTCGAGCACGGGCACCTGGCGGGGATCAAAGGAGAGGGCGGCAGACACAGCCCTGATTTATACCCGGGATCGCCGGACCCTCCGGGGCGTCAGGCTCCGGGCACCTGGGCCTGTGGACAGCGCACCTGCAGCAGTTCGTGAGCGCCCTCTGGCTGCAGGCGCAGCGCGCTCAGGCAGCCGCCCCAGACGCAGCCGCTGTCCAGTGCGATCACATCCTTGCGGTCGAGCCAGCCCAGGGTCGACCAGTGGCCGAAGGCCAGCACATCGCCGGCGGTGCGCCGACCCGGCACGTCAAACCAGGGCATGAAACCGGGCGGAGCCGCTGCAGCCCCCTCCTTGCTCTCGAACTCCATCACGCCATCGGCCGTGCAAAAACGCAGCCGGGTCAGCGCATTGACGATCACGCGAAGTCTGGGCAGCCCTTGCAGGGCCTTGTCCCAGCAGGAGGGCTCATTGCCGTACATCTCTTGCAGAAAGTCCTGCCAGCCAGGCCCGCGCAGCACAGCCTCGAGTTCGGCGGCTCGCGCCAGGGTGTCGTCAGCGCTCCATTGGGGCAGCACCCCGGCATGCACCATCAGCACCCCATGCGCCTGCCAGGCCATGGCCTGGTGGCGAAGCCAGTGCAGCAGCCTCTCGCGGTCGGGGGCCTGCAGCAAGCCCTGCAAGGTGTCCATGCGCCCGGGTGAGCGCACCCCGGCGGCCACGGCCAGCGCATGCAGGTCATGGTTGCCCAGGACGCTGCACGCCGCGCCGTCGAGCGCCATCAGACGACGCAGCACCGCCACCGAGTCCGGTCCCCGGTTGACCAGGTCGCCCAGCAGGTAGAGCGTGTCGCGACTCGCAGAAAAGCCTACGGTGTGCAGCAATCGCCCCAGCGCCTCGTCGCAGCCCTGCACATCGCCGATCAGGTAAACAGCCATCGGGCGATTGTCATGCATCCCCTGATGGGCGATCAGGCCGGACCGGGTGCCCATGGTTTGTCAGGTGTGGGCCTGACCGCAGGGCGCAGGCACAATGGCCGCCATGGATGTTTTGCTGATTCTTTTTCTGACCCTGATCAATGGCCTGTTTGCCATGTCCGAGATGGCCCTGGCCTCCAGCCGCAAGGCTCGTCTGGCCGCCATGGAAGAAAGCGGTGACAAGGGCGCGATGGTGGCCCTGCAACTGCTTGAACAGCCCACCCAGTTCCTCTCGACGGTGCAAGTCGGTATCACCTCGATCGGCATGCTCAACGGCATTGTGGGCGAGGCTGCCTTCAGCGGTGCACTGGCCCAGGTGCTGCTGGGCTGGGGCCTGAGCGATGCGGCCGCGAGCATCACCGCCACGGCCATCGTGGTCACGGTCATCACCTTCATCACTATCATCTTCGGCGAGCTGGTGCCCAAGCGCATCGGTCAGATGTACCCCGAGGTCGTGGCCCGCTGGGTGTCCCGCCCCATGTCGGCGCTGGCCCGCATGGCCGGGCCTTTCGTCAGGCTGCTGTCGATGTCCACGCAGGGCGTGCTCAGACTCATGCGCATCAACAACCAGCGCAGCCAGGAGGTGACCGAAGAGGAAATCACCGCCAGCCTCGCCGAGGGGGTGTCGGCGGGCCTGATCGAAGCGCACGAACACCAGATGGTGCGCAACGTCTTCCACCTCGATGACCGGCCACTGACGTCCATGATGACGCCGCACACCGACATCGTCTGGCTCGATGCCAGCCTCACCCCCCGCCAGGCGCTGGCCCGCATCCATGCCCTCTCGCCCCAGGACCAGCACTCCTGGTACCCGGTTTGCCGCGAAGGTCTGACCCATGTGCAGGGGGTCATCGGCCTGGCCCAGTTGCTGACCCTGCCCGAACACGAAGACCGCCCGATCGAGCACTTCGCCCGCCAGGCCGACTTTGTGCCCGAAACCCAGACCGGCATGGAACTGCTCGAGCGCCTGCGCGACCAGAGCAGCCGCATGGTCTTCGTGGTCGACGAATACGGTGAGGTGCAAGGTCTGCTGACGCCGCTCGATTTGCTGCAAGCCATCACCGGTGAGCTCAAGCCCGATACCCAGACCGAGGCCTGGGCCACATGGCGCGAAGACGGCTCCTGGTTGCTTGATGGCCTGATGCCTGTCTCCGAACTCAAGGCCCGGCTCGAACTGCACGAGCTGCCGGCCGAAGAGCGGGGGCGTTACAACACCCTGGCCGGCTTGCTGCTGTTTGTTCTGGGCCGGCTGCCCCAGACCGGCGAGAAAGTCCGGCTGGGCAGCTGGGAGTTTGAAATTGTCGACCTTGATGGCCGCCGCATCGACAAAGTCCTGGCGGTTGATCGCACGAGTTGATGGGGGTGAATATGCTGCGCACCCGATTCAAATCCATTTTCCATTTCTCCGGGTGGGAATTTTGATCGGGGACATGATTTTCTGGAGAATCTCTGATATATTTTCGACGTTGATTTTCAAGGAGTCATTCACATGTCCCAATCCCTCAAAGACCTGCTGCAGCAACGCGAAGCCATTGATAAAGCCATTGCCGAAGCCCGCCAGAGCGAAATCTCTGTCGCCGTGAGCAAGGTGCGCGCGATGGTGGCCGAATACGGCCTGACCGTTCAGGACGTATTCCCCGGTCGTGCCGGCAAATCCGGTGCTGGCAAAACCGGAACGAGCAAAGTGGCCGCCAAGTACCGCGATCCGGCGACCGGCCAGACCTGGACGGGTCGAGGCAAAGCCCCCAAGTGGATCGACGGCAAGGACCGCGCACAGTTCGCCATCGCCTGACCCACAGCGACGCTGTCGCTACCCTGTCGCGGCCCTGTCGCACCGGTACCCCGCTTCGGCGGGGTTTGGTTTTTTCAGCGACAATGCGAGCCGACAACGATGGGCTGAACTGCACCCGATTTTCATGCTGCCGTACGACGAAAATAATCCCTCCACATGGTATCTGGCCTATACCAAGCCCCGGCAGGAAGATATTGCCCGCACCAACCTTGAGCAGCAGGGTTTTGAGGCTTATTTGCCCTTGTACAAGAAATTCAGGAAGACCGATCAAGGCCCGGTGAGCGTATTCGAGCCGATGTTTCCGAGGTATATCTTTTTCAGGCCCGGAAAACCCGGTCAGAGCATTTCAGCCGTGCGCAGCACCAAGGGCATCACCACGCTGGTGCGCTTTGGTTTCGAACCGGCCGTCATCGACGAGGCGCTGCTGCACCGCATTCGCCAGCTCGAACAAGACCGCAACCACGCCACACTGCTGGAGCTCAGCCAGCTCAAGGCCGGGCAGACCGTGCGCCTGAAACACACCGCCCTGGGGGGGGTGGAAGGCCTGGTCCAGACCGTTTCGAGCAAGCGCGTGGCCGTGCTGCTCGAAATCCTGGGCCGACCCACCGTGGTCCAACTGGAACACCACCAGGTGGAGCCCAAGGACAGCTGAACCTCAGTCCTGGCCTTCGGTCAGCGTATCGAGCTGGAACCGGCCGCTCTTGTGCCAAAGCCAGACATCGGTGTAGGTCACTTTTCCAAGGTGCTGGGGGGCGGGGTAGGGCGCAGCGGCGCGAACCATTCTCTCGATTTCGGCCATCACCTCGGGCGCATGCCGGGGTGCCCGCATCCATTGCACGGCCTGCACCTGACCACGCCGGTCGATGTCCACATTGAGCACCCCCACCGCATACAGCATGGGCGGCAAACGGCCCTTGTAGATCTTGTGCGCCTGCAGTCCATAAAGGTGACGGGCCGCATCGTGGCGGTAGTCCCTGGCGGAACGTGCCTGTGAGGTGCTGGCCACGGGCGCGGGGGTTTCCTTGCCTGGGCTCACCGACACAGGCGGTTCATCCGGGGCCGGCGCGGGCGGGGTACTGCAGCCCTGCAACACAGCAAGTCCCCCCATTGCCATTACCATTGCCCATGCGGCGCTGCCGGTCACTGGACTGCGCCCGACGGACCCTCTCGTCAAAACCTTCATCGTGTGCTGACTCCGCAAACCCAGGCCGTCCATTGTGGCAGTTCCGCGTGAGTCCTCGTCAATTTTTCGAATGGAATCTGCTTGATCGCCCTGCGCAACGCCCTGGAGCAACTGGCCCATGCCCCGGCCATGCTGGTCACTGTGCTCGATGTTCGTGGCTCGGTGCCGCGCAACCGTGGCACCTGCATGCTGGTCTTTGCCGAGGGTTTTGCCGGGACCATCGGCGGGGGCCACCTCGAATTCCAGGCCCTGGCCCATGCGCGCCGTTTGCTCGCCGGAGCGGCCCAGGAGACGACCTTGCGCAGCGTGCTCGGCCCCAGCCTTGGCCAGTGTTGCGGTGGTGCGGTGGAATTGGGCTTCGAGCCGGTGGGTGCCGCCGACCGCCTGCGAATCGCCCGCTTGCTGCAGCCGCCACGCCAGCCGCTGGCGCTGTTTGGCGGGGGCCATGTCGGTCGCGCCCTGGTCAACACGCTGGCACCCCTGCCTTTTGCGGTGCGCTGGATCGACAGCCGCGATGAAATTTTTCCGCAGGATCTGCCCGAGGGCGTGGAGTGTGAGCACTCCAGCCCGGTGCAGGCGGCTGTGGCGGACCTGCCCGCAGGCAGCCGCGTGCTCATCATGAGCTTTAGCCATGCCGAAGACCTCGACATCGTCATCGCCTGCCTGCGTCGCCAGCGCGAACGAGGCGACCTGCCCTTTGTCGGCCTGATTGGCAGCCAGACCAAATGGGCCACTTTCCGGCACCGGCTGGAGGAGCGAGGCTTCAGCGCCGACGAAATCGATCACATCACCTGCCCGATCGGCATTCGGGGCGTCCAGGGCAAGGAGCCCGAGGTCATCGCCATAGCCGTGGCCGCGCAGCTGCTGCAAATGCGCTGACGCCTGCCCGAAGTCATCCTCGCGCCTCCTCAGTGATCCTCGCGCCTCCTCAGTGATCCTCGCGCCTTTTCTGTCATCCTCGCGAACGCGGGGATCCATGGATGCCCGATCAAGTCGGGCATGACGGGAATGGGCCTTCGGGCATGACGAATATGCAATCACTCTCGCGCCTTTTCTGTCATCCTCGCGAATGCGGGGATCCATGAGTGCCCGATCTGGCGCGGGCTTTGTCTGCTGGATCGGTCTGCAGAAAGTGTATACACTCCAGTGCACTGGTCGCAGCGGCGCCCACACCGCCACAGGTGCAGGTTCGCGACCGTCTGACTGCTCACAGAGCCCGCAGTGGTGAGCCGTCCTGGAGCAAACCCCTCATGGAAGCTTATCTGCTCGACTGGGCCAACCTGCTGCTGCGTTGGCTGCACGTCATCACCGCAATCGCCTGGATCGGCTCGTCCTTCTACTTTGTCTTTCTCGACAACAACCTGCAAAGGCCGACCTCGCCCGACCTGCTGGAAAAAGGCGTGGACGGGGCCATGTGGGCGGTGCATGGCGGCGGGTTCTACAACCCGCAAAAGTACATGGTCGCGCCCAAGAAGATCCACACCAAGCTGCATTGGTTCTACTGGGAAAGCTACTCCACCTGGCTTTCGGGTTTTGCGCTGTTTACCGTGCTCTACCTCTGGAACGCGGGCACCTTCCTGATCGACAAATCCCTCATGGACTGGAGCCCGGTGGCCGCGGGCGGCACGGCCGTGGGCATGCTGGTTGCCTTCTGGCTGGTCTATGACACCGTTTGCCGCGTCTTTGGCTTCAGGAAAAACGGCGAGCTGATCGTCGCCGGCCTCATGATCGTGGTGGTGGCCTTCTCCTGCTGGATCGCCAACCAGCTCTTTGCCGGTCGCGCCGCCTTCCTGCTGGTGGGCGCCATGATCGCCACCGCCATGAGCGCCAACGTGTTCTTCTGGATCATTCCAGGCCAGCGCAAGGTGGTGGCCGCGATGACCAGCGGCCAGAAATACGATGCCGCTGCCCTGGCCATCCACGGCAAGCGTGGCAAGCAGCGCAGCGTGCACAACACCTACTTCACGCTGCCCGTCATCTTCGCAATGCTGAGCAACCACTACAGCTTTCTCTACACCCACGAGCAGCGCTGGGTGCTGCTCTTCATCATGATGCTGGCCGGTGCCCTGATCCGCCAGTTCTTCGTGCAGCGCCACGCCTTTCACCTGGGCCGTGCCAAAAACCCTTGGCCCTTTGCCGCTGTGGGCACGGTGTTGCTTCTGGCGGTGATCGTGCTGCTCAAGCCCGCGCCGGTGGCCCCGCCCGCTGCCAGCGCAGCGCCGGTGGGCTTTGCAGAGGTCAGGCAGGTGCTCGAGCAACGCTGCACCCTGTGCCACGGTGAGGCGGCGCAGATGAAAGGCATTCGCCTGGACCAGATCGAGAGCGTGCGCGCCCATGCGCAGGGCATCTACCAGCAGACGGTGGTCACGCGTCAGATGCCGATGAACAACGCGACCCAGATCACCGAAGAAGAGCGCCAGTTGATTGCACGCTGGTACCAGGCGGGCGCCAAGACCGAATGAGGCATGGATGACCCGCTCCGGGCGGGTCATGACGCCTTATCAATTCGTTCAGCGGAAGCGACCGCCGCCACCGCCCCGGTTGCCCCCACCATTGAACCCGCCACCGCCACCGTGGCGTTTGCCTCCGGCGGCCAGGCTGTCGATGCTGGTGCGGGTCGGGTCGGGTTGACCCCCGGTCTTGACCGGCTTGCGGCGCGGCAGGTCGAGCCTGGCGAACTGCGTGGTCTTGAGCGGGTCAATGTGGCGCGGCAGCTCGTCGCCGTCACGGGGGCGACGTTCACGCTGGGCATTCGGGTCACGGCGCTGACCCCCATTGCCCTGAGCCTGACCTTCGGGCCGTGGACCGCGTGCCTGTGGCGGACGGTCCTGGCGTTGCGCCTGACCTTCGCCATGGCGACGCGAGGGCTGCCCGCCCTGGCGTGAGGGGCGGGGGCCACGGGCCTGCTGGCCATCGCCACCTTCACCCTCGGCACGGGGCGCGCGGTCTCCCTGCTTGCCTTTGTTCTCGCGGATGCGGCTCATCATTTCCTGGCGGGCGGCCTTGGCCGCAGCGGCCATCACATCGCGGCTGGGTGGCTTGCCCGCACCGCCCCACAGGGTCTGGCGGCCCATGGCGATGGGCTCGGCGATCTCGCCGGGCTCGGGGCCAAAGCCTTCGAGCACCTGCACCGGAATCTCCTGCTTGGTAAAGCGCTCGATTTCCATCATGAAGCCTTCCTCGTCCATGCAGACCAGGTTGACGGCTTCACCACTGT
>CAYSIY010000028.1:0-16701 GCA_964431215.1 uncultured Limnohabitans sp.
AACGAGTTCGAAGGCACCGTCATGCTGGTCAGCCACGACCGCGCCCTGCTGCGCGCCGTGTGCGATGAGTTTTGGATGGTGGGGCGCGGCAAAGTAGAGCCCTTTGATGGTGATCTGGACGACTACCAGCGCTACCTGCTGGACGAATCCAAGCGCTTGCGTGAAGAGGCCAAAGCGGGTGCCGCAGCGGCTGCGAAGCCAACCGAGGCCATGGCCGTGCCCGTGGCACCTTCGCCCGTCAACCCCGCTGAGCCCGCGGCCTCCACAGCGCCGTCTCTGAGCGCGGGTGAACAACGCAAGCAGGACGCGCAGCGCCGCCAGCAAATGGCTGCGCAAACCCGGCCTCTGAAAAAAGAGCTGGACAGCATCGATCAGCGCATGCCGAAAATTGAAAAGGAAAAAAGCGAGCTGGAAGCACAGCTGAGCCGCCCCCTGCCTGCGGCCGAGATCGCGGACGCTGGCCGGCGACTGAAAGCCCTGAGCGATGAAATGGCAACGCTTGAAGAACGCTGGCTGGAACTGTCCGAGCAGCTGCAGGCCATGCAGGCCTGAAACACCTGCGCACGACACGCTGCAAACGGCCAAGAAAAAAGCCCGATGAGGTGACTCACCGGGCTTGTGCAATGGGTGGTAGGACGTGCAGGATTCGAACCTGCGACCAACGGATTAAAAGTCCGCTGCTCTACCAACTGAGCTAACGTCCCACACTCTTCAGCATTGGAGCTGAGCCTCGCATTATAGCCCTGTTTTCAGTCTTTTCCCGACTGCGCCAGCATATTGAGCACTTCAGTGGCGGCGCACATGCCAAAGGTCGCGGTGACCCCCACCAAAGAGCCGTAACCATGACAGTTGAGCGATCCGTCGCCCTGCAGTGCGCAGGAGGCATCCGGCCCCATCACGGCCTCACGGCTGAAGACACAGCGCAGACCGATGCGCTTGCCCGGCATGGAGGCTCCGTGAAACTTGCGCAGCCGATAGCGCAGCTGGGCCAGCAAAGGGTCGTGTGTGACCAAGGCCAGATCGTCTACTTCGACCTTGTGCGCAAGCCGCTTTCCACCGGCGGCACCAACGGTGACGAAAGGCATTTTTTCGCGCATGGCCCAGATGGCCATGGCCAGCTTGGCTTTGACCTGATCGCAGGCATCAATGACTGCATCGGGCGGTTGCGGCAGCAAGGCGGGCCAGTTTTCGGCTGACACGAAATCGTCCACCAGATCCACTCGGCAGCTCGGGTGAATCTGGGCAATCCGATCCCTCATGGCTTCGATTTTGGCCTGACCCAAGGTGCTGGTGAGTGCATGGATCTGACGGTTGACGTTCGATTCGGCGATGTGGTCCATGTCGATCAGAGTCAGGCGGCCCACACCGCTGCGGGCCAGCGCCTCAGCAGACCAGGAGCCTACGCCGCCGATGCCCGCCACCACGACATGAGACTGCCGGATGCGTGCAGCCGGATCCATGCCGTACAAACGCTCGAGTCCGCCAAAGCGGCGTGTCTCGTCTGCCAACGCAGTGATCGGGGAGTCATCCATGACGCACAGCCAGCCACCACTGCACGCGCAAGGCCAAAAATGCGCCCAGCACCATCGCGACCACCGCCACCATGCTCCCCCAGTTAAGCGTGGACAAACCCGTCAGGCCCTGGCCAAAGCTGCACCCCATCGCCGTGACGCCGCCAATCCCCATCAGGACAGCCCCGGCAAGATGACGTGCCAGGTCCGAGGTGCGCGTAAAGCCCTCCCACCGGAACTCGCCCTGACGCCATGCCCCCAGTGCGGCCCCCAGCACCACCCCCGGCACCAGGGCCATGCCCAGGGTGATGCGCTGTCGGCCTTCCGACTGGTAGATGAAAGCCTCAAGCCAGTGCGCCAAAGGGGCGGTAAAGCTCAGACCCTCCATGCGGCCGCTGAGGGTTCCCAGATGAACACGCTCGAGGGTTTCCGGGTGCTCGGCCACCAGACCCAGCACGCCGCTGAGCCACCACATGCACAGCAAGACAGCGCCCACACCCATACCCGCCAGCCCCTGGCGGGTGCGCAGAAAATCCGGACTGCGCAGCACCCAGCCCACCAGCAGCAGTGACACCAGCAAGGCCATCACAAAGAGCCCCTGCGGCACACTCAGGCCTGTGACCGAGGCCAGCCATTGGCCCGCGAAAGGCCCCGGATCCACACCGGTGGTCAATGGATCGAGCACGCGCACCCGCAGCAGCCCCGGGGCGCCGCGCAATGTAGCCAGCGCACTGATGCCCATGACCACCAGGACCACCAAGGCCTTGAGGTTGCCCGCGCCCAGACGCACCAGGTTTTTGCTGGGGCAACCGGAGGCCAGAACCATGCCCGAGCCGAACATCAGTCCACCCACCAGATAGGAAAGCCAGGGGAAGCGCGTCGAGGCATAGATACTCTCCAGAGGACTGAGCCAACCGGCCAGAGTCATGCCGCCGAGCCCTAGGGTGGCCACCGCCAAGGCCAGGGCCCACTGGCGCAAACGGCTGGCATCGCGCATGAGCACCCAGTCGCTGATCGCGCCCAGGGTACAGAAATGGCTGCGCTGTACCAGCCAGCCCAGCGCCAAGCCCAGCAAAAAAGCCAGCCCAAGCAGCTGTGCGAGCAGGGTGTCAAGCGCGTTCGGCGAAACAGGGCTCATGCGCTTTAGCGCAGCTTGGGCAGCCGGTCCCTGGCGGTACGCGCAGCGTCCGACTGGGGGTAAGCCTTGATCAGGTCTTCGAGTGTCTTGCGCGCCGCCTTGTTGTCCTTGAGCTCAATCTGCACATTCGAGATGGCCAGCATGGCCTCCGGCGCACGCAGGTGCTCGGGGCTGAGGCTGAGCATCTGGCGGAACTGGGCCAGCGAGGCCTTGTAGTCCTTGAGGCCATACGAGGCATTGCCCTGCCAGAACAAGGCCGAGGGCAAGTAACCCGACTGCGGATAGCGGGACACAAAACTCTGCAGACTGAGCTGTGCAGCCGCGAAGTCCCCCTTGCGGAAGGTGTCCATGGCGGCATCGTAGTCACGCTTTTCAGCGGGCTCTGCCTGGAACTCGCGGTCGTCCAGCTTGACCGTGACGGGCTCAAACTTTCGCAGTCTCTGCTCGACGCCGGACTGGACATCGCGCTGGCGCAACTGGACTTCGGCGAGATCGCGCATGAGTTGCTCTTGCGCGCCTCGCGACTTGTTGAGGTCAGCGCGCATTGCATCGATCTGGGCCTGCATGTCGACCAGCAGACGCCGCAGTTGGGCGTTGTCCTCGGACTGGGTCTTGAGTGCATTGTTGGTGGACTCCAGACGCTGACGCAAATCCAGAATGGCGCGTCGGGCGTCGCCGTCTTCAAACAGCGCAGCCTGCGCCGTCAGGGTCATCCAGCCGCCAAGAAGGATGGCCAAGGATCGCCCCGGGTGAAGGATCAAGGCAGTCATGGTGATGCTCAGTACTTGAATTCAACGCGCCGGTTTTTGGCAAAGGCCACTTCATCGGCACCCTGTGCAGCCGGTTTTTCCTTGCCATAGCTCACCGCTTCAAGCTGGGCTTCCGGCACCCCCATCAACACCAGCGCACGCTGCACCGCTTCTGCACGCTTCTGACCCAAAGCCAGGTTGTACTCGCGGCCGCCACGTTCGTCGGTGTGGCCCTCCAACATGGCCTTGCGTTGCTTGTTGGCTTGCAGGAAACGGGCATGGGCCTCGATCACGGGGCGTGCTTCCGGCCGGATGACAAAGCTGTCGTAGTCGAAAAACACCACATGGCTGACCCCCGAGGGGCCCGTGCCCGAAGCGGATTTTTCAGCGCTCACATTGGCCACGCCGGTCTGAGCATTGTTCTGACCGCTGCCCACAGCACTGGAACCGGCATTCAGGCCAGCGCTGGCTGACTTGTCTTCGACGGGCACATCGTTGAGCTTGACGCCCGAAGAACAAGCCGCCAGGAGTGCTATCGACAAGGCCACGGCGAAGAAGGGTTTGCGCATGGAAATCTCCAGAAATAAAAACAAAATCAATCCATCCTCAGGGTCGGACAGGACCCCAGTCGGGTTCGCGGATGTCCCCGCCCTGTCCGGACAGACGCGCCTTGATGCGGCCATCAAGGGTGGTGGTCATGAGGGCTTCGCGCCCCTGGGCGACAGTGGCGTACACCATCAGGCGGCTGTTGGGGGCAAAACTGGGGCGCTCATCCGCTGCCGTGTCGGTGATGGCCGTCGTCTGACCCGAGGCCAGGTCCATCAGATGCAGCCTGAACTGCCCGGCCACACGGCTGATGTAGGCCATCCAGCGACCATCCGGGCTGGGGGCCGGGGAGATGTTGTAGCTGCCATTGAAGGTGACCCGCTCTGCAGGCCCGCCCTGGGCAGGCATGCGGTAGATCTGGGGACTGCCGCCCCGGTCACTGACAAAAAACAAGGCACTTCCATCGGCTGAAAACGCGGGCTCCGTATCGATTCCCGAGGAGGTCGTCAGGCGACGCGCTTCGCCAGAGGCCAGATCGATCCGGAACAGCTGTGAGCCCCCCTCGCGGCTAAGGGATGCCACCAGGCTGCGACCGTCAGGCGACCATGCCGGAGCGCTGTTGGTGCCCCGGAAATTCGCCACAACGCGCCGTTGGCCAGTGGCAATTTCATGGACATAAATGACCGGCTTTCGGGTCTCGAAGGACACATAGGCCAGGTGTGTCCCCTGCGGCGACCAGGCGGGAGAGATGATCGGCTCGGGGCTGGAGAGCGCAGCCTGGGCTCCCTCGCCGTCCGAGTCGGCCACCCAGAGGGTGTAGCGCCCGGAGGCTTTGGTCACGTAGGCAATGCGGGTGGCAAAAGTACCGGGCGTACCGGTGAGTTGCTGATAGACCCAGTCGGCCAGGCGATGCCCCGCCTGCCGCAAGTCGGCCGCAGGAACCGTATCGCGGAATTCGCCCCGCTCCTGACCCTTGACAACGTCCCAGAGCCGGGCACGGAGGTCAAAACGGCCATCGGCCAGTCGGGTCAGGCTTCCTGCCAGCAGGGCATCGGCACTGCGCTGGCGCCAGGTCGACCAGTCGGGACGACTGAGCTCATCGAGCGGGTTGCTGCCGGCATCGAGGCCCTTGAACTGGCCACTGCGCTCGAGATTGGCCTGAACGAGGGCAGACAGCTTTTGCGGGCTGGCCGCCTCCCCCTTGAAGGGGGCCACCACAATCGGCATCTGCGTCATGCCCACGCCGGTGACTTCGACACGGAACTGCGCCATGACAGGCGCAGAAAGCAACATGAGAAAGGCGAGTGCAAAGCGGAACATGGATAGAGGATAAGAATTTGAGCTGAACACTTCAGACCAGCCGGAATCGTACACCGAGCGCAAGCCTGTTTCTGGCGTGCAGGCCACTTCCACGCGGGAAATCGGTCCAGGCAATCGGTCCGGGCACTGCACAGCCTGCTTACAATGCCCTTTTACCACCGCCAGCCTGCAGCCCGTGACCGTCGCGCCCTCCTCCGCCCTGTGGCCCCGCCTGCAGCGCATCCTGCCCTTTTTCCAGCCGTCCTGGCGATTTGCCCTCCTGGCCACGCTGGCCAGTCTGGCCGCAGCCCTCACAGAGCCGCTCATTCCGGCCCTGTTCAAGCCCTTGCTGGACAAGGGCTTCTCCGCTGACGGTTTTCCGCTGTGGATGATCCCGGTGGCCGTTCTGGGGCTGTTTGCGATCCGGGGCACCGCCCATTTCGTGGGTCAATACGCCCTCACCCGCATCGCCAACGATGGGGTTCAAAGGCTCAGAGTCACCCAGTTTGGCCGGATGAGCCGGGCCGACCTGGGGCTGTTCCAGCAACAGTCGGCCAGCAGCCTGTCGAACGCGCTGGTGTACGAGGTGCAAAGTGGTGCGCAACTGCTGGTGAGCGCCGTCAATGAACTGCTGCGCGACGGCCTGACGGTGCTGGCGTTGCTGTCCTACCTCTTTTGGCTCAACTGGCAACTCACCCTGTGGGTCCTGACGGTGGTGCCTGCGCTGGGCTGGATCATGAAGAAACTCTCAGGACGCCTCTACCGCCTGACGCGCGAAAGCCAGCTGGCCACCGACGACCTGGCCTATGTGGTCGAAGAGAACGTGCTGGCGCACCGCATGATCCGCCTGCACGCCGCGCAAGAGGCACAAATGAAGCGTTTTGCCAGGCTGGGCGAACGCCTGCGGCGGCTTGCCCTGAAGTCCACCGTGGCTTCGGCGGCGATGACGCCCCTCATCCAGATGACGGTATCGGTGGGGCTGTCGCTGGTGGTGGTGCTGGCCCTGATGCAGTCGCGCGCCGGTGTAGAGGGCGCAACCGTGGGCAGCTTTGTGTCCTTCATCACGGCCATGCTGATGCTGATTTCGCCGGTACGCAAGCTCTCGGATGTGGTCAACCCCATCACCCGGGGGCTGGCCAGTCTGGAGCGTGGACTGGACCTGCTTACCCAGACCCCTGCCGAGAGCAGCGGGGACTTCCGCTGCGAGCGCTCCCATGGACGAATCGAGTGGCGTGCAGTCAGGGTTCAGTTCAAACCCGATGCACCGGCCGCGCTCGACGGGCTGGACCTCCAGGTCGAGCCCGGAGAAACCGTGGCACTGGTGGGCAGTTCGGGGGCCGGCAAGACAACACTGGTCCACACCCTGCCCCGCTTCGTGCAACCCGACTGCGGGCAGGTGTTGCTCGATGGTGTGGCTTTGCCGGATTGGTCATTGAGCCATCTGCGCGCGCAGATCGCCATGGTCGGCCAGGACGTGATCATGCTCAACGACACCGTGGCGGCCAATGTGGCCCTGGGCCACGATGAGGCCGACCTCGACCGGGTGCAAGCCTGTCTGGAGGCCGCCAATCTCTGGCAGCATGTCTGCCAGCTTCCGCTGGGTGTGCACAGTCTGATTGGACACAATGCCGCTCAGCTCTCGGGGGGGCAGCGCCAACGCCTGGCCATTGCGCGTGCCCTCTACAAGGATGCCCCGGTCCTGATTCTGGACGAGGCCACTTCGGCGCTGGACAACGAGTCCGAGCGCTTGGTGCAGGAAGCACTGCAGAGGCTGATGAAAGGCCGGACCACGCTGATCGTGGCCCACCGACTCTCTACCATCGAGCACGCAGACCGGGTTGTGGTGATGGAGCGCGGCCGCATCGTCGAGCAAGGCTCGCCTGCTGCCTTGCTCGGCCGCGGTGGCGCTTACGCGCGTCTGCACCAGCGGGGTGAATTCAGCCCGTCCGAAACCGGCGCCTGATTCCCGGCTTCACAGCAGGACAATGTCGTACTGCTCTGGCCCGATTCCGCCCTCGGCCTGAAGGGAGATGGGCTTGGCGATGAAATCCGAGAGTCCCGCCAGGTGCGTGCTTTCCTCATCGAGCAGCAGCTCGATCACGGCGGGAGCAGCCACCACCCTGAACTCCCGGGGATTGAACTGCCGCGCCTCGCGCAGGATTTCACGCAGGATGTCGTAGGCCACGGTGCGCGGAGTTTTGACAATGCCCTTGCCCTGACAGCTGGGGCAGGGTTCGCACAGCATGTGGGCCAGAGACTCGCGGGTGCGCTTGCGCGTCATTTCCAGCAGCCCCAGCGAGGAAAAACCGCCCGCCTGCGTCTTCACGCGGTCACGGGCGAGCTGCTTGCGCAGTTCGCCCAGCACCGCTTCCTGGTGGTCCGGGCGGCTCATGTCGATGAAGTCGACGATGACAATGCCACCCAGGTTTCGCAGACGCAGCTGACGGGCGATGGCCTGTGCGGCTTCCAGGTTGGTCTTGAAAATCGTATCGTCGAAATTGCGCGCGCCCACATAAGCGCCGGTGTTGACATCGACGGTGGTCAGGGCTTCTGTCTGGTCAATGATGAGGTAGCCCCCCGACTTGAGGTCGACCCGCCGACCCAGCGCCCGGGCGATTTCTTCATCAATCGAGTACAGGTCGAAAATCGGTCGCTCGCCTTTGTAGAGTTGCAGCCGCTCGGCAGCTTTGGGCATGAATTCCTTGCCAAACGCCAACAGTCTGTCGAACTGCTCGCGCGAATCAATGCGGATGCTTTGCGTGGCCTCGCCGACCAGATCGCGCAATACGCGCTGGAGCAAGGTCAGGTCTTCGTGGAGCAGCGATTTGGGAGGCAAGCGGGTCGAAGCTTCCTTGATGCGCGCCCAGGTCTTGCGCAGGTAGCCGATGTCATCCTGCAGCTCCTGATTACTCGAGTCCTCGGCGTTGGTTCGCAGAATGAAACCGCCGCCCTCGGCGCCCACCAGGGCCTGAAGGCGGGAACGCAGTGCATCGCGCTGCTCAGGGGGAATCTTCTGGGACACGCCGATGTGATCGTCCTGGGGCAGGAACACCAGGTGGCGACCGGCGATGCTGATCTGGGTCGAGAGCCGGGCGCCTTTGCTGCCAATCGGGTCCTTGATGACCTGCACCATCAGAGCCTGGCCCTCAAAGACCTGTTTTTCGATGGGCACCAACGGCTGACCGCCGCGCGGTTGCTGCTCGCCCTCGGGGTGGCGCTGCCAGACATCGGCCACATGCAAAAAGGCGGCGCGCTCGAGTCCGATGTCCATGAAAGCCGACTGCATGCCCGGCAGGACACGCGTCACCTTGCCCAGGTAGATGTTGCCCACCAGCCCGCGTTCCAGGGTGCGCTCGACGTGCAGTTCCTGCACCGCACCGTATTCGATGACGGCCACCCGGGTTTCCTGCGGTGACCAGTTGACGAGAATGTCCTGTTGCATGGCGGGTCCGGCTTTCAGCAGCGCATGCCCATCTGGCGCAGCAGATGGGCGGTTTCAAACAGGGGCAGCCCCATGATGCCCGAATAGCTGCCCTGGATGTGTTCGATAGAGCATGCCGCCCGGCCCTGCACGCCGTAGGCTCCAGCCTTGCCCATGGGTTCGCCGCTGTTCACGTAGGCCCGGATCTGGGCGGCCGTCATCGGCGCAAAACGCACCCGCGATTCGGACAAGGCGGTCAGGCGCTTGCGACCTTTCTGTACTGCGATGGCCGTCAGCACGCGGTGGGTCTGGCCCGCCAGGCGCGACAACATGTCCCGGGCGTCGGCTGCATCGACCGGTTTGCCCAGGATCTCGCGCCCCAGAGCCACCGTGGTGTCGGCGCACAACACCGGCGCAGCAGGCAGGCCCTGGGTTTTGAGGCGCGCCACCGCCGCATCGAGCTTCAGACCAGTCACGCGCTGTACATAGTGGATCGGGGCTTCGCCGGGGCTTACAGCCTCCAATGCCTCGACCTCTTCGTGCGCCTCGGGCAACAGCAGACGGTAGGTCACGCCGATCTGCTCAAGCAACTGACGCCTGCGTGGACTTTGGGAAGCGAGGTAAATGAAATCACTCACGGTGGTAAGGATGGTTGGCATTGATTGACCAGGCGCGGTAGAGCTGTTCGATCAGCAGCACCCGCACCATGGCGTGTGGCAAGGTCAGATCGGACAGACGGATGCACTCGTGGGCCCGCTTCCTGAAGTCAGGATCCAGCCCGTCAGGCCCGCCAATGACCAGCGCCACGTCATCGGCCTGGAGCTGCCAGTGCTTGAGCTTGTCGGCCAGCGCCACGGTGCGCAGGTGGATACCCCGCTCATCCAGAGCCACGATGCGACAGCCCCTGGGGATGGCCGCCTCAATGCGCTCACGCTCTGCCGCGTAGAGCGACTCCAGTGTCCTGGAGCCGCGCGGTTCTGTCTTGACCGCCTTGAGTTCGACCTTGAGCTCGGCCGGAAAACGCTTGGCATAGTCATCCCAGGCCGTCTGCGCCCAATCAGGAACGCGCTGACCGACCGCTACGATCAGCAGCTTCATGCGGACTTAGCCTTTGCGACTGGCCGGCTTGACCGGCTTGCTTGCCGACACCGCTTTTTTGGCCACAGGCTTGCCCACCACGACTTTACGGGGGGGAGTCGATTGTTTCGCAGCTGTTTTTGCGGCTGCTTTGCCGGCAGTCTTGAGCGCAGACGGAGCGGTCAGCGCTTTCTTGACCGGCACCTTCTTGGCCGGTGCCTTCAAGGCCGCTTTCTTCGCGGCAGGCTTGGCGTTGCCAGCGCTGATCGGCGCTGGGGCGGCTGCCAGCTTGGCAGCCGCTGCAGCCTCTTTGGGGGTCAGTGTTCTGGACGCCGCCTTTTTGGCGGGCGTCTTCCTGTCCGCCTTGGGCATGCGCGTCTCGGGCTTGGGCGCACCAAACTTCAGGCGTACCGGCTTGTCGCCCCAGATTTCTTCAAGGTTGTAATACTGACGGATCACCGGCTGCATGATGTGCACCACAGCCGCGCCGCAGTCGGCGATGATCCATTCGCCGTTGTCCTCACCCTCGATCCGGGGCTTGCCAAAACCACTTTCTCGCACCTTGTCACGCACGCTGGCCGACAAGGCCTTGGTCTGGCGATTGGAAGTGCCCGAGGCGATGATGACGCGCTCGAAGAGCGGCGAGAGGTGTTCGGTGTTGAAGACCTGAATGTCCTGGGCCTTGACGTCCTCCAGCGCATCCACGATGACGCGCTGGAGTTTCTGAATGTCTTTTTTGGCGGCAGTGTCGGTCATCGATGGGGCTTTCTCGGCTCGGGGCCGTAGAGGTGATGGTCGTGAATATATCGCTCCACCGCAGCAGGCACCCAAGGGGTGATGGACTGCTGGTGAATCAATCGTTGACGGATATCGGAGGCGCTCATGGGCATGAGCGGCATTTGCAGTGGCCGGATGCCGGCCAGAAGGGATTCGGAGGCTTGCGCAGGGGCATGGCCCACATTCCAGGGCACCACATCGGCCTGGCGTGCAGCGGCGCAGATTATAGCCAGCCGGGCGATGTCTGCGAGCCGGTGCCAGGAAGCGAGAGAACGGCGCTGGTCGTCGCCCATCAGAAGAAACAGCTGGGCACCGGGACACTCGGACGCCAGTTCGTCCAGCGTGTCGGCGGTGTAACTGGGGCCTTGGCGACGGATCTCGCGTTCATCCACCACCGCTTGCGACAAGCCTGCAAACGCCAGTCGGACCATGGCCAGGCGATGCTGTGCATCGGTCAGGGTTCGCGCTTTGTGCCAGGCCTGGCCGGTGGGAAGAATCCGAACTTCGTCCAGATGCAGTTGCTCAATGGCCGCCCGTACCAAGGCCACATGGCCCAGGTGGGGCGGATCAAATGCCCCGCCAAACACGCCAATGCGGCGCAGGTTTTTCACACCCAGTCCCGGGGCACCAGGAAGTGACTGAGCAAGCGGGCCTCGGGCGAACCGGCGGGATCCTGCCTCTGGTACGACCAGCGCACTTCGGGGGGCATCGACAGCAAAATGGACTCGGTGCGGCCGCCCGACTGCAATCCGAAGTGGGTTCCCCGGTCCCAGACCAGGTTGAATTCCACATAGCGTCCACGGCGGTAAAGCTGGAAATCACGCTCGCGTTCGGTCCAGGGCGTGTCCTTGCGGCGCTGGACAATGGGCAGGTAAGCCTTGAGCAGGGCATCTCCGACACTTTGCAGCATCGCAAAGCTGCGGGCCATGCCCAGCTCGGCGAAGTCATCAAAAAAGACGCCCCCGATGCCGCGCTGTTCATGACGGTGCCGGTTGCAAAAATACTGGTCGCACCAGACCTTGAAGCGGGGGTACAAATCGGCCCCGAACGGATCAAGCGCATCTTTGCAGGTCTGGTGGAAATGCACGGCGTCTTCGTCATGGCCGTAATACGGCGTGAGGTCCATACCGCCGCCAAACCAGGCCACAGGGTCCTGCCCTGCGGGCTTGGCCGCGATCATGCGCACATTCATGTGAACCGTGGGCACATGCGGATTGCGCGGATGAAACACCAGCGATACACCCATGGCCTCAAAAGGCGCACCGGCCAGTTCGGGACGGTGCTGGGTGGCCGAGGGAGGCAACTGAGGCCCGCTGACATGCGAAAAGCCACAGCCGGCACGCTCGAAAACGGGACCGCCCTCCATGATCATGGTGATGCCATTGCCCTGTAGTTTTTCTCCAGCGGGCTTTTCCCAGGCGTCGCTGACGAACGGTGTCGGATCGATCTCAGTCAAGGCGCCAGTGATGCGGTCCTGCAAGCCGATGAGGTAGCTGCGCACATGCGCCAGATCGATGGTGTCGCTCATGATGGGTCTTTGCTGGGGTGCCAGGGAACGATTCGGCTGCCCTGGCCGGGATGGTAGCCGCGCACACCCTCAAACAGGGTGGCCAGGCGCTCAAAGTCCGCTTTTTCGTCACCGCTGAGGGTCAGAAATTCAACAAAACGCAGTTCGCGGCGGCCCCAATCGAGCCGAACAATGCCAATCGGAACGCCCGCGCCCAAGGCGACCTGGTAGAAGCCACTGCGCCAGCCCGGTGTCCATTTGCGGGTACCTTCGGGTGCCAGACCAAGCCACAACAGACGGTCCTGGCTTTGGTGCTGGCGAAAAGTCTCCACCATCTGGGCAACGGCGCCCTTGGCCGCGCTGCGGTCAATCGGCAGACCGCCCACCCAACGTAGCCAGGAACCGAACAAGGGCACCCTGAACAAAGAGTCCTTCGCCCAGAAACGGGCAGGGATACCGATCGACCACTTGGCCAGCATGCCGGCGACAAAGTCCCAGTTGCTGGTGTGCGGATAGACCACCGCCACGCCTTGCAGGCCGGGTAAACCTTCAAACACGACGCGCCAGCCCATCCGTCGCAAGAGCCAGCGGGCCACAGGGGATCCATTGAACTGAACAGGATGGGGCATTGGCGATGACTCAGCGTTTGACGGCACGGTATCCGATGTCCTGGCGGTACTGCATGCCGTCAAATCGAATGCCCTGTGCCAGCGCATAAGCCTTGTGTTGGGCCAGTTTGACCGAGTCGGCCAAAGCGGTCACGCACAGCACCCGCCCCCCCGAGGTCAAGATGCTGGCGTCTTGCTCGGTGGTGCCCGCATGAAAGACCATGGCATCAAGGCTGTCCTCCGGCAATCCGGTGATGACATCACCCTTGCGCGGATTCATGGGGTAGCCTGCAGCGGCCAAGACCACGCCCAGCGCCACGCGGCGGTCCCAGTCGAGCTCGATCTTGTCGAGCCCTTCGCTGGTGGCGGCCATCATCACATCGAAAAGATCGGATTGGAGCCGCATCATGATCGGCTGCGTTTCCGGATCGCCCATGCGGCAGTTGAATTCAAGCGTCTTGGGTTTGCCCTGCGCATCGATCATCAGGCCTGCATACAAAAAGCCGGTGTAAGGAATGCCATCTTTTTGCATTCCGCGGACCGTCGGCAAAATGACTTCGCGCATGGCACGGGCATGCACCTCGGCCGTAACCACCGGCGCGGGCGAATAAGCCCCCATGCCGCCAGTGTTGGGCCCCTCATCGCCGTCAAGCAGGCGCTTGTGGTCCTGGCTGGTGGCCAGAGCCGTGACGTTTTTGCCATCACAAAGGACGATGAAACTGGCCTCCTCGCCTTGCAGGAACTCCTCGATCACCACACGGGCCCCGCCCTCGTTATGGGCCACGCCCAGGGCGTTGTCGAGCAACATGAAATCGATCGCCTCGTGGGCTTCGGCCAGCGTCATGGCCACCACAACCCCTTTTCCGGCAGCCAGACCATCGGCCTTGACCACGATGGGTGCGCCCTTGCGGTCCACATACGCATGCGCCGCCACCGGATCGGTGAAGGTCTCGAACTCGGCCGTGGGGATGGCGTGCCGCTGCATGAAGGCTTTGGAAAAGGCTTTGGAGCTTTCAAGCTGTGCCGCCGCACGGGTCGGACCAAAAATGCGCAGCCCATGGGCCCGGAATTCGTCCACCACGCCAGCCGCCAGAGGCGCCTCGGGGCCCACCACCGTCAAACCGATCTGCTCGGTTTGCACCCATTCACGCAAGGCCTTGATCTCGGTGATGGGCACGTTGATGAGGTTCCTGTCACGAGCCGTCCCTCCGTTGCCGGGCGCCACGTAAACCTGTTGAACTTTGGGCGATTGCGCCAGCTTCCAGGCCAGGGCATGTTCACGGCCACCGCCACCGATCACGAGTACTTTCATAGCTTTGTGTCATGCCGGACATGATCCAGCAACCCTGTTCATTCGTTGATGTCGGCGTTGTGGAATACGTTCTGCACATCGTCCAGGTCTTCCAGAACGTCCAGCAGCTTCTGCATCTTCGCAGCATCATCGCCCGTCAGCGCGATGGTGTTCTCGGGGCGCAGGGTGACCTCCGCCACTTCGGGCTTGAGGCCAGCAGCTTCCAGGGCGTTTTTGACGGTTTCAAAATCTCCCGGCAAAGTCAGCACCTCGATGGCGCCCTCCTCATCCGAAATCACGTCTTGAGCGCCCGCCTCCAACGCCACTTCCATGACCTGGTCTTCACTGGTTCCCGGGGCAAAAACGAGCTGCCCGCAGTGCTTGAACTGAAAGGCCACCGATCCTTCGGTCCCCAGATTGCCGCCGTGCTTGGAGAAAGCATGGCGCACCTCGGCCACGGTGCGCACCCGGTTGTCGGTCATGGTGTCGACAATGATGGCCGCGCCCCCGATGCCATAGCCCTCGTAGCGGATTTCTTCGTAGCTCACGCCTTCAAGGTTGCCGGTCGCCTTGTCGATGTTGCGCTTGATGTTGTCGGCCGGCATGTTGGCGGCCTTGGCCTTGTCCACCGCCAGACGCAGGCGGGGGTTGGCATTGAGGTCTGCGCCACCGGTGCGGGCGGCCACCATGATCTCTCGAATGAGGCGCGTCCAGATGCGCCCACGCTTTTCGTCCTGACGCCCCTTGCGGTGCTGAATGTTTGCCCATTTGCTGTGGCCGGCCATCGGGAATTCCTTGCTGATTGGTGTAATCTGTCCTTGATTTTACTTTTTGCGCAGGAGAGCCCTGAAGATGACCGAACCGATGTTGATCGCCCGCAATGCCAGTGCCCGTTGCGAACTGCTGCCGGGCCTGGCCAACCGCCACGGCCTGATCACGGGTGCCACCGGCACCGGCAAAACCGTCACCCTGCAAACATTGGCCGAGAATTTCTCACGTCTTGGGGTACCGGTCTTCATGGCCGACATCAAGGGGGATCTGACCGGGATCAGTCAGAGCGGTCAGATTGGAGACAAGCTGGCCAAGGTGCTGGCCGAACGAGGCATCGAACTGCCCGAGCCCCTGGCCTGCCCGACCACGCTGTGGGATGTATTTGGCGAGCAAGGCCATCCGGTGCGTGCCACCGTCAGCGACATGGGCCCGCTGCTGCTCTCGCGCATGCTGGGGCTCAACGAAACCCAGGCCGGCGTGCTGAGCCTGGTCTTCAAGATCGCCGACGACAACCACCTGCTGCTGCTGGACATGAAGGACCTGCGCGCCATGCTGCAGCATGTGGGAGACAACGCCCGGCAGTTCACCACCGAATACGGCAACATCAGCGCGGCCAGCATTGGCGCCATCCAGCGCGGTCTGCTGCAGATCGAGGAGCAAGGGGGGGACAAGTTCTTCGGCGAGCCCATGCTCAACATCCAGGACTTCATGCAGACCAATGCCAGCGGCCAAGGCGTCGTCAATATCCTGGCGGCCGACAAGCTGCTCAACGCTCCCCGCCTGTATGCGACCTTTTTGCTCTGGATGCTCTCTGAACTGTTTGAACTGTTGCCCGAGATCGGTGACCCGGAAAAACCCAAGCTGGTATTTTTCTTTGACGAGGCCCACCTGCTCTTCAAGGACGCGCCTGCAGCCCTGGTCGAGCGCATCGAGCTGGTGGTGCGCCTGGTGCGCTCCAAGGGGGTGGGTGTCTACTTCGTGACCCAGAACCCGCTGGATATTCCCGACACGGTGCTCGGCCAGTTGGGCAACCGGGTCCAGCATGCCCTGCGCGCTTTCACCCCACGCGACCAGAAAGCGGTGCAGGCCACCGCCCAAACCATGCGCCCCAAAGCCGGGCTGGACATCCAGGCGGCCATCACCGAACTGGGCGTTGGCGAAGCACTGGTGAGCTTTCTGGACGCCAAGGGTCGTCCATGTGAAACCGAACGGGTCTTCGTCCTGCCGCCAGGAAGCCAGATCGGTCCCATCACATCTGCGCAACGACAATCACTGCTCCAGAACTCGCTGGTGGCCGGGGTCTACGAACAAGCCGTGGACCGCGAATCGGCTTACGAAGTCCTCAAGGCCAACATCACGGCCCACAGCCAGGAGACAACAGCCGCAGCCAGCACCTCAGGCGCAGGGGCCATGGGGACCGTCACCGACCTGCTCTTTGGCAGCACCGGGCCGCGTGGCGGCCAACGTGACGGCATCGCCCAAATGGTGGTCAAAAGCGCTGTCCGGACTGCGGGCTCGGCCATTGGCCGGGAGATCGTGCGGGGTGTGCTGGGCAGCCTGCTGGGGGGCAGCAAGCGTCGACGCTGATCCGATCCCTCCATGAAAAATGCCGGGCTTGCCCGGCATTTTTCATTCAAGTGACCCGCACGAATCAGCCCGCAGTGGCCTCTTCCTCCGGCTCGGCCGGTTCGGAGCGGGCCGAGCGACCTTCCTTCTTGGGCTGAGGTGTGATCTCGAGCAACACCTCGTCCTTGTCGTCCAGGTCCACCGTCAGGCGCCCGCCATCGGTCAGACGGCCGAACAGAAGCTCGTCGGCCAAGGCCTTGCGGATCATGTCCTGAATCAGGCGCTGCATCGGACGCGCCCCCATGAGCGGGTCGAACCCTTTCCTGGCCAGGTGCTTGCGCAGCTTGTCGGTGAAGGTGACCTCGACCTTTTTCTCGCCCAGCTGCTGCTCCAGTTGCAGCAGGAATTTGTCCACCACGCGCAGGATGATCTGCTCGTCC
>CAYSIY010000029.1:0-16602 GCA_964431215.1 uncultured Limnohabitans sp.
GGCCGACCGGCGCGAATGGATATAGCGGGTATCGGCTGCGGCGCATAGTGTGGCGTCGGGTTTGGACTAGCATGCAGATTCGATTGGATGATGCCCATGAAACCTGCCCCGTCCCCCACTGCCCATGCCCCTTTGCGGTTTTGGCACCGCGATGCCCTTGTCGAGTGCGCGCATGTGCCGCCCGACCGTACTCTGCTCGATCTGCTGCGCGAGGACTTGCGCCTGAGCGCCACCAAGGAGGGCTGCGCCGCTGGCGACTGCGGGGCCTGCACCGTGGTGGTGGCCGAGGAGCATGAAGGACGCTTGCGCTACAAGGCGATCAACAGTTGCATCAAACCAGCCCATGCGATTGACGGCATGGCGCTGTGGACCGCCGCCGATCTGGCCGCACCCGATGGCAGCCTGCACCCGGTGCAGCAGGCCATGGTCGAGCAGCACGGCTCGCAATGCGGTTTTTGCACGCCCGGCTTTGTGATGAGCCTGTTTGGGCTGTACCAGCGGCAGACCGCCTGCGGGCAGCCGGTGGACAGGCACACCGCGCTGCAGGCACTGTCGGGCAATCTGTGCCGCTGCACCGGCTACCGGCCCATCGTGGAGGCCGCCTGCGCCATGCGCCCCGATGCGCAGCACACACTGGACGAAGCGCCCATCGTGCAGGCGCTGCAGGCCCTGCCCCCGCGTGATGACCAGGCCAGCAGCTACGCCCTGCCCCGCAGCCTGAACGCCTTGCTGCAAGCCCGTGCGGCCCGGCCCCAGGCCCGCCTGATTGCCGGGGCCACCGACGCCGGGCTGTGGATCACCCAGGGTCTGCAGGCCATGCCGCAGATCATTGACCTGACGCGGGTGGCCGAGTTGCGCCGCATCGAGACTTACCCGCACCACATGGCGATCGGTGCGGCCGCGACGCTGCAGGAAGCCTTTGACGCGCTGGCGGCCGAGCGCCCGGCGATTGCCGCCTTTGCCGAACGCTTTGCCGGCTGGCCGATCCGCCAGTCGGGCACGCTGGGCGGCAATGTGGCCAACGGCTCGCCGATTGGCGACAGCATGCCGCTCCTGATCGCGCTGGGGGCGCAGGTGGTGCTGATGGCCTGGCGAGGTGGGCGCATCGTGCACCGGCATGTGCCGCTGGAAGACCTCTACACCGGCTACCGCCAGAATGTGATGGCCGCCGACGAGGTGCTGGCCTGGGTGGTGGTGCCGCGCCCGCAGCCGGGGCAATGGCTGGGGGCTTACAAGGTCTCCAAGCGGCACGAGGACGACATCTCGGCGGTGTGTCTGGTGGTGCAACTGACGCTGTCTGCGCCCGGTGCAAGCACGCCGCACATTAAGGCGGTGCGCGTGGGTGCCGGCGGTGTGGCCGCCGTACCGGCGCGGGCACGCCGCACCGAAGCCGCCTTGCAGGGCCAGCCCTGGAATGCCCAGACCCTGCAGGCCGCGCAGGCGGCCATGGCGCAGGAGTTTCAGCCCATCAGCGATCTGCGTGCCAGCGGTGATTACCGCCGCCGCATGCTGGCCGCGCTGCTGCACCGCGCCTGGCTCGAGAGCACGGGCCGACAAGACATCCGACTGGAGGCCCTGGCATGAACACCCCCACCTTCCACGAAAGCGCCGCCGCCCAGGTACAGGGCCGGGCCGACTACATTGACGATCTGCCACGCCCCGAAGGGCTGCTGCACGCGGCCCCCATCCTCAGCCCGGTGGCGCACGGGCGGCTGCTGGGGCTGGATGCGCAGGACGCGCTGGCGGCGGAGGGGGTGGTGGGCATCGTGACGGCCGAGGACATTCCGGGCGACCGGCTGCTGGCCACCTTTGTGCACGACGAGCCGGTTTTTGGCGGGCCGGCGCTGGCGCATGTGGGCCAGGTGCTGGGCCTGGTGGTGGCGCACAGCCACCGCAGCGCACGCCTGGCGGCGCAGAAAAAAGTCCGCTTGCAATGCGAGGCCGCCACGCCCCTGCTGCACGCCCGCGAGGCGCTGCAGGCGGGCAGCTTCGTGCTGCCCACGGTGCAGGTGCAGCGCGGCGATGCGGCCGGGGCACTGCAGGCCGCACCGCACCGCATCAGCGGCAGCCTGGACATTGGCGGGCAGGAGCATTTTTATCTGGAGAGCCAGATTGCCCGCGCCGAGCCGCTGGAGGGTGGCGACTGGCTGATTCACAGCAGCACCCAGCACCCGGGCGAGGTGCAGCACTGGGTGGCGCATGCGTTGGGCATTGCGCTGCACCGGGTGCGGGTGGTGTGCCGGCGCATGGGCGGCGGCTTTGGCGGCAAGGAAACGCAGGCCGGCCATCTGGCGGTCTGGGCCGCGCTGGCCGCGCACAAGTTGGGCCGGCCGGTGCAGATGCGGCTGGACCGGGGCGATGACTTTCTGGTCACCGGCAAACGCCACCCTTTCAGCCACGACTGGACGGCCGGTTTTGACGACAGCGGGCGCCTGCTGGGGCTGGACGCGGTGCAACTGGCGCACTGCGGCCACAGCGCCGACCTGAGCGGGCCGGTGGCCGACCGCGCCATCTTCCACACCGACAACGCCTACTACCTGAGCGACGTGCGCATCACTTCGCACCGTTGTCGCACCCACACCCAGAGCCACACCGCGTTTCGGGGCTTTGGCGGCCCGCAGGGCGTGCTGCTGATCGAAACCCTGATGGGCGACATCGCCCGCCACCTTGGACTCGATGCGCTCGATGTGCGGCTGGCCAATCTGTACGGGGTAGGCGAGCGCGACACCACGCCCTATGGCATGAAGGTCGAGGACAACATTCTGCTGCCGCTCATGACCCGACTGGCCAATGACTGCGGCTACCGCGCCCGCCGCCAGGCGGTGGCCGACTGGAACGCAAGCCACGATGTGATCAAGAAAGGCCTGGCGCTCACGCCGGTCAAGTTCGGCATCAGCTTCACCGCCACACAGTTCAACCAGGCCGGGGCGATGGTCTCGGTCTACACCGACGGCAGCGTGCGGGTGCACCACGGCGGCACCGAAATGGGCCAGGGCCTGCACACCAAGGTCTGTGCCGTGGTGGCCCAGGTGCTGGGCCTGCCGGCCCGCAGTGTGCTGCCTGCCGCCAGCGACACCGCCCAGGTGCCCAATGCCAGCGCCACAGCAGCGTCCAGCGGTGCCGACCTCAATGGCCGGGCTGCCGAGCGCGCTGCGCAGCAGGTCCGCCAGAACCTGGCCGAATGCATCGCCCGCGCCGACGGCTGCCCGGCGCAGGCCGTGCGGCTCGAAGGCGCGCAGGTGATCACGCCAGTGCGCACACGCGGCTTTGCCGAAGCGGTGCAATACGCCTACAGCCAGCGCGTGCAGCTCTGGAGCGACGGCTTTTATGCCACCCCCAAGATCCACTACGACCGCAACACCCTGACCGGACGGCCTTTCTATTACTTTGCCTACGGCGCCGCCTGCAGCGAAGTCGCCATCGACACGCTGACGGGCGAATACCGGCTGCTGCGCACCGACATCCTGCACGATGTGGGCCAGTCGCTGCACACCGCCATCGACATCGGGCAGATTGAAGGCGGTTTTGCCCAAGGGCTGGGCTGGCTGACCACCGAAGAACTGGTCTGGAACGCCAAAGGCGAATTGCTGACCAAGGGCGCGAGCACCTACAAGATCCCGACCGCCGCCGACCTGCCCGCCCAGCTCCATATCTCGCTCTGGCCCGAAGCCAACCGCGAAGACAATGTGGGCGGCAGCAAGGCCGTGGGCGAGCCGCCCTTCATGCTGGCCATCAGCGTCTACGAAGCGCTGCGCGATGCCATCGCCGCGACCCGATCCGGCCGCGACCCGATCCGTCTGGACACCCCCGCCACCCCCGAGCGTGTCCTCGCCGCTTTAATTGGTTAATTGGTTAATTGGGGTCAGTTAATTGGGGTCGGATCCCGATTATTTTCAGCCCCGAGGGTTCCGGTTTTTAATCGGGATCTGACCCCAATTAAAAAGTTGACTTGTGAATGGATGGACCGATGACGGATTTCTCCTCGGCGACGGACTGGCAGGGCTGGCGTGCAGGCTTGTTGTGGTTTGCAGACCCGCAGAGCCCCCAAGCCCGCCACGAAACCGATGGTCTGATCGTGACTGCACGAGAGGCCGATGGCGTGGTGCGCGTCCAGGCCATCGGGGCCTACCGTGAGCTGGCCGCGCACTACCCCGATCTGCCCGTGACCCACTGGCCCGGCCTGTGCATTGCGCCGGGTTTTGTGGACCTGCACATCCATTACCCGCAGACCGATGTGATCGGCTCGCCCGCCGAGGGCCTGCTGCCCTGGCTGGAGCACTACACCTTTCCGCACGAAAAGCAGTTTGCCGACCCGGCGCATGCCCATGAAGTCGCCTGCTTTTTTCTGGACGAGCTGCTGCGCAACGGCGTGACCACCGCGCTGTGTTTTGCCACCGCCCACCCCGCGTCGGTCGATGTGTTCATGGCCGAGGCGCAAAAGCGACGCCTGCGCATGATCGCGGGCAAGGTGCTGCAGGACCGCTTCAGCCCCGATGGCCTGCGCGATAACGATACCCCACTGAGCCTGCGCCAGACCGAAGCGCTGATTGGCCGTTGGCACGGCGTGGACCGCCTGGGCTACGCCATCACCCCGCGCTTTGCGCCCACCAGCACGCCCGAACAACTGCACGGCGCGGGCGAACTGGCGCAGCAGTTCCCGCAGGTGTGGGTGCAGTCGCATGTGGCCGAAAACCTGGACGAGATCCGCTGGGCGCACGAACTGTTTCCGCAAGCGCGCAGCTACCTCGATGTGTACGACCGCGCCGGCCTCTTGCGCCCGCGTTCGGTGTACGCGCACTGCATTCACCTGGACGATGCCGACCGCCGCCGCATGGCCGAGACCGGCAGCGTGGCCGCCGTCAGCCCGACCAGCAACCTGTTTCTGGGCAGCGGCTTTTTTGACTACGCCGCTGCTGAGCGCTGCGGCCTGCGCTACGGCCTGGCCAGCGATGTGGGCGGCGGCACCAGCTTCAGCCCCTTCCACACCATGCACGCGGCCTACACCGTGGCAAGGCAGCATGTCGAAGTTCAAGGCGTGGGCCGCCCCGGCCTGAGCCTGGCACCCGAGCACCTGTGGTGGCAACACACGGCCGGTGCCGCCGCCGCGCTCGATCTGTCAGGAAAGATGGGCAATCTGTTGCCCGGCTGCGAGGCCGACTTTGTGGTGCTCAACCCCCGGGCCACGCCGCTGCTGGCCCGCCGCACGGCCCAGGCCCAGAGCCTGGCCGAATGGCTGTTTGCCCTGGTGGTGCTGGGCGATGACCGGCTGATCGCCCACACGGTGGTGCAGGGTCAAATCGCCCGCCCCCGGCCCGCCCCTGCGGGTGGCGCGACAATCGGCGCATGAGCGAGACCCAGGACGACCCGATCCACGACCCCGCCGGCCAGGCCCAGCGCCAGGCCGTACGCCGGGGCATTGCCGAGTTTCAGGCCCGCCTGCAAACGGCGGGCATTGACTTTCGTGACCCACCGCCAGAGCCCACCTCGTGCTGCGGACGCGGCTGCCAGGGCTGCGTCTGGGAAGGCTACGACACCGCGCTGGCGTGGTGGTACGAGGATGCGGGCGAGCAGATCAGGGCGCACGCCTCGGGGCCTGCATGATCCCCGGGGCCATCGACTGCCACTGCGCAAAAAACCCATCGGCTTGCTGCAGGGGCGGCACAGCAAGCCCCTGCAACAAGACCTGCAGACCCGCCTCGGCGCTGTCGATCAGCGGCACCGGGCAAAGAGGCCGCAAAGCCCGGGCATAACCGGCCAGGCCCGCCCCCCCGAGAATGACCGTGCGGACGCCCGTTGCTGCCGCCTTGCTGCAGGCCTCGGCCAGGCACTGCAGGGCCATGTCCGGGTCGGCCTGCAAGGCCGCGCCCGTGGGCGCAACGGTTTCGATGTGGCCCAGGAGCTGGCCATAACCCAGTGACAGCGCCAGCCGCTGCAGCATGGGTTTCCAGCGCTCCCCGCCGGTGACGATGGCAAACGGCCCCTGCTGCGCCGCCAGAATGAAGGAGGCCTCGGCCAGGCCGGTCACCGGACAGGCACAGGCCTCGCGCAATGCCCACAGGCCCGGGTCGCCAAAACAGCCGATCAGCACCCCCTGCAGTGGACCGGTCCGGGTCAGGCGGTCGTCGGCCCAGGCCTGCAAACAGGCATGGGCCGCCACCGCATGGCTGGACTCGCAGGCGATGTAGTGCGAGCCAAAGTCTGCGGTGACCACGTCGAGGGCGAGGCCCTCGGGCATTTGCGGGGCCAGCGTGCTGCGCAGGCGCTCGGTGGTGGCGACATTCGTGTTCGGGTTGATCAGCAGGAGGCTGCCCGTGTGGGGTGCGTTCATGGTGGATCGGGTGCAAGGTCAAAAACAAAGCTGCACCAGAGCGGTGCAATGGAAGTGCGCAAGCCGCAAAGGCTCGACAGCTTTCAGGCGCAGGCTGGCAAACGCCCTGCCTGAGCCTGGCACGGATGCTGCTTAGCAGTATCTGTGCCCAAGCCACAACCGTTTTACCCCAACTCAGGAGTCCTTGAATGAAACGTCGTGAATTTCTCTCTGCCGCCGCCGTTGGTGCAGGCGCCTTGGCCGCCCCCTGGGTGCATGCCCAGTCGCCCGCCTGGCCGACCCGTGGCCCGGTCCGGCTGATCTGCCAGTACCCGCCGGGCGGTCTGGTCGACACCGTTGCACGCCTGATGGCACCCCACCTGTCGCAAGCCTTGTCGCAGACGGTGGTGGTGGAAAACCGCGCCGGTGCAGGCGGCCTGATCGGCACCGAATACGCTTCGCGCCAGCCCGCCGATGGCTACTCGCTGCTGGTGAGCCACGCTTCGGTGCATGTGTTTGCGACGGCCACACGCCGCTCCATGCCCTTTGACCCGGTGGCGGACTTCACCCACATGGGCATGCTGGTCGAGGCACCCATGCTGCTGCTGGTGCGGGCCAATTCGCCCTATCAAACTCTGGCCCAGTACATCCAGGCGGCCAGGACCCGGGTCCTGCGCTACGGTTCTTCGGGCATCGGTTCTGCCAACCACCTGTTTGGCGAGCTGCTCAAGATCGACGGCAAGGCCACCGAACACGACCACGTGCCCTACCAGGGCAGCGCACCGGCCATCCAGGACCTGATGGGCGGACAGATTGACGGTGTTTTTGACCCGGTCACCACCAATGTCAACCAGCTCAAGGGCGGTACCCTGCGGGCCTTGGCGGTTTCCACACCGCAGCGTCTGCCGGCCCTGCCCAACATCCCGACGTTTGCCGAGCAAGGCCTGCCGTCCCTGACGGGATCGCAGTGGCTGGGCCTGTCGGCCCCCAAGAATCTGCCGGCACCGATTGCACAGCGACTGACCGCGCTGATTCCCGAGATTCTGGCCAAGCCCGACATCGCCTCGCGTCTGGAAGACATCCAGACCCTGCCGCGCAAAACGCCGGTGCTCGGGGACGATTTCGTCAAGCTGATACAGTCGCAAATCAGCTCCTGGACCGCCGTGGCCAAACGGGCCAACGTCGAAGTGATTGTCTGATCCACGGAGCGTCTGACGGCGACGTCGCCCCGGCCCCCGCGGGCCAGGCACGTCGCTTTTTTCTTGTCCGCAACGTCTGCGGACACCTCATCGGGACCGCGCACCATGACCGAAGTGAACTTTGACGAGATCAGCAGCTACCAGCGCTACAAGCTCATGGCCAGCCTGATCGTGCCCCGCCCGATCGCGCTGGTCACCACCCTGGGCCCTACCGGCGTGGTCAATGCGGCCCCGTTTTCGATGTTCAACATGATCGGCGAAGACCCGCCCATCCTGATGATCAGCATCAACCGCCTCTCGGACGGTCGGCTCAAGGACACCGCCGCCAACATCCTCGCCAGCGGCGAGTTTGTGGTGCACATGACCGACGAGCCCATGGCGCAGCAGATGCACGCCTGCGGTGAATCCTTTCCTTCGGACGTGAGCGAGCTGGCACAGGTGGGGCTGACCCCTGTGGCGTCACACAGCGTCGCGCCCCCCCGCATTGCCCAAGCCCCGATCGCCTTTGAGTGCGTGCTTCATGAAAAGCTGGAAACGCCCAGCCGTTATGTGTTCATTGGCCGCATCCAGTGGATGGCCGCCCGTGAGGGGCTCATCGACACCCAGGCCTGGCGGGTCAACCTGCGGGACTACCGGCCCATTGCCCGTTTTGGAGCGAGTTTTTACACCCGCACCGACGATCGTTTTTCGCTGGCCGACCGTGCCGGCGAAGCGGCACCGGCCTCCACCCCCATCGACGAAATCTGAAACCGGCTCAAAACAGCCCCATTGGCCGCGAACGCGAGGGCGGCTGCTCGCGGCTCCATGCGACGCGCCGGCAGGTCGGGCGGGCGTGGACAGGGCTGTTTTTTTCAGCAAGTCAGTGATTTCAAGACCAAACTGTCGGCTTTCGAAGATATGCTTATCAAGTTTATATTAGAGCTTTATTTTTCTTTTCCACCTCCAGCTTTCCATTCCCTGCACAGCCCCCTGCCCGCCTCTTTTTGAGTGGGCGTCTCCCCCAACCGATACCTCCTGTCATGAAACAAGACTTCGCCAAAAACAACGATGCCTCGACCCAGACGCCCTCCCAGAACCAGGGCAAGCTGCTACCCTCGATCGACATCCAGCTCAGCGAGCGCACGCTCAAAAAAGGCGAACAATTCTTTCAGTGGATACGCGAAGCCGGATCCGAGCCCATCCGGCACGCCGTACGACCTGACTCCAAACTGATCCTCACGATCAATGGCCAGGAACTCACCGGCAAGCAAACGGTACTGGGCCGTGCACTGCGGCTGAAAAAGCTCAATTCGGATTTGGTGGTGGAAACCGAATCGGGCGAGGTCCTGCTGCATCTGGAAGATTTTTACCAGTCCGACAACGTCATTTTGCAGGGCAGCGATTGGTCCCATCTCATGAAGGACCAGCTGGTGGTCGTCAACCATGGTGAAGGTGTCATGGTCGGCAAAACCATGATTCCCGCGTGGTTTGACTCCAACCTGCTGGGGGCCGCTGTCGTAGGCGGCGGCGCTCTGGTGCTGCAGGCCCAGAGCAAGGCGGTGCAAGCCTACAAGCTGACAGTCACCGCCGTGGCCGGGCCGTTCAAATCGAGCGTGCTCATGGTCATGACCACGGAAGATGGCACCCGCATCACAGGGGTTTCTGACGAAAACGGTCGTTACACCTTCGACATTCCCAGAGGGTACAAGGGCGCGTTGCTGATTACCGTGAGAGACCGCAACGCCGCTGGAAAAGACTTCATGGACGAGGCCACGGGTCTGGACAAGAGCCTGGACACCGATCTGCGGGCCATGCTGGTGGTGGACAACACCCAGGATGTGAGCATCGTGGTGTCACCCGTGACCGAATTGGCGGCTCGCATGGCCGGGCTGACCGGTGACGATCCCAAGCCCCCCAGCGCGGACCGAGTCAAAACCGCCAACGAGACCGTGGCCACCCTGTTGGGCATGGAGGGCATGGACATCGTACGCACCCTGCCCGTGCTGATCATCAATACCGACGGCACCCCCAACACCAGCTACAACGACACCGATGGCGTGAATTCGGCAGAAAAGTACGCCCAGGTGCTGGCCAAACTCTCAGGCTTGGATGTTCATTCTGGTGGTATCGCGTCGACACTGAGCCAACTCGAGAAGATGGCGCAGGCCAGCAACGCGAGCGCCATTGCGGATTGGCTGATCGAAGGCGCCAAAGAGTTTGAGTTCAAAGAGGATGTGCCCGGTGCCAACCGGAACACTTCAGGGTATGCAGACCTTTTGCAGGCGGCCCCCAACCGCAGGCTCAACAAACCCCTCGACGCCGCCTCTGCCACGGCCATCGCGCAAGCCAACAGCGTGGAAGGTGCAGATGCTGGCGAACTGTCTGCACATGCCAACGGCAAGCGTTCCATCAGCGCAGAGGAGTCGGCCAACGGCATCGTGGTGCCTTTGGCCCTGCCCGCGGCCGTCATTGTGGGCGATGTGGTGACTCTGACCATTGTGCGTGCGGATGGCAGCCAAGGCAGTGTGACTTACACCGTGACCGAAGCCGACTTCAGAACCAACCAAGCCCAGGTCCCGGTGCCCCTGGCCCAGCTGGGCGCGATCAACGGCGTGACCAAGATCCAGGCCATCGTCCGAAGCGCCGACGGCAAGATTGAGTCGCCCACCTACGATGTCCTCACCTTCGATCTGGACACGGTGGCCCCCGCACTCAGCGGCATCACCGGCGCCCTGACGGTCGACGCCGACACCAGCGCCGCCGCCAACGACAGCGGCACCAAGGGCGACAACCTCACGCGCGACACCACGCCCACATTTGATGGCATTGCCGAAGCGGGCAGCAGCGTCAAGCTCTACATCGCCAAACCGGGCGCGAGCAGCAGCACCTTCAAAGGCGTCGATCAGGTGCAAGCCTTGGACGCCGTCACAGCCGATGCCGCCTCAGGCCGTTGGAGCGCGACGGCCGCAGACGCATTGTTGACCACGGACATCAATGGCACCCCGTATGCCTTATGGGCAGAGGTCACCGACGCCGCAGGCAACACCACGGTGAAGCAGTTGACCGGCTTCCGTATGGATGCCGTGGCACCCGAGGGGCAAACGGGCGGCCTGAGTGCGCCCAGCGACACGGGCAACGGCCTGAGCGGCACCACCACGGATCTGCGGACCCAACTGGCCCAGCCCGAACTCAACGGAACCGCCGAAGCCCATGCCAAAGTGGACGTGACAGTCAACGGCAAGACTTACTCCACCGTGGCCAGTTCAACCGGCGCTTGGAGCCTGTCGGTGCTCGATGACCTGCCCGAAGGCACCTACACGCCCAGCATCCGGGCCACCGACGCCGCCGGCAACAGCAGCACCGCGCCTGGCACGCCTTTCACGGTAGACCTGACGCTACCCGTGGCCAGCGCCATCAGTGGCGCGCTCGAAACAGGCGCCGCCAGCACCACCAACAGCGGCAGCAACACCGACAACCTGACCCGAGTGCGTCTGCCCGTGTTGCGCGGCACCACAGAAAACGCCAACGACAAAGTCGAGGTGGTTGTTAACGGCAAGACCTATCTGGCCACCGTCGCTGCCGACAAAACCTGGTCTGTCAAGGTGGGGGATCTTGACAACGGCGGACTGGGCCTGAACAGTGGCATCTATACGCCAGATATCAAAGTCACTGATGCGGCTGGTAACAGCAGCACAAACAAGGGCACACCGTTCCAAATCGACATCACCCCGCCGGTGCTCAACGACATCACGGGCGCCCTGACGGTGGACACCGACACCAACAATAACCTCGCTGACGACAACGACAGCGGCATCAAAGGCGACAACCTCACCCGCGACACCACGCCCACACTCAGCGGCACTGGCGAAGCGGGGGCCACCGTGGTGGTGACGCTCAAGAAGCTCGGCCTCTCCGATCTGGTGCTGGCACCTGTGACAGTGCGCGCTGACGGCACCTGGAGTGCCACGGTGCCAAACGACAAAGCATTGCCTGAAGGGCGCTACAGCGCCAGCCTGGCCGTGACCGACCCCGCGGGCAACACCAGCATCCAAAGCGGCACCCCGTTTGAAGTGGACACGACGCCGCCCACCGAGCCCACCGGACGTCTGGCCACCATCAGCGACACGGGCGTGGCCGAAGGCAAGATCACCCAACTGCAAAACCCCAGCCTGCAAGGCACGGCGGACGCCAACAGCGTGGTGGTCCTTAGCCTGACAGTTGCTGGCGAAGCCACGCCCCGCACTTACACCACCACAGCCGACGAGTCGGGCAATTGGCTGATCGCGCTCACCGGCAACCCACTGCCCAACGGCAAGTACAGCTACACCGCGTCGTCCAGCGACAAGGCCGGTAATGTCGCCACCAGCACCCTCACCGACAACTTCGAGGTCAACACCGCAAGCCCCGTCGGCAACGCCTCGCTGGCCAGCAGCTCAGACAGCTTCGGTCCGACCGGCAACAGCACCGACCGCATCACCAACGTGGTCAAACCCCGCATTGAGGGCGCAATCACCAACTATCAGAGCGGCGATCTGATTGATGTGGTGATCAATGGCCTGACCTACAGCAATCGCCCTGGCACAGACACCGGACTCACCTTCACTGTGGCCAGCGATGGCAAATGGTTCTTCACGGTGCGTGATGCCTTGCCCCAAGGCGATTACAACCCCAAAGTCACCATCACCAACGCCGGCGGCAGCACCACGCTCGACCCGCTCAATGCCGTGGGCTTCCGTGTGGACACCACCGCACCCGCCACCGGCGTGAGCGCCGCGCTCACCCGCAGTGCCCCCAATGACTCGGCGCTGCTGGGCGACAACGTGACCCGCACCGCCGACAAGCCTTTGCTCAACGGCACAGCCGAGGGCGACTCGTCCCTGACCATACAAATCAGAAACAGCGACGGTGTCTTGCAGGCCAGCGTAGGCCCGCTCACTGTGGGCAGCGACGGGCAGTGGGCCACCACCAGCACCACACCCTGGGTTTATGCCAACGGCCTCACCCAACTGCCAGAAGGCAAGCTCAGCCTGAATGTTCTCGTCACCGACAAAGCAGGCAACACCACCACGGCGGTGTTGGGCACGCCTCTGACGATTGACACCACCCCGCCTTCGGGCACCTTTCCTGACTTCAGTGGCCAACTGGCCGATGCCAGCAACACCGGTTCGCTGGCCGACCAACTCACCTTCAACACACTGCCCACGCTCACCGGTAAAACCGAGCCAGGCGTCAAGGTCGAATTGACGATTGGCACAGGTCCGACCGCCCAGACCTACACCACCACGGCTGACGTCAACGGCAACTGGTCGGTGCCCATCACCACGGCGCTGTCTGGCAACAACGGCGGCCAGCCCGTTGAATACAAGCCCACCGTCAAACTGATCGATGCAGCCGGTAACGTCACCAACATCCCCAATGCCTTCACCTTCTCGGTGGACACACTGGCCCCTTCCGTGGCGAACATTGGCGGTAGCCTCTTCCAAGATGTTGACGCCAACAACAACACCGCAGACGACAACGACAGCGGCGTCAAAGGCGACAACCTCACCCGCGACAATTCGCCCACACTCAGCGGCACGGCTGAAGCTGGCGCCACCGTCGTGGTCACCCTCAAAAAGGCAGGCAGCCCCGATGTGGTGCTGCCCGGTGTGTTGGTGGGCAGCGACGGCAAGTGGACCGCCACCGTGCCGGCAAACGCCCCTTTAAACGACGGCAACTACGCACTCCAACTTGACGTCAGCGATGCCGCCGGCAACCGCAGCAGCGCCTCTGGCACCGCCTTCACGGTAGACACCACAGCGCCTGTGCTCAGCGCCATCACGGGCTTCCTCACCGTCGACACCGACACGGACGGCAACCCGGTCAACGACAACGACAGCGGCATCAAAAGCGACAACCGAACACGCGACACCACGCCCACCTTGGGTGGCGTTGCCGAGGCTGGCTCCACCATCGTGGTCACACTCAAAAAGGCGGGCAGCCCCGATGTGGTACTGCCCGGCGTGGTGGTCGGCAACGACGGCACCTGGTCTGCCACCGTAGCTGCTGGTTCAGCATTGACGGATGGGGTCTACACGCCCAGCCTGATCGTGACCGATGCCGCAGGCAACACCAGCAGCAAGGACGGCACCCCCTTCACCATCGACACCATTGCCCCGCTGCTCAGCGGCATCAATGGCGCTTTGACGGTGGATACCGACACCAGCACCAACACCAATTTCAATGCCAACGACAGCGGCGTTAAGGGCGACAACCTGACCCGCGACACCACGCCCACCCTCAGCGGTCTGGCTGAAGCGAACACCACCATCGTGGTCACCCTCAAAAAGACGGGCAGCCCCGATGTGGTGCTGACCGGCGTGCCGGTGGACGGTAACGGCAAGTGGACGGTGACCGTGCCTGCCAGCGCGGCTCTGACGGGGGGCACCTACACCCCCAGCCTGGCCGTGACCGACGCGGCGGGCAACTCCAGCACCCAAAACGGCACGCCTTTCACCATTGACACGCTGGCCCCGACCGCCTCAGCCATCACTGGCAGCCTCTTCCAGGACGTTGACACCGACGGCAACCCGGCCAACGACAACGACAGCGGCACCAAAGGCGACAACCGCACCCGCGACAACACGCCGTTGCTCAGCGGCCAGGCCGAAGCAGGCTCGGTGGTGGAAGTCACCCTTGGCGGGGTCACCTACACCAGTGCATTCCCCGTGCCCAGTGGCATGAGCGGCACCATCACGGTTGATGGAACCGGCAAATGGACACTGCCCGTCACCACCGCTCTGGGCGAGGGCACCCACACACCGCAGATCAAGGTCACCGACGCGGCGGGCAACAGCACCACCGCGCCCGGCACGGCCTTCAGGGTGGACACACTGGCCCCGACCGCCGCAGACATCAGCGGCAGCCTCTTCCAGGACATTGACGCCAACAACAACACCGCAGATGACAACGACAGCGGCACCAAAGGCGACAACCTCACGCGCGACACCACGCCCCTGCTCAGCGGCCAGGCCGAAGCAGGCTCGGTGGTGGAAGTCACCATTGGCGGCGTGACTTACACCAGTGCTTCGCCTGTGCCCACCGGCATGAGCGGCACCATCACCGTCGCGGCCGACGGCAAATGGACACTGCCCGTCACCACCGCCTTGAGCGAGGGCACCCACACGCCGCAAATCAAGGTCACCGACGCGGCAGGCAACAGCACCACCGCGCCCGGCACCGCCTTCCGGGTCGACACCACCGCGCCCGTGCTCAGCGGCATCAGCGGCGCTTTGACGGTTGACGCGGACACCAGCGCCGCCGCCAATGACAGCGGCACCAAGGGCGACAACCTCACGCGCGACACCACGCCCACCCTCAGCGGCCTGGCTGAAGCGAACACCATCATCGTGGTCACCCTCAAGAAGGCGGGCAGCCCCGATGTGGTGCTGACCGGTGTGCCGGTGGACGGCGATGGCAAGTGGAACGTTACCGTGCCTGCCAGCGCGGCTCTGACCGACGGCACCTACACCCCCAGCCTGGCCGTGACCGATGCAGCGGGCAACACCCGCATCCAAAACGGCACCCCGTTTGAAATCGATGCCACGCTGCCCACATTGCCCACCGGTCGTCTGGCCACCATCAGCGACACCGGCCTGCCCGACGGCAAGATCACGCAGTTGCAAAACCCCAGCCTGCAAGGCACGGCGGATGCCGGCAGCCTGGTGACCCTCAGCCTGACGATCGCTGGCGAAACCACGCCCCGCATCTACACCACCACGGCCGATGCAGCGGGCAACTGGTTGGTCCCGCTCACGGGTGCCGCTTTGCCCAATGGCAGCTACAGCTACACCGTCTCGTCCAGCGACAAGGCCGGTAATGTGGCCAGCCAAACGCTGACCAACAACTTCACGATCGATACGTCCAGCGCCGTGGGCAATGCAGCTTTGGCCAACAGCTCAGACAGCTTCGGCCCGACCGGCAACAACACCGACCGCATCACCAACGTGGTCAGGCCCGTTATTGAGGGCACGATAGACAACTACGTAAGCGGTAACTGGGTTGACGTGGTGATTGGGGGCCTGACTTACAGCAACCGCGCCGGAACGGCCACCGGACTCGGCATCACCGTGGGCAACGATGGAAAATGGTCCTTCACCGTGCGTGATGCATTGCCCCAAGGCGACCACAAACCTGTTGTCACCATCACCAACAACAGCGGCACCACCACGGTGGACGGCAACGGCTTCCGTGTGGACACCACCGCCCCCACCACCGGCCTGAGCGCCGCGCTCACACGCACGGCCCCCAACGACTCGGGGCTGCTGGGCGACAACATCACCCGCACCGCCGACAAGCCTTTGCTCAACGGCACGGCAGAAGCCGACTCGTCCGTGACGCTGCAAATCAAGAGCAGCACGGGCACCTTGCTGGCCACGGTCGGCCCCATCACGGTGGGCAGCAACGGCCAGTGGGCCACCACCAGCACCACGCCTTGGGCGTATGCAGGCGGCATCACCCAACTGCCTGAGGGCACGCTCAGCCTGAGCGCCGTGGTGACCGACAAAGCGGGCAATGCCAGCGCAGCCCTGCCGGGCACCGCTTTGACCATCGACAGCATCGCACCATCAAGCGCCGGCACAGACTTCAGCGGCGCACTGGCCGACGCCAGCAACACCGGCTCCTTGGCCGATCAACTCACCTCCAACCCCCTGCCCACACTCACGGGCAAGGCCGAGGCGGGTGCGAAGGTTGAACTGAGCGTTGGCGGACAAACTTACACCACCACGGCTAACGCCAGCGGCAACTGGTCGGTGCCCATCACCACAGCACTGTCCGGCAACAACAACGGCCAGCCCGTTGAGTACAAGCCCACCGTCAAACTGACCGATGCAGCCGGTAACGTCACCGACATCCCCAATGCCTTCACCTTCTCGGTGGACACGCTGGCCCCGACCGCCGCAGACATCAGCGGCAGCCTTTTCCAGGACGTTGACGCCAACAGCAACACCGCTGACGACAACGACAGCGGCACCAAAGGCGACAACCTCACCCGCGACACCACACCCACCTTCAGCGGTGCAGCTGAAGCAGGCAGCAGCGTCAAGCTCTACATCGCCAAAACAGGCGCCACCAGCA
>CAYSIY010000030.1:0-3342 GCA_964431215.1 uncultured Limnohabitans sp.
GCCAAAGCGGTGATCGAGGCCATGAAAGCGCGTGGCGCCGAAGTGCCGATCCCGACCGACGTGGTCTGCGCCAAAGAGTTCAGCGCCACGGCTGTGGCCACCATCAAGAAGGCCACCGAAGTGCAGGACGACGACATGATTCTGGACATCGGCCCCGAGACTGCGGCCCGCCTGGCGGCCCAGCTCAAGGCGGCCGGCACCATCGTCTGGAACGGCCCGGTCGGCGTCTTCGAGTTCGATCAGTTTGCCGGTGGCACCCAGGCCATTGCCCGGGCGATTGCCGAGTCGAGCGCTTTCAGCATTGCCGGCGGTGGCGACACCCTGGCCGCCATTGCCAAATACGGCATCGAGCAACAGGTGGGCTACATCTCTACCGGCGGCGGCGCTTTCCTTGAAGTGCTGGAGGGCAAAACCTTGCCGGCCTTCGAGATCCTGACCCGACGCGCCGCCGGCTGACCGGCGGGCTGACGGGGCGCTGCCCGAGCGTGTTCAGCGCCCGCTGAACACCGGTTTGCGCCGCTCGGCAAAGGCGGCGCGGCCTTCGGCAAAGTCGGCGCTGGCGCAGCTCTGGTGCTCGCGTTCGCGCAAACGGTGCTCGTCGTAGTCGCCGCGCGCAATCTCATTGAGCGAGCGCTTGGTCTGCTGCACCGCCAGCGGGGCCAGGGCCAGCACATCGTGCACCAGGGCGTCGAGCGTGGCGCGCCAATTGGCGGTATCGCTCACCGCTTCCAGCAGGCCGAGCGCCTGCAACTGCGCGGTGTTGAAGGGCCGCGCCGTCAAAAACGCCCGCTTGGCGGCCAGCAGGCCCATCTGGCTGACATAACGCTGCAGTCCGCTGGGGTAGTAGTGCAGGCCCAGCGCCGTGGCCGGCATGCGCCACTCGATGCCGTCCAGCCCGATGCGCAGATCGCAAGCCAGCACGATGTCGGTGGCCCCGCCGTACACGCTGCCATTGAGCGCGCAGACCGTCACGGGGCGCAGGCTTGCCAGCTTCTCCGGAATCTGCTCAAAAAAGCTGGAGCCGTGGCCGTTTTCATCAAACCCGCCAATGTCAAAGCCCGCGCAAAACACCGGCCTGGGCTGCCCAGCGGTGTTGGCCGTGAGCACCAGCACCCGCACGCTCGCATCGCGCTCGACCGCATCCAAGTGCTCCAGCAGCGCGACCAGATCACCGTTTTCGAGCCGGTTGCGCTGGGCCGGGCGGTTGAGGGTGACGGTGGCCACTCCACCTTCGATGGCAAGAACCGGGGCGCCGGGTTGTGTGAATACTTTGGACATTGCGATCAAGAGTCATCTCCATCAGTGTCGTCATCCTCGGGTGTCGCTTCCTCGTCATCCTCGGGCTTGACCCGGGGATCCATGGATGGGAGTGGATTCCCGCCCCCGCTTTCGCGGGGGTGACGTTCTTTCGCGGGAATGACGGGGATTGTCGTCATCCTCGGGCTTGACCCGGGGATCTATGGATGCCCGATCGGGTCGGGCATGACGGGACGCTTGGCCCGGGGATCCATGGACGGGAGTGGATTCCCGCCCCCGCTTTCGCGGGGGTGAAGTTCTTTCGCGGGAATGACGAAGAGAGGGTATCGGGAATGACGAAGAGAGTGCCGTGGTGGGCATGATGGAGACAGACGTGAAAAAGGCGTCCGAAGACGCCTTTTGATCTTAACCAGTCGGTAACAGAGCTAAAGATCTGTCACCAAGACCCTAATCAGTCAGGGACAGAGCTAAAGATCTGTCCCTGAAGTCATTTATTTAGCCTTGGCGGCCTTGAGGGTGGACTTGACGGCGGCTTCGGCTTGGGCCGTCGCGGCTTTCAGGTTGGCCTGGGCGGTTTCGGCGGCTTGCTTGGCGACCTTTTGCAGGGTCTCGGCAGCGGTCTGGCTGGCGTCGTAGGCGGTCCTGAAGGCGGCCACGGCGGCGTCGGAACCGGCGGGGGCGTTCTTCAGATTGGCCTCAACCACGTTCTTGACGGCGGCCTGGCTCTCGGCCACCTTGGCTTCTACCGCCTTGCTCAGTTCGGCGCCAGTGGCCGAAGCGATCTCGTACAGGTGGCGGCTGTAGGAGGCCGACTTTTCGAGGACGGGCTGCATCAGGGCAGCCTGGGCAGCCAGCAGTTCTTGCGGGCTCTTGGCCGACAGCAGGCTCTGGGCGTTGGCAAAAGATTCGCCCACGGCGGCCTTGCCAGCGGCCAGGTTCAGTTCGACCACGCGCTCGAAGCCGGCGAAGGCGGTGTGGGTCAGGCCGGCCACGGCGTCGAGGTTGGCTTTGCCGGCGGCGGTGAATTGTTCAGCGTTGAAGTTGTTCATGGTGATTCCTTGGAGAGGGTTGAAAGTTTGTTGCGGTGCAGCAATTCCAACACGCCCGGGCGGCACAAGCAAGGGAAAACCCTCACTCTAGAGTCAACACTCCAAAAGGGCAGGCCCCCCGGGACTGAATACACTGCAGGCAACAGTTCGCCGACCGTTTTGGCGACGCTGACATCCGGATCGTTTCAGTCTTGGACACCCTCGAAATCCTCAGTCTTCTGGTCGCAGCCAGCTTTGTCGTGCACTGGTTCAACCGTCAGGACCGGCGCAAACGCACCGCCCTGCTCGCCAGCCAGTTGCAGCCCTATCAGATCGAGCGGCTGATGCAGCAGCTCACCGAGGGCTATATGCGTGCCCTGGGCGAGAGCGACCCCGAGCGCCAGCAGCAGGTGCTGCAGTTGCAGCAAGAAACCGAGCAGGAGCTGGCCCGGCAGTTTCAGGGCCTGGCCCGCACTTTTGGCCAATTGCCCGCGCCGCAGGCCCGCACCCTCAAGCTGGCGCTGCCCGGCATCGAGAAAGTGCTGCCGCAGTCCACCTTTGACACCCGCCGCGTGTTGCAGATCCACGCCGACGGCATAGAGAGCGTGGTGCGCAACGAGGCCGGACTCTCCCCCCGTGACCGGGCCTTCACCCTGATGGCCGAAATGTTCCTCATGCAGCACAGTTGCCACTGGTTCTGCCGCAGCAAAACCATCGCCTCGGCCCGCATGCTGGCGCAGCACAAGACCCATTACGAACAGGCGCTCAACGCGGTCAGCCCCGAAACCCGGCAGGCCTATCTGTCGGTGGTCAACGGCCCGGCGCTGGGTTGAGTGGCTGACTTCAAAAAATTCTCCACCTGATGCTTGGCCGTACGCTGCAGCTGCATGAGCAGCGCGGCGTTGGCATCACCGCATCGCAGGCGGTGCAGCGGCGAGCTGGACGACTGAAGGACTGCAAACATGGGAAAAGCATTTGACAGCATTCGCAAGGGACTTCTGCAGGCACAGGCCCATGCCCGGGGCCAGACGCCCAAGGGTACGCGTGTCTACACACC
>CAYSIY010000030.1:3442-16086 GCA_964431215.1 uncultured Limnohabitans sp.
GCATTCAACCCGTTGGTGCAAACCGACCGCCCGATTTAGGAACTTGCGGGGGCGCAAAAACCGCTAAACGTCCCCAGCACTCCTGGCCTCGCGTGCAACATGGGCGTTACCCGATCTGTAAGCGAGGCGCAGGAGTTTTTTCATGGCACAGAGCCAAACCCACTTTGATCCCTTGACGCAAAGCGAATGGCGCGACCCTGCGCGCTTTCGCATGACCTGACACGTGCACTGCAGGCTCATCCCCTGAGCCTGCGGTGCATCACCATTGCCCTGTGTGCGGCTAGCACACGTCGCCGATTTATGACCAATTGCAGTGGCGACTCACAAATCACTGCTAAAGCGTCGCCCTCGCGCAGCTGCCCCCGCGAGTTCTGGCGATGCCGGAACAGCATGGGGCGAAAGGAGATCGCGATGCTATTGCGTTGCAAAGAGGGTGACCTGGCACTGGTCATTCACGATGAGGAAAGCTGCAGGGCCAATATCGGCAAACTGGTGAGGGTGGCAGGTCCAGTCGAGTACAACAAACAGCTTAAGAAGGACTGTTGGCTCATCGAGCCTGTCCGCAAAGAACTTTGGTGCTGCGTGTCCATCAGGGGGGTGACGTACCAGCGCATCGTCACGTTCGCCAGCGAGGTCGAACACCCCGACGCCTGGCTGCTGCCCATCGACCCGGAACTCTGGAATCTGGACGAAGTGATGGAAGAAATCCCTCATCAGGAACCGCAGGCGAAGACTCAGGGAGAAAAGGCATGAGCAGCAAGACCAACACATCCGCCAAAAACCGGCCGCTGCAAGTCGGCGACCTGTGCATCACCGTCAACAGCGACCACCCGGCTTGCAATGACGGCGATCTGGTGACCATCATCATGATCGATCACACCCAACACCATAAGAAGTATGGTCCGGTTCCTTATCTGGTGCGGCGAATAGACGGACTCCCTCATATCAGCACCGTCTCCTGGGATACCGATGAGCAGGGCTGGGCCAGATGCATGGATGCCTGGTGTGCCGGATACAAGCTGCAGCGGATCGATCCAGACCATGGAAGTCAGGATCAAGGGATCGCGCAAAAAAGTCTCGAGAAAGCATGAAGGAGCAGACCATGTCAAACAGAACCACCCCTCTCGACAGCCCCGACTCAAGGCTATTTGCCCGGTTGAGCCCCGTGATTTCAGCGGTCGGCGGCCATGCGCCGTCCCCTGCTGAAAGCCGCCCTGCTGCACACGAGCCGGTGCAAGAAAACGCCCCGCACAAGATTCCACCTGCACTGCGCCAGGCCTTTGAAGAGACGGACTACATCGTCCACCACCAGCCCCCCTTTGTGCTGCGCATCGGCCAGCCCAGCCCCGAGCTCGATGCCCTGCTGCAGGCCCATGGGCAAGGCTGCGCCGCTTTCATTACCGCCTGGAATCCCATGGCCCAAGCCCTGCCCGAAGCAGAAAACCGCGCCCGCCAGCAAGCGCTGCAGCAAGAGCTGTCAGAGCGCGGGCTGCAGTGCATTGCCGGTATCGGGCAGCACCCGGCCAACGGCTGGCCGGGTGAAGAAAGCGTATTGGCAATGGGGCTGCAAGCCGAGGCGGCGCTGGCGCTGTGTGGCCGCTACGGACAGCTGGCGTGTGTGGTGTATCGCGCAGGCGGCAAGGCGCAATTGCTGGCAGGCGAGCCGCTCAAATGACCTCGCCCTTTGCCATCGCGTATTCCTTCGCAAAGTCGGCCCCCATGTCCACTGAAGGGTCGATCTGCTGGAACGCGGCGTACATATAACTGAGCAGCTGCAGGCCAGAGAACTGGCCGGGCAGGTTCTGCAGGTTGTACTTGCGCTCGGGGTCGTTGATGCTCAGGCCGGAGCTGCCCAGCATGGCGATCTCCAGTGCGATCTGCTGCATCCGGTTCTTTCCCACTTTTTCGAACAGTTGCAGCGCTTCCTTGATGTAAGCCACCACGTCCAGCCGGACGCCGCCCACCACGCCTTGCTGCAACTGCTTGTGCGCCAGGCGTGTCCGGGCTTTTTCGGCCATCTCGCCGGCCTGGGACTGACTGTGCTCGGTGATCAGCCTTTGGTAGAGCGCATCAGCTTCAAAAAGCGAATCCGGCGTGTCGATGCTTTCGAGCGCAGCGGCCAATGCAAACAAGGTCTGGGGATCGTCGGGCAGGGCCTTCAATGCCTGGCGCAGATGGGGCAAGGCTTCTGCAGCTCGACCCGTGGCCAGCAAAACCCCGCCCATGCCGCGCCGGACGAAGGGGTCAGCCGGACTCAGTTCCATGGCCCGGGCGAAGGCCTCCAGCGCCTGTTCGGGCTTGCGCATGCGGTGGTAGGCGGTGCCGATGCCCACCCAGGCATGCGCATGACGCGGATCAATCTGCACCGCCCGCTTGAGGCGAATGACAGCCTCGTCGTATTGGCCCAGCTCGCTGTAGCAGATGCCCAGGTTGTAGAGCACCTGTGCATGGTCGGGCAGCTGCTTGGTCAGGGATTCGAGATAAGGCAAGGCCTCCTGCAGACGGCCCGACTGCAGCATGGGCATGACCATGTCCAGCGGATCGGTATCGAGCGGATAGGTCATGACCCGAATACCGTCGCTGTCGACCGCCACAATGGCACCCTGCCCGGATGAGGCGTATTCGGTTGCGAAGTGCATCACAACGGCCTGCATGAAGGCTTCAGAACCGATCTTGCGGGAATTGGCCGGCAGCAGGTTCAGATCGAAGCGATGGAGAGGGATGAAGAATTCCTGGATCATGCGAGCATTTTGTAGGGTTGCCACCGGTACCACGACGACATGCCCAGTGCCTGAGCCCAGGCGTCGATCAGGGCGCGGTCCTGTGCCGGGTCATCGGCAAACTGTTGCTGAAGATCGAACAGCGTCTGGCCCAATCCCATGACACCCGCAGCACGGTAAGCCACGGCATGGACCGGCTGGCCCAGAAGCTGGTCGACCAGCAAGGCATAGGCCGCCGGTATCCCAAGCAAAGGCACGGGCACGGTCAGCCGCCCATGCGAGAGCGAGAGCAAGCGCAGGTTCTCGGCCTGAATCCGGGCCATGCCGGCCGCCTGCTCCGTGCGCAACTGCGGAAAATCGGCGTGCAGCCAGCGGTCCACCCGCATGCCCACCGGATAGGACAGCAGCGTCATCAGCGCCCATTGCTCGATCTGCCGCGAAAACATCGGCACGCGCATCTGGTCATCGCCAGAAAGGGATGGATCGGCCAGCAACAGGGACTCGATCTGTGCAGCCGCATCGCCGGTGTCCACAAAGTCCATGCGCTGATCAGGCGGCAGCGCATAAAAGCGCAAGGCATAGCCACACTGATAAGCCACCCAGTAATCGAGAGGGCCGCTGCCGGGCCGGTAGCGAAGCACATGAGAGGCTGCGCCATGACGTGCCTTTTGCAGCGTGGCCTGCACCGACAAGGCATCGTCGGGCCTGAACTCGACCGGGCATCCGCTCAGGGCTTCGACCCGTTGCACAATGCCCAGGGTCTCCGGGCGAAGGTTTTTCATGGCGGGGATTATCCCAGCAGCTGCGCCAGGCCCAGGCTCATGGCTTCGAGCTCATGCTCCGGAAAACCATGCTGATCAAACAGCGTGTTCATGCCAGCAAAGGCCAGATTCATGAACGGTCGAATGCGCTGCGGATCGATCAGCGCTGCGCCGCCGCCCGGAAACTCCACCCCGCAATAACACGAGGCCAGGATGCGGATCGAATCGTCCACCTGGTTCATGAAGAACCCCCAATACGGCCACTGCTCGACCAGGGCCACCAGCAGGCTGCGCACCTCGGCCATGTCGACCAGCTCACGCGGATCATCGTCATAACCCGAGACCACCAGCGTCATCTGACCGCGGTATTTCCAGGCGTCTTCACGGCTGGCCGTAAAAATTTTGAGTGAATCGAGTACAGACGCGAGGTCATGTTGTTCGACCTGGCGACGGGAAATCATCAGCACGACCGGTTCGGTCACACCGGGGCGAAGGTCAAGGCGTGGAAGAGGCATGTGGCGCAGGGTCGCAGTGGGGGGGCAAGGAGAGCGGACATGCTACATGGCCGCCAAGTCGATACGCGGCAAGGTACTCTGAAGCAGAGCGTCACATCCCTGCCTGACCGAGGAGTTGCACGGATGACTGAGTCCGACAGAAAGAAAATAATATACTTTGATATATACCTCTCAAAAGGATGGCTGTCATGTCCCAAACTGCCAAACTCTTCGTCAATGGCCGCAGCCAAGCCGTGCGCCTGCCGGCCGCCTACCGGTTTGACACCCAAGAGGTCTTCATTCGCAGAGACCCTGTGACCGGTGACGTCATCCTCTCGCGCCGCCCTGATGACTGGGCAGGCTTTTTGTCTGCTACAGAAGTAGCCGACGTTCCAGCAGATTTTTTGAGCACTGCCGAGCGCCTCTCGCAAGGCCATAGCGACACGGCAGAGCGCGATCCTTTTGAGGCGGTCCTAGGCACTCTGGGGCATTGAGCCTGAACATGACCATGCGCTACCTGCTGGACACCAACACCGTCAGCCATCTCATCAAACGCCACCCGCAGGCCATACAGCGCTTGTTGGCCGTGCCGATTCACAGCGTTTGCATATCGGCCATCACGGCGGGTGAATTGGCATATGGCCTGGCCAAGCGCCCCGAAGCGGTGGCGCTGAAGACCGTTGTGAACGAATTTTTGAAGCGTGTCGAAGTCTTGCCTTGGGACGATGGGGTGGCGCAAACCTACGGCGCACTGCGTGCGCAACTGCAAAGCCGGGGCATCACGCTCGCGGCTCTGGACCTGCAAATTGCTGCGCATGCCTTGCACATGAAGGCGACGCTGATCAGCAGCGACAACGCATTCAAAAATGCACCCGCCCTCCAGCTTGAGAACTGGCTCGACCCCTGAACGCGCCATGACGCGCAAGGCCACACCGACAGTCAAGATGGACTGCTGCCGTGGCGGGGCTTCTGGGCTGAGGCGGCAGGACCCAGGCAAAGCCCTTCGCCGATGCAAACGCCTTTCGTTGGACGATGCTTTTCGTGACAGCGACTTTGCTTGTTGAGCCGTCAGATTCAGGCGCGTCTGTCATGGAAGGGGAAATTAAACTGTAAATTTGTACAGAGGGAAGAATTTCAGACATAATGACCTGAATTTTTCCCGCCGAGGTTTCCCATGCCCACAACTTTCAATATGGATGAGTTCAACGCCTATCTTGAGGCTGCACAAAAAAAACATCCCAGAATGGACATGGCTGAGCGGCTAGGTACGTCGGAACGGACGCTGTCGCGATGGAAAAAAGGCGACAGTACGCCGCCCAAGCTGGCGATCGAGGAGCTTCAACGCCTTCTGGACTTCGGCCCCGTGTATGCCGGCAAAGGCGATTTCAGGTTCATTGACCTGTTTGCTGGTGTGGGGGGTATCCGTCTGGCGTTCGAATCGATTGGCGGTGAATGCGTGTTCACCAGCGAATGGGACGACTATGCGCAAAAGACCTATGCCGCCAACTTTCCGGGGGGCCATGCGATCAATGGCGACATCACCAAAATTCATGAGGACGACATTCCGGATCACGACGTGCTGCTGGCAGGCTTCCCCTGCCAGCCGTTCTCGATTGCCGGTGTTTCCAAGAAGAATGCACTAGGCCGTGCACATGGCTTTGCAGACGAAACGCAAGGCACCCTGTTCTTTGATGTTGCCCGCATCATTGCTCGCAAGCGACCGAAGGCATTTCTACTCGAGAACGTGAAGAACCTGCAATCACACGATCGTGGTCGAACATTCGACGTGATTCGGCGGACACTCCAGGGCGAACTGGGGTATCAGGTCTTCTTCAAAGTGATTGATGGTGCGCACTTTGTTCCGCAGCACCGAGAACGAATCCTGATCGTTGGTTTCAGGGATCCGGTGATCTTTGACTGGGACATGGTTGACCTGCCCGAAAAGGGCAATCGACGGCTTGGCGAGATCCTGCACAAGAAGTCCGGCGAACCGTTCATCGAACATGACGGTGAGCGCTACTACGACCACAAAAAGCACAAGGTTCACGACAAATATACGTTGACCGACAAGCTATGGGCGTATCTGCAGAATTACAAAAAGAAGCATCAGGAAGCCGGTAACGGCTTCGGATTCGGAATGGTCACTACACAGAGCGTCACACGGACTCTGTCTGCCCGCTATTACAAAGATGGATCTGAAATCCTGCTGTATCAAGGCGAGAAAAAAAACCCGCGCCGACTCACACCGCGTGAGTGTGCACGCCTCATGGGCTTTCCGGATTCATTTGAGATCCCCGTTTCGGACACACGTGCCTACAAGCAGTTTGGCAATTCGGTTGTAGTACCTGTCATGCAGGCTGTTGCCTGTGCCCTGCAACCCATGATCGTCGAAGGCACCGGGGCGAAGCAAAAGACAGACCGCAAGCTGGCCTGATTTTTAACCAAGGAGGAACCATGAACGCACAGAACCGTATTCCGGAAGTACCCGGCAAATCCAGCTTTGCGCTGGAGCGCTGGTTCAGCAGGCTAGATGCTGCAGGCCTTCTGTTCAATCCGGATGATCGACCGGAAGACATTGTTTCCATTGCAACGGGTGAGCCGACCTTTACCCCCGACGAATGCTTGGTCCTGAATGAGTCGCTGAAAAAACTCTTTGAACACCACGGTGACAGGGTGCGCGAAGTGGCTCTCAGGCATTTCCACAAGGCTATGGGCATCCAGCCCGATTACACAAACGCGTGACAGACGTTGTAGACACAGCCACCCGGAGCCGGATGATGTCCGGCATCCGAGGGAGGGACACCAAGCCGGAATTGTTTGTACGCAAGGCATTGCATGCCAGAGGGTTCCGTTACCGGCTTGGTGGGGCTGGACTGCCCGGTCGTCCGGACCTGGTCTTTCCTTCTCGGAAGATTGCCATCTTCGTACATGGCTGTTTTTGGCATCGACATGAGTGTCGATACTTCAAATGGCCCGATAGCAATAGCGATTTCTGGGTTCAAAAGATCAGCAAAAATGTCGAACGGGACACTAGCAACGTGTCTGCACTAGAGGCCATGGGTTGGCGCGTTTGTGTCGTGTGGGAGTGCGAGTTGCGCGAAACCCGTTACCAGCTGCCGAATCATGTGATCGAGCGTTTGTCGTGCATACTTGATGCATCAAAACAAGCCTTGATCGTATGACCACGCTCCGATCCTGTTTCACCGGCGTTGCAGCCAAATACCTCAGTGCTGTTGATGCGACACCCAGCAAATCGAACCAGCACGAAATTGGGTCAAATAAATTCACGGCTATCCTTGGTGACCCCGGCACATCCAAAGTCATTTTTGAAGCGACTTTCCTGTACTTTAATCCTGATGCAGACGAGCCTGAGGCTTGCGAAGACCGTGTCACTTGGTACGACACGCGTGTTGAGCAGACGCATCGCAGCGCGGAATACCGACTTTACTATCGTCGCAATCCGGTAACCGAACTTCTACGGGAAGGTGATTTTTGCCTGATAGGAATGCAGACAACAGGCAAACTGCTGATTGCAATAGCAAGGCCGGGCTCCCCGGAAGAATATCGCCTGAGACACCTGTTCGAAATGGAGCAGCCTGTTGGCCGCTGGCTGGTAGACAGCTCTATCAAGGAATCACGAATTACGCTGGCCACGCGACAAATTCTGGAGGCAATGGGTATTGAAGCGGACCAAAGTTTTGTGCTGGATGTAGAGCAACTGCTAAGAAGATTCAACAAAAAATTCCCGGCTACCAAGGTTTTCTCGCAATACGCACGGGATACCTTGCCCAGTCCTGTGTCGGCAATTGATGACCCCGATAGTGCATTGGAGGCATGGATGGAACATGAAGAAATCCTGTTCCGTGCACTTGAACGATCAATCGTCAAGGAAAAGCTCATCTCAGGTTTTGCAGAGGTCGAGGACTTCATCAGCTTTTCACTTTCAGTGCAGAACCGAAGGAAGTCCCGAGTTGGTCATGCTTTGGAAAACCATCTGTCAGCAGTATTTGACGCGAACACCATACGGTACGAACGCGGTGCACGAACCGAAAACAATTCAAGACCTGATTTTTTGTTCCCGGGGGCACGTGAGTATCACGCTGCCGGGGCTGAATCACCACCATTAAGGATGCTCGGAGCCAAGACAACCTGCAAGGATCGATGGCGGCAGGTGCTGACAGAAGCAGCCAAAATCCCGGAAAAACACTTGTTCACGCTAGAAACAGCTATCTCCGAAAATCAACTTCGTGAGATGCGGGGGGCTTCTTTGATTGTGGTCAGTACCCCGACAGTATTGGCGACGTATCAGGCACCATCGGGGATGACAATGAGGCTCTCTGAATTTATCGATGTTGTGAAGTAAGTTGCTGGGTAAAGCACGACTCAATAACACAACGCCGGATTTGAAATGAGTAGCACTATGGAACAGAACATCATCGAACTGATGCCGCGCGCCTCCGTAATGATCGAGGCAATGCGCGACATCGGATACTCATTTGACTCCGCTGTGGCTGACTGTTTCAGCCCCGTATGCGCCATATCCCCGCCTGAATGAGGGGGCGGATTCAAAAGCGAAGCGCACATCCTGCTGGTCACGCTCAACAAGCAGGGTAAGGCCGACGAGCACAAGTACATGGACCATTGGGTGGACGACACCCATTTCCATTGGCAAAGCCAGAACGCCACCGACCCCACCAGCAAGCGCGGGCGCGAGGTCATCAACCACGCCGCGCTGGGCATCGACATCCACCTCTTTGTGCGCGACCACAAGCTTCTGGCCGGCAAGGCCGCGCCCTTCGTCTACCAGGGCCGCGTCCGCTACGAGTCGCACCAGGGCAGCCAGCCCATGAGCGTGGTGTTCCGGTTGATGGCTCCAAAATGACCGTCAAAATGGACATTGAATGCAGTTTTTGTCCATAATGGCGAAATGTCGAGCAAGCCCCCCATTGTTTTTCCGCAAGAGCAGGCCCTGCTGACCGCTCTGGGCGAGCGTGTTCGCCTGGCGCGTTTGCGCCGCAAGTTGGGCACAGCTGTTGTGGCGCAGCGTGCGGGTATTTCGCGTACCTCGGTTTACAAGGTCGAGGCCGGGGATGCCGGGGTCACGCTGGGCACTTGTTTGCGTGTGCTGGCGGTGTTGGGTCTGGAATCGGACCTGAGCACCCTGGCGGCCGATGACAAAGTGGGGCGCAAGCTGCAGGACCTGGCCCTTGCTGCGCCTGCGACGCGGCGGCGCAAACCCCGCCCGACTGCGCCCGACCAGCTTCCTCAGGGGGTGGCATGAGTACCGCCGGGGACGTGTTGGAGGTCTGGCTCGACAGCGATCTGGGCCCGCCCTGTGTGGTGGGGCGTCTGGCGCATGACCGGGGGCAAATCCGGTTTCATTACGACCCGGCCTGGCTGGGCGATGCGCGTGCATTTGCGCTGGACCCCGATCTTTCGCTGGACGATCACCCGTTTTTTCCGCGGCCTGAGTCGGGCAATTTCGGTGTGTTTCTGGATTCATCCCCGGACCGCTGGGGGCAAACCTTGATGAAGCGCCGGGAGGCGCTGCTGGCGCGTGATGAGCAGCGCCCGACCCGCACACTGTATGCGTGGGACTACCTGCTGGGCGTGCAGGATTTGACGCGGCAGGGCGCCTTGCGTTTCAGGGTGCCGGGCTCCGGGGTGTTTATGGCCGATGAGGCCTTGGCGTCGCCACCGGTGGCGAGTTTGCGCGAACTGGAGGCCGTGGCCTGGCAACTGACGCACAAGCGGATCGATGATCTGGATGCTTTGCGCAAGTGGCTGGCTGTGCTGGTGGCGCCAGGGGCTTCTTTGGGTGGCGCCCGGCCCAAGGCCAATTTCACTCAGGCCGATGGGTCTTTGTGGATTGGCAAATTTCCAGCCCGTGACGATGACCGTGATGTCGGCGCCTGGGAGTACGTGACCCATCAGCTGGCTGTGCGCGCAGGCATCGATGTCCCGCCTGCCAAATTGTTGCGGCTCGGTGGCGAGTTCCATACTTTTTGCGTGCAACGATTCGACCGCCTGGCCGGGCGGCGTCGTTATTATTCTTCGGCCATGACCTTGTTGCGCAAGGACGAGAGCGAGGGCAGCAGCTATCTGGAGCTGGCGCAGTTTCTTCGCACCCGGGGTGATGCGGGTTTTGTGGCATTGGACCTGGCCCAGCTGTTCAGGCGTGTGGTGTTCAATGTGGCGGTGGGTAATCGGGACGACCATTTGCGCAATCACGGCTTTGTGCTGGGGGCTTCAGGCTGGCGGCTGGCGCCGGCGTTCGATGTGAATCCGAACGTGGACAAGGCCGACCATGTGCTCAACATTGACGACACGGACAACCGCCCCAGCCTGAAGACGGTGTTGGAGACGGCACCGTTTTACGGGCTCACGGCCACACAGGCAGGCCAGGTGATGGATGAGGTGCTGCAAGTCGTGGGCACATGGCAAGACGCGGCCACAGGGGCTGGCCTGGCCCGGGCCGATGTGGCGCTGACGGCATCGGCATTCAGTGCGCTGGTATGAGTGCCTCGGACAAAGCCATGGTCCTGGGCAAGGCCACCATTCGCGCGGCGCAGGCGTTGCAGCTTTCCAATGCGGCGCTGGCACGTGTGATCGGTTTCAGTGAGCCCACACTCAGCCGCATCGCAGGCGGCAGGCGTGGAATAGATCCCCAGTCCAAAGAGGGGCAGCTGGCCTTGCTGGTGGTGCGCTTGTTTCGCTCGCTCGACCCGCTGGTGGGAGGCCGACCGTGTGCGGTTCGATTTTTGTACGGGTCGGATGCAAGCGGAAGTCTGCGTCTAAACAATCATATATGCATTGCTAAATCTGATTAAGCATCATAAAATGTGCCTTAAATGAAATCCTTGTCTCCTGCACCTCTGCCTGTCACGCGCAGCTTGACCCGTCTGGGCCAGGCGATTTCGCTTGCGCGTCGACGCAGGCACCTGACACAGGACGATCTGGCAGAACGCATTGGCGCCTCTGCCCACACCGTGCGGCGAATGGAGGCTGGCCACCCTGGCACCGCACTGGTTCATTTCGCCCGGGCCTTGCAGGTGTTTGGCGAGCTCGACAAACTCGATCAACTGCTGGACACCCCTCAGGACACGATTGGCCTGACCCTGATGGATGAAAAGTTGCCCCAGCGCGTTCGCAAGTCCCGCAAATCACCGGAGTCCGGAGCGTTTTGATGGCCACAAAACCTCCTTTCAAACAGGCCAGCCAGCGCACCCAGATGGACGTCTTTCTTGGCAAGGCGGAAAAGCCGCTGGGACGACTCATCTTCGTCAAGGACGGCCAACGGGAGTTCTCTCAATTCGCCTACAGCGACGATTGGCTGGCAGATGCCCGGTTCTTCGATGTCTCTCCCGACCTCAACCGCCAAAGCGGCTACCAACTGCGCAAGCCGCCGAGCAAGAACGACACCTGCTTCTTCTTGGCCCTGGCTGATACCGAGCCAGATGCGTGGGGACGGAGGGTGATCGCTCGTGCGCATGCCAAGGCACGCGCCAAAGATGCGTCGCTCGGGCCGCTGACCGAAGCAGACTACCTCGCTGGCGTGGATGATTTCAGCCGAGTGGGCGCACTGCGGCTGCGAGATGAGAGCGGGCACTACCTGCGCAGCGTGGCCGATGGTGCGCGATCAACGCCTGCATTGCTGGAACTGGAAAAAATCCTCCTTGCATCCCGCGCAGTGGAGGTGAGCAACGAAACGGCTGAAGACTTGGCCTACCTTCAGGGTAAAGGAACATCCTTGGGTGGCATGCGCCCCAAATGCACCATCCTGGATTCAGACGGCGCTTTGTCGCTGGGCAAGTTTCCGAGCGTGAACGATGAGCGCTTTGTCACGCGTGGCGACGGTTGGTGTTCAACCACATGATCACGAACGTGGACGATCACTTGCAAAACATCGGTTTCCTGTACAGCGGAAACAACCAGTGGCGGCTGGCACCTGCTTTCGATTTGAACCCTTTTCCCGACAAGGAGCCCGAATCCAGAACCTGGCTCAGCGAAGACAGTGGACCGATCACCTCAATACCGCAACTGCTGGCTCAAGCCGCCCGCTTCGAGTTGTCGCGGCACCAGGCGCAATCCATCCTTGAAGAGGTGGCCTCTGCAGTCAAGCGATGGAAAGATGTGGCCACCTCAGCAGAGGTGGGTCTGCAGGCACACGAAGTCAATGACTTCAAGCCTTCATTTAAAAGCGACATCAAATAAGCGGCTGCACATTCCAGCCGTTCCTGAATCACTCAAACGTCAATGTTCCCCGCCCTCAGCGCGTTGGCCTCAATAAAGTCGCGGCGCGGTTCCACTTCGTCGCCCATGAGCATGGTGAAGACGCGGTCGGCTTCGATGGCGTCGTCAATTTGCACGCGCAGCAGGCGGCGCACGGTCGGGTCCATGGTGGTTTCCCAGAGCTGCTCGGGGTTCATCTCGCCCAGGCCCTTGTAGCGCTGGCGGTTGACGGCGCCTTCGGCCTGGCCCATGAGCCAGGCCATGGCAGCGCGGAAGTCGTCGACCTTGGCTTCCTTGGCCTTCTCGCCCTCGCCCTTGCGCACGATGGCGCCGGGCTGGATCAGGCCCTGGAAGCTCAGGCCCGCGTCGGCCAGCACTTCGTAGTCGGCACCGTGCACGAAGTCGGCCGAGATGATGCTGGCGCGCACGTTGCCGTG
>CAYSIY010000031.1:0-15920 GCA_964431215.1 uncultured Limnohabitans sp.
TCAATGCAATTTCGCGGCTCAGCACAGGTTGCGTCAAGGGCAGCATCACCAGGTCGGGGGCTCTTGCATCGAGCGCCATGCGTGGCAAAACGCCCACGACCTGTGCATTGCGCAGAAACCCGATCATGGTCGAGAGGTGTTCCACTTCGTCAAACCAGGGAGGGGCGATACCTTCACGCAGAAGGGCCGCGTCAAGCAGTGTTCGGTTGGCACTGCTGCGGCCCAGGCCGACGGGTTTCCATTGGGTCAGCGCCCGCCAGGTGAGGGATTTTTGGCGTGATAAGGGATGTTCAGGCGAGACGGCCAGAACAAAGGGATCGCGGGCGACCGATTGCATCACCAGGTCTGCGGTGTCCTCGCTGTAAACGGTAACGCCGAAATCGGCCTCACGGTTAATAACGGATTGCGTGACGCGTTGCCCCGTGTCGTCACGCACATGCAGGCGAACATTTGGAAATGCCCTCCGGAAAGGGTTCAGAACCGCTGGCAGGCGACTGTAGGCCACGGTCGTCAGACAAGCCAGGGTGATGCTGCCCGATTCGCCGCGCGCTTGTCGATAAGCGTCCTCCATCGACTGGTCCAGCTGCGGCACAAAGATGCGGGCCTGGTCCACCAATTCCTGACCTAAGGGCGTCAGGGCCACACGCCGCGATGTTCGCTCCACCAGACGGGCACCCACGGCGTCTTCGAGCTGGGCGATGCGCCTGCTGAAGGCGGACTGGGTGATGTGCAGGGTCTCTGCCGCACGCACGAAGCTCTTGTGCTGCGCCAGTGCCAACAAGGCACGCAGATCATCGATGCGGTAATTGATGCGCGACATGCATGGATGGTACAGAAAAACTCACTTTACCTCATCAATAAATGCAACCAGACTCGCAGCCATACCAACCTTTTCCGTGCACATCACATGCCCGTTATCAAGATTTTTTGTGCGCAGCGCCCCGAGGCCGATGCATGCGAGCGCTTGGCTCAAACCTTGCGCGACTTGTGCATCGGCCCCATGGGGGCCAAGCCAGACGCCATTCAGCTCACGCTGGTGCCTGGCGTGTTGATGCTCGACGGCGCCCCGGTGCTTGTGGAGGCTCACTACAGGGATCGGCCCGACCGCAAAGGCGCTGCGCTGGCGCAATTTCTAGAAGGGGTAGACCAGGCAGTTCAGTTGGCGTTTGGTCAGCCGCCCCGGATCCGCAGCTTTGCCGTGGAGCAGAGCACCCTGGGAGCGGTGCGATGACGGCCCGCACCTTGTCTGCCCCGGCTTGTCTGAGCCTGCGCAGTATCGGCAGCTTCCACATCGGGGGGCAGCGCAAGACCTTGAAGGGCTTGCCGGTTGAGCAGGTTCGCCTCGCAGTGGGCGCCGCGCCGCGCACCGTGGACCCGAACGGCAGCTATGTCTGCGGCCAGATGTACGTTCAGTACTACCTGCAGCAGCAGGCCGTTTGCCCATGGCCCATCGTGCTGTGGCACGGCGGTGGCATGACGGGTGCCAATTGGGAGTCAACACCGGATGGTCGACCCGGCTGGTTGCAGCGGCTCCTCGAGCGCGGCTTTGATGTGTACGTGTGTGATGCGGTCGAGCGCGGACGCGCCGGCTGGTCAAGGTGGCCCGACATTTACCAGCAGGCCCCTTTGTTCCGCACCATGGAAGAAGGCTGGGACATGTTCCGCATGGGACCCGCCCAGACCGAAGACGAGGCTGAACCGCTGGTGCATCCGGGGCAACAATTTCCGGTCGACGCGTATGAGGCTTTTGTCGCCCAGTGGGTGCCTCGCTGGGCAGACCACGAGGCCATGACTCTGCGGGCGTATGAAGCTTTTCTGGAGAAGATCGGCCCTTGTGTACTGATGGCCCACAGCCAGGGCGGTGGGCTGGCCTTGACCATGGCATCACGCCGGCCAGACCTGCTCAAGGCCGTGGTGGCAATCGAGCCCTCGGGTGCACCGAACGAGTTACCCGCCACAACGGCTTGCCCCACCTACCTGATGGTCTGGGGTGACCATGTTCATGACCATCCCGTCTGGAAAAAATACCGCGCCCGAGTGGATGAGCATCAGCAACAGTTGCGCAACCTCGGTGTCAAAGCTGAAACCCTGGATTTACCCCAGCGCGGTATCACCGGCAATTCCCATTTCCCCATGCTCGATCGCAACAGCGATCAGGTGCTCGACGAGGTCCTGCACTGGCTCAACCCTTTGACACTCACATCAACCCCGGAGACCCACTCATGAAAAGATTGAATTTCCTCAAACTGGCAGTTGCCATGTCCACCTCTGTCATGGCCTTGGTTGCTGGCGCACAAACCAGCAACTGGCCGCAGTCGCCCATCAAGATCATCGTGCCATTTGGTGCCGGCAGCGGCGCCGATCAGGTGGCCCGATTGATCGGGCAGGAGCTGAGCACTGCATTGGGCCAGTCCGTGATCATTGACAACAAAGCTGGTGCGGGCGGCAACATCGGTGCCCAGGCAGCAGCTCGCGCACCGGCAGACGGCTATACCCTGTTTGTGACCACCAACACAACCCAAGCGGCCAACCCCCACCTCTACGCCCAGTTGCCCTACGACCCAATCAAGGATTTCGTGCCCATCAGCCGCATCGCCAACACGCCCGCGCTGTTGGTGGCTCACCCTTCTGTGCCAGCCAAGAACATCGCAGAGCTGATCGCACTGGCGAAATCCAAACCGAACAAACTCTCCTATGCCTCGGGCAGCGCTGGCACCTTGGTGCCAGGCGCGATGTTGACTTTTGAGGCCGACATCGACATGGTTCACGTGCCCTACAAATCCATCCCGGACGGTCTCAGGGACGTGATGGCCGGCACGGTGGACATGATGTTCACCGACATGGCGACAGGCTCGATTCAGGTCAAGGCCGGGCGAGTCAAGGCGCTGGGCGTGAGTAGCACCAAACCGTCTGCGCTCGTGCCCGATGTCCCACCGATCGCGAACACACTCAAGGGGTTTGAGCTGCTGGCCTGGTACGCCATGTACGCCCCCGCAGGCACACCACAGCCCGTGATTGAGCGCCTGAACAAGGGCATTGTGTCTGCCATGGCAAAACCTGACTTCGCCAGCAAATTCACCGCTCTCGGTCTCGAACCGATGACCAGCACGCCCAAGCAGTTGGCCGACTTCAACCTCAGCGAGCTCGAAAAATGGGGCCGCGTGATCAAGAAGTCTGGCGCTACGCCCCAGTGAAATCAAGCAGCACTTAAATCGCTTTGAGTGACTGTTTTTCCCGGCTTCAAATGTCTGAAATGGATCGTTCTGCGAAGTTCAAAGACCAGCGGCTCATTTCTGCCATACCTGAGCTTCGCGGTGACTTCCTGATTCCGATCGCTGAAGCTGGCTGCCAAAGCAGGCCAGTGCCGCAATCAGGCCACCCCATTTGGTGCACCCAGGTCCAGATTGGGGTGTCCAGGGTAAACGCCAGCCTGGCCGTGCCCATGCTTGGTGCGCAAATCTTGCATGCAAGCTTTATGTGCGGTTGGCACGTTTCTGGCTTGATGAAAATCAGAGTGCACCATGACATCGAAAGACATTGCTGACCGCATCGTTGAAGCCATCCTGGCGCAAAAGCTTGCTCCAGGTGTGCGCTTGGGTGAGCAGGCTTTGTCCATGCTGTTTAACTGCAGTCGCACGCTCGTGCGCGAAGCCATGATGCAGTTGGCCGCCCGAGGCATCGTCACGGTCAGTGCGCGGCGCGGTTGGTATGTCGTGCAACCCTCCCAGGCGGAGGCCCGAGAGGCTTTCGAGGCTCGCAGGGTCATCGAAACCGGTCTGATTCGGATGGCCGCTCCCATGGACAAGGCCAAATTGGCCAAACTCAAGCGACACATACAGCAGGAAAAAGCAGCGCTCAAGGAGCGTGACGTGGGCCGCCGCAGTTACCTCCTGGGGGATTTCCATGTCTGTCTTGCAGAATGCCTCGGCAACCAATTACTCGCGGACACGCTGCGAGACTTCACGGCCCGCACCACTTTGATTGCCATGCTCTACCAATCCACGCATGACGCAGAGCAGTCCTGTCAGGACCACGTGGACATCGTGGATGCGCTGGCCCGAGGCAATATTGCACACGCTGAGGCCCTCATGGCCAAGCACATTGGCGATGTCCAGGAGGCACTCACCTTGGACAGCGCCAGGGCCGACCCGTTGGCTGAACTGAGGCAAGCCCTCTTGCCGGTCATCGGTGATGCGAACGGCGCAAGCGGCCTTCCGTCACGCAGCCGCAAAAAGCCCCTCTTACCCGATTCCACACAACCAGCAACCTACCTAGGAGCTCTTCTATGAACATCGCCAAGCGTCACCTGCTCACCCTCTCTCTGGGCGCCTCCCTCATGGTCATAACTTGCGCATCACATGCCCAAACGGCACTTGAGAGCATCGAAAAGACCAAGCTCATCAAGATTGCCATCCCGACCGATTTCCCGCCGTACGGATTCGTTGGCATCGACCTCAAGCCTCAAGGACTCGATGTGGAAATGGCGAACTACCTGGCTGACAAGATGGGCGTCAAAGTGGAGCTTGTGCCCGTGACCAGTGCCAACCGCATTCCCTACTTGCAAAGCAAGAAGGCCGACCTGGTCATTTCAACTCTGGGCAAGAACCCGGAACGTGAGAAGGTGATCGACTTCACCGCCGCTTACTCGCCGTTCTTCCAGGCCGTCTTCGGACCGAAAGGCGTCGAGTTGAAGTCGTTTCAAGATTTGGCTGGTAAAAGCATTGCGGTCACGCGTGGCGCCATCGAAGACCAGGAGCTGACCAAGGTGGCACCGGCTGGCGCGGACATAAAGCGCTTTGAGGACAATAACGCCACGGTTTCGGCTTTCGTGTCACGCCAGACGCAGTTGATTGCAACTGGGGTGTCGGTCGCCGAGAACATGATGCAGCGCAACCCGCAGTTGGGCACCGAATACAAGATTCTGCTCAAGGACAGCCCCAACTTCATTGGTGTGGCCAAGGGTGAAGATGCCTTGCGCCAAAAAGTCAACGGCATCATCGCCCAAGCCAAGTCGAACGGTGACCTCGACAAAATGGCCATGAAGTGGCTTAAGCGGCCCGCCGGCAACCTTCCGCAATAACCGGGGCCACACGCGATGCCGATCGAATTCGACTTCTGGGCGGTCCTGGCCGAGTGGCCTCTCCTGCTCAAGGGTATGTTCTGGACGCTGGGTCTGACAACCGTGTCAGCCATCGTCGGCGTGCTGGTCGGCATTGCCTGTGCATGGGCTCGCACCGAAGGCCCGACCTTCTTGAAATGGGTGGTCGGGGCCTACGTGGAGCTCATCCGGAACACACCGTTCATCGTTCAGCTGTTCTTCATCTTTTTTGGATTGCCTGCGATGGGGGTTCGACTCACCCCCGAGCTGGCGAGCGTGATTGCCATGGTGGTCAATCTGGGAGCGTACGCAGCCGAAATCGTGCGGGCCGGTGTGCAGACAACACCCAGAGGGCAGATTGAAGCCGCCATCAGTTTGGCTTTGACGCCAATGCAAACCTTCACCCGGGTGGTGCTGCCCCCAGCTCTTCGTCGCGTCTGGCCGGCGCTGGTCTCCCAGATCATCATCGTCATGCTGGGATCGGCCGTCTGTGGGCAAATCGCCACCGAAGAACTCAGCTACGCCGCGAACTTGATTCAAAGCCGGAACTTCCGAGCGTTTGAGGCTTTCATTGTCGCCACGGTTCTGTACCTGTTAATGGCCATTGCGGTTCGCCATGTCCTCAATCGACTGGGCGACCGTCTGCTGCAAGGGGGGCGCCGTGGTTGATTTCACTCTTTGGGACATTTTGCGCAACCTCTTGCTGGCCGCCAGATGGACTATTGCGCTGTCGTTGATTGCCTTTGTAGGAGGCGGGCTGCTGGGATTGATCCTCTTGATTTTGAGGACCACCCACTCGGTGGTCTTGCAACGTGTGGTCGCGGGTTATGTACAACTTTTCCAAGGTACGCCGCTGCTCATGCAGTTATTCCTCGCGTATTTCGGACTCGCCTTGCTCGGTGTCGACACCTCAGCATGGTTCGCCGCAACAGCAGCGTTGACCCTATACAGCAGCGCTTTTTTGGTTGAAATATGGCACGGTTGCGTGCGCTCGGTACATAGGGGGCAATGGGAAGCCGCCCAGAGTCTCGCCTTGAGCTTTGGCGAGCAACTGCGGTACGTCATCCTGCCGCAGGCATCGAGGGTCGCTGTGGCGCCTACCGTTGGCTTTCTGGTGCAGGTGGTCAAGGGCACGGCGTTGGCCTCGGTGATCGGCTTCATCGAGCTGACCAAGGCTGGCACCATGATCACCAACGCGACGTTCCAACCCTTCCTTGTCTACAGCATGGTGGCCTTTCTGTACTTCGCCATCTGCTACCCCATAAGCTTGTACTCGCGCGTTCTGGAAAGAAAACTCAATGTCAAACACTGAATCAACATCCTCGCTTGCGGTCCGGATCGAGGGTTTGCGCAAGTCCTTCGGTCAGAACGAAGTGCTCAAAGGAATCGACCTGGATGTCCAGGCAGGCGAAGTCGTTGCCATCATCGGCAAAAGCGGATCGGGCAAAAGCACGCTGTTGCGCTGCATCAACGGTCTGGAGGTCTTCCAGCATGGAACGCTGCATGTGCAGGGGCAGCCCCTGGTCTACAAGGACGCGGCAGCCATGCGAGCCCTGCGCCAACAGGTTGGCATGATCTTTCAATCGTTCAATCTGTTTCCTCACCTCAGCGTGGGCAAGAACGTAATGCTTGCCCCGGAGCTGGTGAAACAGACTTCGAAAGATCTTTTGGAGGAAAGGGCGCATGCCTTGTTGGCGCGTGTGGGCTTGTCGGATAAATTTACCGCTTACCCTGACCAGTTGTCCGGGGGGCAGCAGCAGCGCGTGGCAATTGCGCGTGCGCTGGCCATGCAGCCGAGCATTCTCCTTTGCGACGAAATCACCTCGGCACTCGATCCGGAACTCGTAGGCGAGGTGCTTGCGGTTGTTGAAAGTCTGGCCCAGGAGGGCATGACGCTGCTGATGGTGACGCACGAAATGAACTTCGCACGCAAAGTGAGCGACCGAGTCATCTTCATGCATATGGGCCGCGTGCACGAGATGGGCCCCCCCGACCAATTGTTCGCCCATCCACAGACGCCCGAATTGAAGCAGTTTCTATCGTCGATACACTGAAGCGCGTATTTGGGTGAAGTTCGCTTTTGCCAAACTACATTCGCTACAAAATTCCCCCGCCCAAACACCTCATCCATCAGCACCTTGAGCTAGTGCCCCTCGTTGTCGTCGATGGTCACCCAGATGGAGCCGTCTTCGCTCAGCAAGTCGAGCAAGACCTGCAAGCGCGGCAGCATCATGCTCAGCCACTGGCTGTGTTCCAGGTTGTCGTCGTAGTGCTCAAACGCGCTTTGGGTGTTGTAGGGCGGGTCAATAAAGATGCATTTGACCTGCCCCCGGTAAAACGGCAGCAGCGCCTTGAGGGCTTGCAGGTTGTCACCCTGAATGAGCAGGTTGTTCTTGGCCGTGGAGGCATCGCCAAAAATGCCGTGGACATTGGGGCCAGCCGCGTGAGGGCGCAGCACATGGGTGGCGGTTTTGGCAGCGACCGAGAAGGCCGCTTGGCGGTCAAGCCAGTCGAGTGTAGGCATGGGTCAGACGCGCGGTTGAATGTCGTAACGGGCTTTGAGTTGGGTGAGCGGATGTGCCCACGGTAAGCGCCCATGATGCTGTAAATGCCCGACCACGATGCCCGGGTGCAACTGGGCTTGGGAAGCGAAGGTTTCGATGTCTTTTCGGGTCAATGGCAGGTGATCCAAGGCGTTGGCAAGCACAGAAGGTATCAGCACTTCGGATGCAAAGCGGTCGGCCTCCAGCTCTTCAGGTGCCGTGGTTTGTTTGCCGGATGAAGCGTCGTCCAGATACACCGCACGCCGGGCGGGGTGTTTGAGGATGTGGCCAATCTCGTGGAAGAAGCTGAACCAGAAGAGGTCGTTCCACTTGCCCAGCAAAGACAGCTGAATCAGGGGCTTGCTATGCAGCCAGCGTGCCACGCCAGACACATGCGTGCCTTGCAGTGCAGGCACAAACACGAGTACTACACCCACTTGTGCGCACAAGCGGGTCAGTTCTCGGCCAATGGTGGCCGCATCGGCCACGGTCAAGGCTCGCATGGCAGGCAGGGCGCGTTCCAGCGCTACCGAATCGAATGCGGATACTTCGCGCTGCTGGGCTTGTATTTCACCCATGCGTAGCCAGGCGGTGATGGCGGCTACATCGGTTTGCGCGTCCGGCTTGGCGCGTCGAAATTGAACCTGCAATTGATCGTATTGAGCTGCCCATCCTGCGGGGGAGGCGACACCAAAAAAGCTCAGCATGGGCTCGACCAGCGTTTCGATAAATTTAGGGACCAATCGCCCCGCCGGAAGTACGCCCGCTGCTTGCATGGCCTTAAGAGGAAATGTTTTCACCCATGGCACGGCATTGCGGTTGGCTTGCATGGCGCGCAGGCGAGCCAAGTATTCTCGGTACTGGGTTTCGCGGCTGAGCCAGAAGTGCGCGGGCACCTGTAACACACGCTCCAGTTCAATGGCTGTGTCTTCGGTGATTTCTTTCTTGCCAGCCAGAATCTCGTTGATCGCTTGTGTTGGGCGCCCCAGACGACGGGAAAGTTCGGCCTGTGTCAGCTCGCGCTCATCCATCAGGTCACGCAGGGTATCGCCTGGCGGCGAAACCTCGGTCGGTTGATACAGCAGCTTGTGGTTAGTCATGGTAGTTCACCACTTCGGTGATGGTTACTTGTTCAATGTGTTGCCAGTCCAGTCCGCCATCTTGTTTGCTGGGCGGTGGCTGGCGAGTCGGGCGAAGGATCAGCCGCAGTCCTTTGTCCAGACGGCATGAGAAATACCCGGTTCGGTTGCCTGACAGTTCTTCCCAACGGCCCGGCAGGTTGCGCATGTCTTCCATGCACCTGGCTGCTTGCAGGTCATCGAGACGTGTTTTGAGATTTTTGGCAGCAGGTTGGCCCCATTTGCGCTGGCGCTCCGCTGCGGCCTCACAGGCTTGTTTAAGCCTTGCGTCCGCAAAGGATATTTCCACTCTATTCACCCCTGAGGTGAATGATTGTATTTGATCGCGTGGGGGCGCAGCACATGGGTGGCGGTTTTGGCAGCGACCGAGAAGGCCGCTTGGCGGTCAAGCCAGTCGAGTGTGGGCATGGGTCAGGGCTTGTTGTGAATGATGGTCAGACAGTTGAGGCCATCTTAGGGTTGTTCCGGTGTCAGTTCCGACTCGCCCATCCAGTAACACAGCAGCGGTGCCGGGATGCGCAATATTCGAGTGGTCGTCCCGGGCAGATCGGCAGTCATACAAGCAATCAAGATAGAATATTCCATAGAGGTTATATTCAACCCATGTGGGAAGTTGAATACACAGATGAGTTCGAGGTGTGGTGGTCGAGCTTGACAGAGGACGAACAGGTCTCGGTGGCCGCGTCCGTACAGCTACTGCAAGAGCGAGGCCCCTCACTGGGTTTTCCGCACAGCAGCGGCATCAATGGCTCCAAGCATGGTCACATGCGGGAGCTTCGGACCCAGCACGGCGGGAACCCTCTGCGAACACTGTATGCATTCGACCCTCGACGCGCTGCGATCTTGCTGATTGGCGGCGACAAAACAGGCGATGACCGCTGGTACTCGATCCATGTGCCTATCGCCGACCGACTCTATGACGAACATCTTGATGAACTGCGAAAGGAAGGGCTGATGGATGACTAAGAAATTTACCGACTTGCGGGCCCGGATGACACCCGAGTCTCAAGCCCGTGCGGACGAAAAGGCTCGCATGATGTTGGCTGAAATGCCTCTCAACGAGCTTCGTCAGGCACGCGGCCTGTCCCAGAAAATGCTGGCCGAAGTGCTCCGTATCCAGCAGCCGGCTGTGGCCAAGCTCGAAAAGCGGACCGACATGTACCTGTCTACCCTGCGCAGCCACATCGAAGCCATGGGCGGGGAACTGGAGGTCGTTGCGCGATTTCCCGATGGAGCGGTCAAGATCAGCAACTTTTCGGATCTCGAACGACCGCTGACAGCCTGAGCCATCAGGCTTGCTTGACCTGCCCCCGGTGAGTCCGTCTTAGGGTTGTTCCGGTGTCAGTTCCGACTCGCCCATCCAGTAACACAGCAGCGGTGCCGGGATGCGCAATATACGAGTGGTCGTCTCGGGCAGATCGGCAATCACGCCGAAATCGTCCAGCGATTTCGTGACCACGTAGCCGCGATCAATCGATTTTTGCTGGCAGAGTTCGAGCAATCCCTTGAGGTCGCGCAGGCCGGTGTGCTGGGCGCGGTATTTCACCTCGAAGGGAATGATCTGCCCGCCCACTTCGGCGACCAGATCGACCTCCCGATCCTTCTTGCCCCGCCAGTAGGTGAAGCGAACGTTCTGCGCGTAGTACCTGGCAAACAGATGCTTGAACACGGCGGTCTCGGTCGCCACGCCCAGTGCCGTGGGGTCTTCCAGAATCGCCTTGCCCTTGAGCATCACCGCTGGCGCGATGGCGGCATCGGCCAGATAAATCTTGAAGCGTGCGCGCAGCACGTCCTTGCCGTAGCCGAAGGGCGGCAGGCGGTAGATGAGGTGCGTTGCTTCCAGCAGCTCGATGAAGTTCTGCGCTGTCGGCCTCTTGACCTCCAGATTGGCGCAGAGGTCGACCATGTCGAGCAGTCCGCCATCGTGCATGCACAGGTAGAGAAAGGTGTGCTCCAGGTCCAGCACGCGCCGCACGCCAAACAGCGCCGTCATGTCGCGTTTTAACACCTTGTCGATGATGTCCTCGCGCAGCAGGCGCTGAGCCTGGGTGATGCTGTCGACTTGGGCCGCTTGCGGAAAACCGCCGCGCACCAGGTATTCATGAAAATGCCCGACGTAAGGCGCGGCGGTTTCCGTGACGCGATAAAAATCTGACTGTGGCCAGTCGAACAGATCGCGCAAGGACTTGAGGCGAGGCAGTGCCGGCAGCGACAGGTTCTTGATCTGGAGGTATTCGTAGAACGAGAGCGTGGTCAGGCGGATGGTGTGCCAACGGCCGACACCGGACTCCTGCCCGGCCTCGACCAAGGGCATGGCCGAACCGGTGAAAGCGATGCGTCGCTCCCTGCGGAAATCCACCTGATGCTTGACCCAGGTGCCCCAGTCGCGAATGAACTGAGCTTCGTCAAGAAGCAGGTATTCGGGTCCATCAGCCTTCGGCTCCCGTTCGCGCCAGGCTTCCAGCACAGCATCGATGCCGGCGAGCTTGAGAATCGGATGGTCAAAGGTGGCGTAGAGGATGTTGGCGGCTGGCACGCCATCGCGTAGCAGGGCATCAGCCGCTTGCAACATCAAGGTGGTCTTGCCGATTTGCCGGGCACCAGAAAGAAGAACAGCACGCGGCGCGGGGGGCTTGGTCAGCCACCCGTGCAGTTCACGGAAGGCCGCACGCCGCCAGTTCGGCAGGTCGGCAATGGCCTCATCCCGCCACCAGGGGTTGAACTGGGACAGGACGGCGACCAGCTCTTCTCTGGAGACTCTCATGGCGAAAAATATAGCATGAAGTGGATTTTAGTAAAAACATATTTCAACAAAAATGCATGATTTGCATCATTTGCCTGTTTTTCAGTCCGGGGCGTTCGGCGGGCACATGGTAAGTGGCCCCATCTCAGCGTCTGAGATGTTGCAAGTTTGACCAAGTCAATGGGTCAACGCTCACATGACCCGATGCCCCAGCGCCGGCAGTTGCTCGCGCACCTCTTGCACGCGTTGCCAGTCGCAGTCGGCCAGCACCACGCCTGCGCCCTCGGCCTGCTGCGCCAGCACCACGCCCCAGGGGTCAATGGCCAGGGTCTGGCCCCAAGTGCGGCGGCCGCTGGGGTGCAGGCCGCCCTGGGCCGGGGCCATGAGGTAGGCCAGGTTTTCGATGGCGCGGGCACGCAGCAGAACCTCCCAGTGGGCCTGGCCGGTGGTGTGGGTAAAGGCGCTGGGCGCCATGATGAGCTCGGGCTGAAGCTGGCGGTAGAGCTCCGGAAAGCGCATGTCGTAGCAGACCGACAGGGCCACGCGCCAGGTGTGGCCATCGCGCGAGGGCAGGGCGAACACGGTGGGCTGCCGCCCCGCTTCGAGCACCCTGGATTCATCGTAGCTCTCGCGCCCGTTGTCAAAGGCAAACAGGTGGATCTTGTCGTAACGCGCCACCACCTCGCCCTGCGGGTTCCACACCAGGGTGGTGTTGCTCACCTGGTCGGGGCGGCTGGCGCTGATGGGCAGGGTGCCGCCCGCGATCCAGAGGCCGTGCTGGCGGGCAGCGGCGCTCAGCGCATCCTGAAAAGGCCCACGGCCGATGGGCTCCTGGATGGCCAGCTTGTCGCTGTCTTTCTGGCCGATCAGGCAGAAGTATTCGGGCAGGCCCACCAGCTCGGCCCCGGCGGCTGCGGCCTGGGCGATCAGTTGCAGGGCGGTGCCCAGGTTGGCCTGGGCGTCCTGGCCCGAGACCATCTGGATGGCGGCAATTTTCATGGGGCAAGTCCTCGCGGGTTCAGTGGGCCACCGGGATGGCCGCGTTGATCACACCGCCACCCAGGCACACTTCGCCGTCGTACAGCACGGCGCTTTGGCCCGGGGTGACGGCCCATTGCGCCTCGGGAAAGTGCAGGCCGAAGTCGGGCGCGGTCTGGCCATGGGCACCTGCGCTGAGGTGGCAGGGCGCGTCCGTCTGGCGGTAGCGTGTCTTGGCGGCGTAGAGGCCGGGCGCGGGAGGCACACCGGCACACCAGCTCGCATCATTGGCCAGCAGCCCCTGCGAGAGCAGCCAGGGGTGATCGTGCCCCTGCACCACCCAGAGGGTGTTTTTCTCGATGTCCTTGCGGGCGACGAACCAGGGCTGGTGCTCGCCACCACCGCGCTGCGCGCCTTTTTCCTTAACGCCGCCAATGCCCAGGCCCTGGCGCTGGCCCAGGGTGTAAAAGCTCAGGCCCACATGCCGGCCGATGGTGCGTCCGGTCGGGTCCTTGATGGGGCCGGGCTCCTTGCGGATGTAGCGGTTGAGGAACTCGCGAAACGGGCGCTCGCCAATGAAGCAGATGCCGGTGGAGTCTTTCTTTTTGGCGTTGGGCAGGCCGATCTCTTGCGCAATGCGGCGCACCTCCGTCTTGTGCAGCTCGCCCACCGGAAACAGGGTTTTGGAGAGTTGCGCCTGGTTCAGTCGGTGCAAAAAGTAGCTCTGGTCCTTGGACGGGTCCAGGCCCTTGAGCAGTTCGTGGCGTTGGGTGGCTGGGTTGAGCCGCACCCGCGCATAGTGACCGGTGGCGATTTTCTCGGCCCCCAGGCGCATGGCGTGGTCCAGAAAGGACTTGAACTTGATCTCGGCGTTGCACAGGATGTCGGGGTTGGGCGTGCGCCCGGCCTGGTATTCGCGCAGAAATTCGGCAAACACCCGGTCCTTGTATTCGGCGGCAAAGTTGACGTGCTCGATTTCGATGCCGATCACGTCGGCCACCGCCGCCGCGTCCACAAAGTCAATATTGGACGAGCAGTACTCGCTGTCGTCGTCATCTTCCCAGTTCTTCATGAAGATGCCGACCACGTCGTGGCCTTGTTGCTTGAGCAGCCAGGCGCTCACGGCGGAATCAACGCCGCCGGACAGGCCGACGACCACACGGGTTCTGGAAGACATGAGCCGATTATCCCCGGCCCATCCGGCGCTGATCGGGTGCGTGGGTCTTTGGGGATAATCCCGGCCTATGGCAAAAAACAGCATCTGGCGCCGCCACCTGAGCATGCTCCTGACCGACATCGGGCGGGGCATGTTCCTGGTGACCCACAGCAGCCTGGCCATGCTGGGCCTGGCGGCGGCCGCACTGGTGCTGGCGTTGTGGTGGCAACCCGCGTGGCTGCACGCTGCCGAGCAAAGCGTCTTTCACTGGCTGCGCGAGCGCAATGTGCTGGTGACCTGGTTGCCCGACAACGTGATCGACCGCGCCATGGCCATCGATCCCGCATCGCTGCCGCCGGAGCAGGCGGCGGTGGCCCAGTGGCTGGCCGCCAAGTACCGGGTGGCCCCTGAGCCTTTGGCGGCCCTGGTGGCCGAAGCCCATGCGGTTTCACCCAAGACGCGGCTGCCAGCCCACCTGATTCTGGCGGTGATGGCCATCGAGTCGAGTTTCCATCCCTATGCGCAAAGCCATGCCGGAGCCCAGGGGCTGATGCAGGTGATGGGCAAGGTCCACGCCGGGCGCTACGAGCCCTATGGTGGCGGCCAGGCGGCATTTGATCCGCTGGTCAATCTGCGGGTGGGTGCCGAAGTGCTGGCCGATGCCATCAAGTTCAGGGGCGGCTCACTCGAGGAGGGTCTGCTGTTTTATCTGGGTGGCCATGCCGTGACCGAGGACGGTGGCTATGTGGCCAAGGTGTTGGCCGAGCGTGCCCGGCTCGACCAGGTGGCTGCGGGCATGTTGGTTCCCAACTAGGCGCGCGGTCTCTGACCGCGATGAGCGCGGGGCAGTCATGACCGCAGCGGACCGAGGCCGCTGACCGCCGCATCGGTGTAGATCAGGTCCAGCGGATGCCGCTGGCCAGCCAGGTGGTCCTGGATGCAGCGCAGCACCAGCGGGCTGCGATGGCGTGCCTGACTGGCGCGCACTTCATCGGGCGTCATCCAGACGGTGCGCACAATGCCTTCGTCCAGGCGGCGCCCCGCTTGCGCCTGACCGAGCTCTCCGCCAAAAGCCAGCCGCAGGTAGGTCACGTCCTCGCCGGTGTGCTCGCGCTGAAAGCGCGAGAGGTACACCCCCACCAGATGGGTCGGGGTGAAGAGGTGGGCGGTTTCCTCCAGCGTCTCGCGTGCGCAGGCCTGCGCTGGCGACTCGGCCGGGTCGAGGTGACCGGCAGGGTTGTTCAGGCGCAGGCCCTCGGGGGTGTGTTCTTCGACCAGCAGGTAGCGACCCTCGCGCTCAATGATGGCCGCCACGGTGACATTGGGTTTCCAGCGGGTGTCCATGGGGCGATTATCGGCAAGGCGGTGGCCCCGGTCTGCGCCGCCGTGTCTGTCAGCTTGCTGTCAAGATCGGTTAAGCTGGCGCACTTCTTTTTTTGAGCATTGAGCAAGGAGACGTCCATGCAATCAGGTGAATCGGCGGTCGTGCCGCAGCGCATTGGCGTGCCGCGAGAGACGTTCCCGGGTGAAAAACGGGTGGCCACGGTGCCCGATGTGGTGAGCAAGCTGGTCAAGCTGGGTTTTGCCGTGGTGGTCGAGCGGGGCGCGGGTGAGCTGGCCGATCTGTCGGACCAGGCGTATGTCGATGCCGGTGCCAGCATCGCGCCCGACGCGGCATCACTCTGGAAGGGCAGCGATATCGTCTTCAAGGTGCGCCCGCCCACAGCGGACGAAGTGGCGCAGATGCACGCGGGCCAAACCCTGATCGGCTTTGTCTGGCCAGCCCAGAATCCCGATCTGATGCAGCAGCTGGCCGCCCAAAAAGTCACCGTGCTGGCCATCGATGCCTTGCCCCGCACATTGAGCCGCGCCCAGAAGATGGACGCCCTGACCTCCATGGCCGGTGTGAGTGGCTACCGCGCGGTGGTGGAGGCCGCCAACGCTTTCGGCCGCTTCTTCAATGGTCAGATCACGGCGGCGGGCAAGGTGCCGCCTGCCAAGGTCTTCATTGCCGGTGCCGGTGTGGCGGGTCTGGCGGCCATTGGGGCGGCGGCCAGTCTGGGGGCCATCGTGCGCGCCAACGACACCCGTGCCGAAGTGGCCGACCAGGTGGTCTCGCTCGGCGGTGAATTCGTCAAGGTGGACTACGAAGAAGAAGGCTCGGGCGGCGGCGGTTACGCCAAGGTCATGAGCGAAGGCTTTCAGGCGGCGCAGCGCGAGATGTATGCGCAGCAGGCCCGCGAGGTGGACATCATCATCACCA
>CAYSIY010000032.1:0-15727 GCA_964431215.1 uncultured Limnohabitans sp.
CGGCCACGGTCAGGGTGTCGAACAGGCTGAAATGCTGGAACACCATGCTGATGCCCAGCGCCCGCGCCTCCTGCGGGTTGCGGATCTGCACCGGCTGACCCCTGAACAGGATGGCACCCTCGTCGGGCTTGACCGAGCCGTAGATGATCTTCATGAGGGTGGACTTGCCGGCCCCGTTTTCGCCCAGCACAGCATGGGCCTGGCCGGGCAGCACGGTGAGCGACACGTCCTGGTTGGCCACCACGCCGGGGTAGCGCTTGGTGATGCCCTGCAGGGACAGCAAAGGTGAGGTCATGGGGCGGGAGCTTCAGGATTGGGGTAAGCGGGCGGCGCTGATTTTCACCTGTTCGCGCAGCCATTGGCCGGCCATCGAGGCGTGACTGCGTTCGTGCCAGAGCTGGTAGTAGATCATTTTTGGAAAATCGATCGGGCAGGGCAACAGTTGCAAACCCGGCAAGGCGTTCGCTCCGTGCAGAAAGCGCTCGCCGTATTGCCGCCCGGTGGTCAAGACTAGCAAGCTTGAGGCCACCATGCGTGGCATCAGGCCAAAATGCGCGCAACGGGCCGCGATGTTGCGACTCAGGCCCAGCCGGTCCAGGTGCTCGTCAATCACGCCGCGCCAGCCCGGGTAAGCCGGCGTGGGGGCGATGTGTTCGCAGGCCAGCCACTCCTGGGGCGACCAGCCCCGACGCACCGCCGGGTGGCGTTCGCTCACCAGGCAAACCACCTCGTCTTCGAGCAACTGGGCGCGATGCAGCTCCAGGCTGGGCTCGGCCCAGTTGCCGATCACCACATCCACCACCCCCTGCCCCAGCTCGTGGGCATAACGAGCCTGGGCCGACAAGGCATGGATCTCGACCGTGCAATGCGGCGCCTGCGATTTGATGCGCGCCACCAGCGAAGGCAAAAACAGCGGGTCCAGCGTGTCGCTGGCGGCGATGCGGAACGTCTCTCGCGCCAGCGCCGGATCGAATGGCCGCACCGGAGAAAACAGTTGCTCGGCGGCCTGCAAGATCTGCATGACCGGCGCCAGCATCTGCAGCGCCGCATCGGTAGGCACCATGCCGGTGCCCGAACGCACCAAAATAGGGTCACCCGTCAGCTCGCGCAAACGACGCAAGGCCGTAGACACAGCAGGCTGCTGCTGGCCCAGGCGAAGGGCGGCTTTGGAAACACTGCGTTCGGTGAGCAAGGTATGAAGCGTCCGGATGAGCTGGACATCGATCTTGTCGAAAACAGGCGCTGGCTTCATATCGAAATCCCGATAAAGGTTATGGCCTGACAGACGCAGGCGCGATCACCCTCCCTGCATATTGTGCGCCACCCCCTGCCGTCGTCCTCGCCGTCCTGCCGTCATCCTCGCGAACGCGGGGATCCATGGACCCCCGATCAAGTCGGGGGTGACGGGTAATGCGTCATCCTCGCGAATGCGGGGATCCATGGATTCCCGCTTTCGCGGGAATGACGGGAGCGGGACGGGAATGACGGGAGCGGGACGGGAATGACGGGAGCGGGGCGGGCATGACGGAAGCCGCTAGTCCGTGCTTGGCTGCAGTGTTGCGGTGCTTGTGTCGTAGCGAAATTGCGTGATAGACCCATCGCGGATGCGCTGTACGGCTTCGTCGATCACATGCAGGGGCACCAGAAACCACTCGCGGGGTTTGACCGGCCTGCCAAAACGGTCTTCGAGGGTCAAGTCCAGTTGCGCCGCCGCAAAGAGCTTGTGGAACACCGCCTCCAGCTTGCTTCGCTGGAGGTTGTGCAACTGGTAGGCGGCCACCACTTGCACATCGGCCAGCAAATAGGTGGCATCGTTGGACGCACCCGCTATGCGGGCCTCCACCCGTCCGCCGGTCACGCCAATTTTGTGAATCAGTTCGCGGTGCTCGGCCACAAAGGGGTGAGCCGACTGGCTGCGCAGCACATAAATGGTGCCGCTTTGCAAATCGTCGGGTTCGGCGGTGTCGCCAAACAAAGGGCCATCGTCTACCCGAATCAAGCGCCGGCCCACCGGCGTATCGCCGTCGGGGTAGAGCGAGCGAGAGAGCGAGCGCAGCAGCAAATCGCCCTCGGTCCCGTTGTCAAAAATCACCCGAAGCCGGGGGTTGTCACGGCCATCTTTGGTCTTGCTGCCCTCGGCCATTTGCGCCACATACGCCACCTGCCCGCCAATGATGAAAAAGTCGCCCAGCGCAATGCTGGCGTCCTTCACAAAGGGTTTGGTGGTCCAGCGGCCTGATTTCAGGCCCGCCGTCGCCTCGTCAAACAGCGGCTTGAAGTCCGCGAAGTCGGTGCACGGCGTGCGTTTGGCCACCTCTTCAGCCGCCTTCTTTTCTGCCGCTGAGCGCACATGGCGCAGCCGGGTGATGTCGGCGGCCTCGTCCGTCTGGGCAGCGTCCACCCCCAAAGCCGCCAGCAAATCGTCTTCGTCCAGTGCCTGCACATCGGTCATGCTCAGCGCACTGCCCGACAACAGGCCCGGGCCATCCAGATCGGCCAGCAAGTGCTGCGCCTCGGGCAACTGGCGCAAACGGTCCAGGCGCACCGCGTACAGCCGCTCAAAAATATCCACCCCCTCACCATCGTGGCGCGGGGCGCGGCCATGGGTCTGGTGAAACCGCAAGATGTCCTCAAATCCTGCCACGATGCGCTCTTGCCTTGCCGTGCGGCCCCCGGTCTGGGCTGGCTGTGCGTCAACGCCCAGCGCGTCGAGCAGCGCGTCATCGTCCAGCTCAGCCATGGGCAGCCCCCGATTTCGGTGGCTCCGCCTTCAGTTGCGCCGCCCTCGCCTGCGCCCGGTAACGGGCCAGCGCCGCCACGCCTTCGGCCATGCGCTTTTCCCAGGGGTCGGGCGAATGGATGTCGGGCACCCGCCCCCGCTCGCTCTTGAACAACAAGGCCCGGCGCGCCAGCTCTCGCGCCTCGTCTTCGTCAATGCTGAGCTTCTTGCCCGCAATGCTGGCCTGCACCTGCTGCAAAGACTTCTCGTTCATGGTCTTGGCCAACACCGCATACGCCGCCTCGAAGGGGTTGACCCGATCAATCAGGTCAATGTCCAGATCGCGCACATTCACAAACTTGCGCACGCCGTCAATCAGGGCTGTGTTGCCCTGTCCGGCTCCAGTGCCTTGGGCATCGGTCTGAGCCAGTACCAGCTTGGCCTGCTGGGTCACGTTCATGGCCGCGACGGCGTGCTGGCGCACGGCCTCCTGGTCGGCCTCACCCAGCTCGGGGTAACGCTCACGCACGATCTTGCCCATTCGCAGTTGCGTCAGTTCTTCGGGCAGGGTGTTGTCCTGGTCAAACAAGCCGCGCTCCAGCGCAGTCTTGTCTTGCAAAAACCCGGTGATCACCTCGTTCAGGTCTTGCTTGCAAATGCGCGTGGCCTCCGGCGTGGCGGGCATGGCCAGCCCATTGATCTCCAGATGAATGTCCCCCGTGTTCGGGTTCACGCCCAGGTTCTGGCCGCCCGGCTGATAACCCGCCGGGCCATAGTCAAACCCGGTTTGCGGACCGGTGTTTTTGGGTGTGAACTCATAGCGCGGGTTCAGCACCTGCTCCATCAACAAACTCGCCGAAATGGCTTTGAGCATGTCGTTGACCGCCTCGGCCACGGTGGACTGCTCGGCCGTGGGCTCGGCAATCAGATTGGTAAAGCGCGCACGCTCCTTGCCCACCGCATCGCGCGTGGCGCGGCCAATGATCTGCACGATCTCCGTCAGGCTGCTGCGGTAGCCGATGGTCAGCGCGTGTTCACACCAAATCCAGTCAAAACCCTCTTTGGCCATGCCCAGCGCAATGATGAGGTCCACGTGGTCGCGGTTGTTCTTTTGCGCGGGGTCTTTGAGCGCCCCCAGCACTTTGGAGCGTCTTGCCGGATCGCTGTCGTCCACCAGGTCGGCCACCTTCAGAGTTCGACCATCCCGGGCCGCGATGAGGTGAAAGCCCGTCACCGGGTCCACGCCCTTCCATTCGCCCAAGGCGTGCATGATCTCGTCCACCTCGCGCTGCTTGTCTTTCAGGCTCTCGCGGGCGTTCACATTGGGAATGTGCACGATGGTCTTGAACGCCGGGTCCAGCACCTTGGCTACCGCCGCCACATACGGGCCACTGTAAAAAAAATACCCAATGTCCAGCGACTTGAGCCACTGGTAGCCATTGAGCTGTTCGTAATAGGTGTAGGTGACCGTCTCAAACCGGGCCTCGTCGGTGGGCGAGAGCACCGCCGCCGCGTCGCCCCGGAAGTACGAGCCCGTCATGGCCACCAAATGCGCCTTGTCGCGGGCCATCAACTCCCCCAACTGCGTGCCCAGCTTGTTGTCGGCGCTGCTCGACACATGGTGAAACTCGTCCACCGCAATCAGCCGGTCGTCCAGCGCGGCCACGCCCAAGGCCTCCACCGCAAACCGGAAGGTGGCGTGCGTACAGACCAACACACGGTCCGTGCTGGCCAAAAACTCGCCCACCGCCTTGACCTTGGACTGCGCCACCCGCACATCGTCTGCCCCCGGTGCATTGCACAGGTTCCACTGCGGGGCCACCGTCCAATCCCAATAAAAGCCGTGCTGCGTCAGCGGCTCGTCGGCAAAGCTCGCGCCAATCGAGCGCTCGGGCACCACGATGATCGCCTGCTTCAAGCCCTGGTTGTGCAGCTTGTCCAGCGCAATGAACATCAAAGCCCGCGACTTGCCAGACGCCGGGGGCGACTTGATCAGCAAATACTGCTCACCCCGCTTGGCATAGGCTCGCTCTTGCATGGTACGCATGCCCAGCTCGTTGGCCTTGGCTGACGCACCCGTGCGGACTGTGGCAATGGAAACCGAAGGCACGGTGTAGGCAGGAATGGACGCGGTCATTTTGGAATTTTCTCTTGTAAGGTGATGCCGGTGGGCTGGGATCGGCCAAAAACCACAGGTGCAAATCGTCCAGCCGCATGACGCTCAAGCCTTCTTGCTGCCAGCGGGCCGGCGCGACAGAGCCGAAGCCCGGGAGCGTGCCGCGCCCAGCGCCACCGCTTGGCGCACATCCATCTCGATGGCGCCCAAGTCGTGCTCTGGCGCGGCCAGCGTACCCAACTCGCCATCGCGCTGAATGAGCCAAAGCGCCGTCGCCACAATGCCCACGCCCACCGACGGATCACCCGACTCCAGCCGCTGCAAGGTCGGCACCGAAACCCCCATGCGCTGCGCCCAGGTCTTTAGAGACTCCTTGCGCCGCAAGCGGGCCACCGCCAAGTCAGCGCCCAATTTTTCGAGCGCAGCAGCGGTAGACGGTGGCAACTGCAAGAGGGCACGGGCGGTTTTGGGCATGTCTATAGATAGATTCGGGAGGAGCCATTCTATCGACATCTATGTTTACAGAAAGACACCCAGCGTGACAACAGATCAAACAAGCGCCAAGGTCGCCAGCAAGGCCTGACAACCCAAAATCCGGATGCTGCTGCATTCCCAGCGTTCGTCACAAACATGGATTGATGTGGCTCAATCGATAACAGCATTCCTTTGACTTTTTGAAAAAGTGGACTTTAGAATCAAAGCTTCATGCCAGTACATCGTAGATCAGCTGACCCGCATCGCAGCTTGATTGTTCATTTCACCCTCACCCACTCAAGGAGCCATCATGACCACCACGCAAGCTACCGGAGCACTGAAGAATTTTCTGCCCAATGAGGACTGCATATTGGGCGCATTCAGCTTGACAAGCTATATCGCGTTGGTGCAGAAATTTGTAGACCAGATTGGTCAGGCTCCCACACCAAGCGTACCCATCGTTTCAGGCATATCGGCAGAGGCCACCACGGCAATTCAGAATGTGAATACCGCCGTGCAAAATCACTTTACCCAGATAAAGAGCGATGCGAGTGACGATCAGTTGGTCATTGCTCAACTGCGTACGATATTGGGAAGTCTGGAAAACTGCGTCTCACACTCCATTTTGGGAATTAAATTTATTTATGCCCAGGCAAGTTCAGGTACCGCAGTTGACAACAGCAAAGTAAAAGATTATTTGAATTTTATTTTGCGTCAATACACCGCACAGCAGCATCTCATCGGGTTGATTGGTTCAAGCGACTACAACAAATCTCTTTCTGCTCAGCTCAATGGCATCCATACACGACTGGAAAACGACATTGGCAATCTCAACACCGACCTGACGAATCTGCAGAACTCAATATCACCCACAGATGGTGCCAAACTGAACTTCTCGACACTCACATCCGCACAGGCCATGGCCACTCTGCAAAGCCGTGTTGACGCTCTGCAGTCCGAAGCCAGCACGTTACAAAATCAAATTGCCTGGGAAACTGCAGGTCAAGTGGCTATAGGTATCGTCGGTGGAATCATCGCAGTCACGAACTGGTGGAATCCGATTGGCTGGGCTGCTGCTGCCGGTACTACAGCTGGAGAGATTGAACTCGCCAAGGACAAAGTAAGCAAGCAGATCAAACTGGCCAACGACCAGCAAAATATAGCCCTTGAACAGCAGGAAGAAAATTTCATCGGTCCTTATTACATGATGGTCCAATACAAAAACCAAATGCAAAATCTCGGCGCAGGCCTTGAACAGTTGCAAAAAGGTCTCACGAATATAGTGAGCTACATCACCGATGCAGTTCAGGACATTCCCGGATTTATCAGTGATCTGGGCGACCCCAGCAGCTTGGCGCTGGATTATGACGCTGTTGTCGGAAACGACAGCAATCCAGGTGACCTGATGCAACTGCGTTCGGCCTTGCAGGCATTGATGAATTTTCCCGCCAATACCAGCACTTCAGATGCGCCTATCACCGCCGTGCCCATGAGCAACCAGGCCGCATGGGATGCCGCCCTGAACAACCCAGATTCGCCGTATTTCATTTCTGTCGTGGCCCAAGCAGCCAACGCTTGAATCGACTGGACTCAGACATATTGAATAAACAGGACCGCAAATGACTACAACCGTCTCCTCTTTCATGCCACCCTCTGATTTGATTCAGGCGATTCCCCAGATCGGAGAGATCAACCTGACTTTGGGATATTCTGACTACGTTGAAAATCTTCCAGATCCACAGCTCAATACACAAGGTATTACAGACCCTCAAATCCTCAGTAAAATCAGCGATCTACAAAAAGCCATGGACCGTGATATGGCCACAGCTAAAAGTCATGCCGCTTATTACTACCAAACCGTCATGGTGGACCTGCTGCAAACATATGACAATCTTCGTTATTTCGCACAAGGCTCCATGACCAACGCAGGATATCGGCTCCTCTACCAGTCTTATCAAAATAGAGGCAATCCGTCATTCGCTCAAAACGGCTTTGGCAAGATACAGCAAAGAATCAAGCAATTCCTGCTTCAAGCCCAAGACTCACTGACTGCAGTCAACACCTACAACGCCAATATCAAGGCAGATCAAAACCAGTTTGCAGCAGACTACGACAAAGAGAAAAGTGCTCTTTCGAGTATTTCAGGCAATATCAGTGCCATGGACCAGAAAATTGCTGAGCTTCAGAGCACGATTTCGGACAACAACAGAAAAGTCACGGAAATTGCAATCGACGAAGGCGTTAATTTCGTCAAGGAGGGCATCCTTTGTGCAGTATCAGCCGCCTCTGGTGACGAAGAAGAAGCCGTTAAATCCGGAGCAACTCTTGCTTTCGAATTCATCAAATCGAGCGTCAAAATCATTGTCCTCGATGTGAATACAATCAAAGCACTGAATGAAGTGGCTCAGCTCACCAATCAACTCAGTCTGCAAGAAAATGACCTTCAAGTTCTCAATAATGTCGGGTCCATGCTGTCCTCCTTGACCAATTCGGGCACGCTTTCAACCACAACGCTGAATACCCTGATTGCTTACTGGCAGTCGCTGGATACCTATCTGGATCAAATCATCGCATCCATCCGTAACCAGCAGACACTGCCCCTGGCTGATCCTGATGACGTTAGCAAGGCCTGGGCCAGTCAGATTGCGGCCCCCTTGAGTGGCTTCATTGATGCGGGTAACGCCATGTCCACTCCTAGCGACTGGACACATGGAAAAGTCCAGTTCGACACCCTGGATAACCTTAAAAAATACACATCCGGTTGATTTTATGCAAACGGTATTAGATTATGAATTTCAACACAATCTCCAAGCTGTCCCCTGACCAGGCATTCAAACAAAATTACCAGGCATTTCTGCAGTTCAAAACCGATATGGAGGATTTTTTATCTTACGAAACCGTATTGAAAGAGCAACTTCTCGGTCTTTCAGGGCAGGCTTCGGTCATCGCACAAAATATCACAACCAACATCCTTCCAAATATCCAGCAAGGGGGGGATTATATATTGCTTCAGATGACCGAAGTTAATACCTGCCTCGTCCGGTTTTTCTATGCCATGAGCAGTTTTTGCCGAATTTGTGCTGAAAATCCGTCTTCCGGCGCCCCAATACTTCCGGATCTTGAAAATAATGCCAACTCAATTCAGCAACAACTGAGTGCGTTGTCTCTTGCACTGGACAAATATCACACAACCATCAACGAATTGCTCGCTGCACTGAATTCCGAAGTCAATGCCATGGCGCAAGAAAATGCAGGCCTGATTTCCGAGATCGAGTCGGTCAAAAATCAAATCAAATCGCAAACATCCACTGTGTGCGGCGTCGTTCAGGCATCCGTCAAAGCGCTCACCTTCCAACTGCAATCCGAACTCAACAACTATTCAGTGGAAGTCGCTCAAGCCAATGCAAAACTCAGAGGCAACTACATCGCCGTAGGAAGAATGGAATCCCTGGTTAAGCAGGTTCAAGACAATCGCAGCGTCGTTGAGCAACAGCAGACCTTCTGGACGCAGATGCAGACCCATCTGTCTGATTTATCTGGAGACCTGTCTGGTTTTGAGAGTAATGTCTCGTCGGCTGCCATTTATTTTGCGGCCGTCCAGCAAGACTGGGCGGCCTTGGCCCATTGATTCTGTACAAAAACTCACTTCCAACTGAATTGCCCCTGCTTGACTGTGCAGTTTTTCAGGTTTGTTTTGGCATTTTGTATATAGATTTGCTGCTGAGACGATGCAGGGTATGTCAGATACGGTGAGCAAACAGCACTTTGGCCTGGGCCAAGAACAATGCGCTGCCCAGGCTCCAGTTGGCACGTTACCAGCATGTCCAAAGGTGACCACTGGTAGCAGATCTCATCGGCCACCCGATACTCTGAGATGGCACCGCGAGGCTCCTCAAACGCCCACCAGCTCCCAAGTCGGCTACCCGGATTGGTGCTGTTCCATGCGCGATAAACCGTGACTTGTTGATTGGCCTTGACCTCATAGGTTTGTCCCATGCAAAGCCCCCCCATGTCGACCTTTCCGATCGCGCTTTCGAGCAACTGAGGATCGCTGACTGCAGCCATTTTGCCGACCAGGTCAGCGGGAAGTTGTGTCGAACCCGGGCAGCTTTGTGCCTGGGCATGGGCTGACACACAAACCACACACGTAAGCGCAGACAAGACCAGACGCATGACGACTCCTTTTTAATTCGGTGATCCGATTTTAACCACCCTGTTCGTGCCTAAGTGGAGGCCGACCACCTGATTGGCGACACAAGGTTATGGCCCCAAGGCAATTGTCCAACAGCCTGTTGGACAATTTCAGCATCTGGCCAGGCATCGGCAAAAGCCCGCATGTACATCAGGTTGGCACGGGAGAAGCCCTTCATATCGGGAAAGGCGGTGCGCAAATCGTGCGCCAGACGCTCAATCACCTTGGCCCCCCATCCCTGTGTGGCCTGCCGGGCCAGAATATCGCGCCCGATCTGCCAATACAACAGCACCAACTCGCAGTTGACGGCCCGTGTGGCCCGCTGTTGCGCCGTTTGGATGTGGGTTTTGAGCTCGGCCAACCAATCGGTATACCCAGAAGGCGGGGCAATCAGGCTTACAGGACTGTCTTGCTTGGCTGGATTCATTTGAGGTTCAAATTTTTATTGAGGACTTATTGGCTTTCGGCTTCGCCTTGGCCACTGGCGGTTAATTACGTAAACCACCCATCTTTTGATCTGGGAAAATGACAATCGTTGTTTTCATCATCGCCGAAAATTTCATTAATGATAATTTTCTGTGTGCCGACAGCCCCTTCCGAGATGGCTTGCAATCGCATTAGAAACTGATTTTGCTCGAAATAATCCAAGAAACCTTGAAATAGTATTTCAATTTTTCTTCGACCCTCAAGTCTAAGCCGTCCAACAACTTCAGGAATTTGCAGCGCGTGTGTGTATGAGTTTCTGTTTTTATAAATTGCAATGGCACTAGCTACACGCGCACGAAAATCATCATTAAACAGAAAGTGCTCATTATCAGATTTAGCGATACTTGCTAGAATATCAAGACGCCTTCTATGTCCAATTTTACGCACAGCTTCTACATGGATAGGATTCTCGCCTACACAACTTACGAATGCTGATTCAATTACAACTTCCAAATAACCATTGAGTGTTGCCAGTGCCTCCAAATGAAAACCGAGTCGAACCATTTCCGATACTCGTGACAATGCATTTTGATAAAGAAAATTCGGTGATTTTGTTGATTCTTGATAGCGTACAAGGCTACCTTTATCCCATTCACCCATCAACCCAAAACTTTGGTTTGGAATGCTGACCATACGATGAAGATGAGCGCTGCCATCCTCCGAGTATCCTATAACGATTCGATTACTGCCCATATTACCCTCCAATAAGCATGGCATTGCTCGGTCATGATACCCGTACTCACGTTTGAATGCATCAATTACATGATTAGAAAATTCCACAAAGAAATGGCTTGCATAGAGTCCAATCTGCTCGATAAGCCACAAAATATCAGGACCCTCACTGGGTTTTCTTCTTGATTGCGCATAATGCTGGTCAAGACTATTTTTCAGAGTGGGCGCCATCCATGAAGGAACAGTTTTCTGCTCACCCTTAAATAGGCTCCTAAGGCTATTCACTGGCACCTCAATTTCGATTACACCGAAATCGATTGGGAAGCATGAGGTCGAGAATCCAGCATTCACTTTATGGTCTGCCAGAAGTAATTGTAATTTATCGTGCGGCGCAGCAGATAGGTTTTTTATCTTGAATCGATAATTTCGTTCTGGGAGTAATTTATTCGCTGAGTATGCAAGCTCTCCAGAAAATGGCCCAGCCAAATGAGGCCACGGCTGATCAAAGAATGTACAAAGCACTAATTTTCGCAGCTTTAATTCTGATTTTACTGGTTTTTTCAATGGTTCTGATATTTCACATGTGCCGTTTGCAATCTGCTCTTCGACCAGCTTAAAAAGATGATTATTGTCATCGACTGAAGCAAAACCAAAGTGCGTTATATATCCAGAAAATTTTTGCTCTCGATCATAGGCTCTGTAAACAATACCTAATTTTGGCTCAACCACTTTACAAACACCCTGGCTGATGGCGATTTGAATTCTAGCAAAATCTCTGTTTTTGATGTCGCAAGGAATAAAGGTATTATCCTGCCGATAAGATATCAGCTCCCCTCTCCAATTGTACTGCGCTTCAACGATCATTCCGCACCTCTTGAGTGATTTTGAATATTCCTACTGCAGAGCCAAATAGGTTTGGATGTTAAATATTCAATGCTCCTATAGACATTCCAATTTCAACATTCATGATTTATATAGAATTCATGAAATCAGCAGTAGTATTCAATATGTAGCGTGTATTTATGATTATTTCATCTATATTCATGCCTGCCAAATTTGGGTTATATAGTGAAATTTTTCTAACCGCAAACATATTGTCATCACACTTGAGGATATTTGTACCATCTATGGGATAAAGCCTGCCATCTACTTTTACATACGAGTCATGAGAAATTATGGCAGCTGACGGACTTATTAACAACCCGACCTTTCTATCACTAGAGATTCCAGTGCAGTTTAGAATTATTTTACCTTTCTTTTGGACAGTTATGTGACTGTTTGGCAAGATTTTATTTTTAAATCCGAAGCCTTTACGAATTTCCTCACCAGAAAATCGAAGAACGTTTTTAATATGGGGTGGGTATTGGTAAGTTGAAGGAACAGCATCAATACACAAGACTGAATTTTTTAATATCAGCACCCCACCAGAATCAACTCTAATAAGCCATATTGGATCATCCGTTGTAGAAATCGAGAAATAAGGCAGCTCATCTATCGCTACAGGAACAGGATAGTCATGCTCTTCAGTATTTCTGACTTTTGTGGTGATTTGGATGAGATAGTCAGCAATCGATCCTCGGTGCTCATCAAAATATTTTATTAACGCTTTTCTGTTTTCAGATTGCAATTTTTTACTTGGCAGGTCTAATTCGTCGAACGGACTGTAATGGACAATTATTCTATCTGGCTGACTTTCATCGAGTTTTATCTTCTTGGAGTTTCTCAACGCATGCAAAATATAATCCAAATGACGAGAACGAACCAACGCCGCATCACATATTTCTTTTTGTGATGATGAAACGGTAATTTTTGTTTTGGAGTACAAGTGATCAAGAAATGCCAACTGCAAATGACTGTATCTACTATTTTTTCTATTTTCTAGTTTTATATCATATGCATTAAATCCGGTTCGCTGCTCCTTGTTTGAATTGGGATGATCGAGTACCATTCGATCAAGAATGGCCATTACATGATTGAAATGTTTCTTCATTTCAGTGACAATTCTGACGACCAAAATTCGTATTCGCTCCTTACTACATGCATCATCATAGACTGACGCAAAGTCACCTAAAGCTTCCTCTACGCCACCTTTTGAGATACGGTATTTTTCGAGTAACTCGTTTTTGCTCATCATGACCACTGACCTCTTATTTATTCATAGTGAATCAGTAAATTCCGAGAGTCAATTATGGCAAGCGAAGCCCTGCGTATACATCTTAAACAATTTCTCCAGGCGTTCGGTGTCGTTTTTGAAGCGGCGGCCGATGTAGATGCGTTCGAGGGTTTCGTCGTTGCGCTCGTGGGCCATGCGCAGGTTGGCGGGCATGGTTTCGGGGTCGTAGAGGTCGGCGATGGTTGCGGGGAAGTGGGCTTCGCGGGCGAGGAGGATGGCCTCGGCGCAGGCGCTGAGGTCGGCTTTGTTTTGCTCGGTGAGGGTGGGCACGGGGAAGGTGTTCCAGCCCAGGGTGTTGGAGTAGCGGTATCGGGTTTCCAGCTTGCCGCAGACGGTGCCGATCCAGACCAGGTGCAGGCGGCTGGCGATGAGGGCCATGTTCCACAGGGGGGCGTCGTACAGGGCGAAGGCAAGGTTGGTGACGATGGTGCCAGGTGCTTCATAACCAACGGGCAAGCAGTCCCGTGATTCCGATGAGACGCTGGGCACGATGATGACCGTTTCATCCCCTTTTTGACGCACTTCACCAAAGCGATGCGGCGTTTGCGCCGTTTCCACCGTGGCGGCTTTGGTGCTTTTCAGCCGCATATCGCGCACACCCTGCACCCGTTTGGCCACTGCAGCGATGCCCAGCGCTTCGTCCAAATGCGCGTCTTCAATCCACAGGCAGTAGCGCTCCAGCCCACGGATGAACTCTGCCGAGCCATAGATGCGGCGAATGAAGCGCTGGCGCTGCACGGGGCTCAGTTGCAGGGCCTCCACTTCGTCGCGGGTCAGCAGCAGGTGGCCGCCGTCCACGGGTTTGTTGCCAAAGCTCATGTCTGACTGCCCGCCCAAGGGCCGCATGGCTTTGTCCACCACCACATTGGCACCGGGCACCAGGTAGGCATTGATGTGTTCCACCGCCTTGACCACGGTGCTGCCGTCGTCGGCCAGGGCAAAGAGCTGGCGCGTGGGCGCGGGGGTGTTGCCAATGGCGACGATGGCCACCGTCACCCCGGCGTTGTGGCTGGCCAGGTTGGTCCATTTAAAGCTGGTGTGCGCAAAGGCAATATGGTGCCCGCTGCCAAAAATCAGCGGCCACAAAATGGCCACTTGCTGCCCCTGGCAGATGGAGTTGGTAGACACAAAGGCGGCGGTGCACGGGGTGTGCTGGCCGTAGTCGGCGGCTTTCATGAACCAGCCGGCCACGTAGTCCAGGCTTTTCCAGCTTTTGCAGCGGTGGTCAAAAATGGCGCGCAGGTCGTCTTTTTGTTCGGCGCTTTGCCAGGTGCTGCCCAAATACGGCGGGTTGCCGCAGATGTACGTCTCGCCGCCTTCGTTGGCAAAGTCAATTTCGGCCTGGTCCAGCGGGGTGCTAAACAGGTCATCGCCCACCAGCTTGACGCCGGTGCCCGTGGGCGGGCAGATGCTCAGCCAGTCCAGGCGCAGGGCATTGCCGCACACGATCCAGTTTTGCGCGTCCAGCGGCAAAAATTCGGCCACCGCATCCTTCTGCCCTCGGTAGAGCACGTCGCATTGGTACTCGGCAATGATGAGCGCCAGGCGGGCAATTTCGGCCGGAAAGTCGCGCAGCTCGATGCCGCGAAAGTTGTTCACCGGAATCTCGCTGCGCAGGTGGGCCTCGCCCCGGCGGCGGTTGATCTCGGCCTCGATCTCGCGCATTTGCTTGTAGGCAATCACCAAAAAGTTGCCCGAGCCGCAGGCCGGGTCAAACACGCGAATGTGCGCCATGCGGCGGCGCAGCTTGAGCAGTTTGGCCTTGTTGTCACCGGCAGCGGCCAGTTGCGCCCGCAGGTCGTCCAGAAACAAGGGGTTGAGCACCTTGAGGATGTTGGGCACGCTGGTGTAGTGCATGCCCAGTGCGCCGCGCTCGGCGTCGTCGGCCACCGCCTGGATCATGCTGCCAAAGATGTCGGGGTTGATCTCCCGCCAGCTCAGGCGGCCCGCGTGCAGCAAATAGGTGCGGGCCACGCGGGTAAAGCGCGGCACCTCGGTATTGCCCGAAAACAGGCCACCGTTCACATACGGAAACTGGTCGGCCCAGGGGCGCAGGCGGGCGGCCTGGCGCTGCGGGGGGCTGACGTTCATGGCGCGGAAGATTTCGCTCAGCACCTCGTGGGTGTTGGCCCCGCCGGGCTCGCTCATTTGTTCGAGCGTCTGGGTAAACAGGCCCCGGCCCAGAAAGATGTCGGTGTCTTCGGCAAAAAAGCAAAACACCAGCCGCGCCATGAAGTGGTTCATGTCGGCGCGGCGTTCGGGCCTGGCCCAGTCGGGGTTGTCTTTGAGGAGCTGCACATACAGCTTGTTGAGCCGCCCGGTGGCCCGCACGTCAATGGGGTTGTCCTTGATCTCCTGCACGGTCGAGATGCCCGCCAGCGACAGGAAAAACCCAAAGTGGTTGGCAAAGTCGGCAAAAGCGCAGGCGATGGTGTCGCCGCCCAATAGGTCTTCGGCCTGCAGGGTTTGGCCGTCGGTGGCCAGAATGAATTTGGCTTTGGCCTTGGTGGTGGCGGGGCTGGCCCGCAGGGCAGACAGGGCCTGGTCCACCGGGTCGCTGGTGGGGGCCGGGGCGTTGGCCGAGGGGGTGGCCGGACCACAAACGGCCAGGTGGATGTGGTTGCGCAGCAGCACGCCGCCGGGCACGTCGGACGCGTTGTTGTTGCCGCTGCGCAGGCGTTTGAGGGTGGTGTCTTTGTGGCCAAAGGCGGCCAGAAACTGGTAAGGAAATTCCGCCGCATCAAAAGGCTGGCAGGCCAGGTCGGACAGGGCGGCTTCGATTTCGACAGCGTTCATGGGCGGAGTCAGGGTGCTCGGCGGTACAGATGCAACAGGACAAATGCGGTGCGCATGCCCCGTACAGGACCGCGCCCGGGCATTATCGGGCTTGACCCG
>CAYSIY010000033.1:0-15607 GCA_964431215.1 uncultured Limnohabitans sp.
GAATGCCGTTTCAGGCCAGAGCGTCAGCGTCGTCCAAGGCCAAAGCAGCCAGAGCGCCCGCGTGGCGCTGCATACGGTGGTGGGGGGCCTGACGGGCGGCGTGCAAGGAGCGGTGGGGGCAGGCACCAGCCAGGCCGTGATTGACCAAGTGGGCCAAGCCCTCAAAGAAACCAACCTGCCCACAGAACTCAAACAAGCGCTGGTGCTGGCAGCGGGTACGGCGGTGGGAGCGGCAGCCAGCGGCGGCAGTGTGGCGGGGGCGGCCACGGCGTTCAATGCGACCGACAACAACTACCTCTACCACTACCAAGGCAAGATCATTGCCCGAGACAGCAAAGACAATGACAAGATCATCAACCTTGCTGATAACGATCTGCGCAAGCTGGCCGCAGAAAACCCCGAAGTGCTGATGCAATTGATTGCAGGTATAGGCAAAACCGACGCCCCCATCGTGGTCAAAGACAGCTCGGCTCAGAGCATGACGAGCAGCGGCATTCAAGACCTCAGCAACCCCAAAGACAGAGCAGCAATTGCCAAGGAGGCAGACATGGGCTACGTGAACATCAACGGCCAGGCGCGGGTATTTGTGCAAACGGGCATGGATAACACCCGAGAAGACGCGGGAGCGAGTGCGCAAGCGCTCTCCAAGGTCTTGGGGGGTGTGAGCACGGGCTACATCAACAATGGCACAGAGGGGCTCAAAGGCGACGTGGGCGAGTACTTGCCCAACAGTCTGAGCAAGAAGGACGTGCTCAACGAATACACCTACAGAACGCTCAACGCACAAGGGCCGACCTTGATCGCCACGCACAGCGCGGGTAATGAGGACGCGAGAAAAGCCTTGCAAGCCGGAGCCCTGTACGGGCGCAGCTACGAGAACTTGAGCTTTGTCTCGCTGGGCTCGCCGGTGAGCAACAGCATCATGCGTCAGAGCGTAAGTGCAGCAGGGGCCAACTATCTGGGGCAGGTCAATGACTGGCGTGATCCGGTGACGTACAGCAAGACGGCCGGTGGAGCAGTTATCAGCTTTGGTCTGGCCGGTTTAGGTGCTGGCGCATGGACTGGAGCAAGCTATGGGGCCGGAATTGGCGCTGGATTAGGTCCACTGGGCGCGATTGCTGGCGGCGCTGTTGGCGGCGCTGTTGGCGGCGCTGTTGGCGCAGTACCGGGTGGGCTTACCTTATACGGGCTGAAAAACTACCATCCCTTAGAGCAATACATCGCTAAACCCCAATCTCAATCGATCATGTTTGACTGGCTCAAGAACAAATCGCAGGGCAAGTGATGGCGTGGAAATCCCTTGCTGTAGCGTTGATTGGCTTGGAATTGCAAAGTACGGGCGCCAGCACCTTCAGCCAAACCGGCATCGAGCGCGTGGCTGGGCTTTATGTGTCAGGCCCTGCTGGGGTGCTGCTGGCCAGCGCCGGGCGGGACATGACCCTCACGGCGGCGCAGGTGCGCAACCAGGGCACGGGCCAGACCACACTGAGCGCGGGCCAGGACCTCAAGCTCAATGCCGTCACGGTCTCAGAAAGCAACGACACCACCTTCGGTGCCCACCGCGCCCTGCGCACCAGCCAAAGCCAGGACGTGGGCAGCAGCGTGCAGGCGGGCGGCCAGCTCAGCCTGAGCGCGGGGCAGGACATCAGCGCCCAGGCCGCCAGCGTCAGCGCAGCAGGCGCATTGGGCGTGGCAGCAGGCAAGAGCATTGACATCAGCGCAGGCGAGCAAAGCCTGAGCCAGTCACAGGCCACACAAACCAGGCGCCATGACCGACTTCATAGTTATGCAGCTCCATAAAATCCCCACCATGCTCCAGTACCGCACCATCCCCGTCACCCCTTTCCAGCAAAACTGCTCGCTCATCTGGGACGACCAGACCCTGCAGGCGGCGGTCATTGATCCCGGGGGTGATCTGGATGTGTTGCTCGATGCGGTCAAGCAACTCGGGTTGACGCTGGAGCAAATCTGGGTCACGCACGGTCACCTGGACCATTGCAGTGGCGCAGCCGATCTGGCCGATCAGCTGGGTCTGCCCATCATCGGGCCGCATCGGGCAGACCAGTTCTGGATCGACGGCTTGCCCATGGCGGCAATGACCTATGGCTTTCCACCGGCACGGCCTTTTGCGCCCACGCGCTGGCTTGACGACGGCGACACCGTCACGCTGGGCAGCCACACCCTGAATGTGCGGCACTGCCCGGGCCACACGCCGGGGCATGTGGTGTTTCACTCACCCGAGATCGGTCGCGCCTTTGTGGGCGATGTGCTGTTTGCCGGCAGCATTGGGCGCACCGATTTTCCGCAGGGCAACCATGAGGACCTGATCCGCAGCATCCGCGAGCGCCTGTGGCCGATGGGCAACGACACGGTGTTCATTCCGGGGCATGGGCCGGAAAGCACCTTTGGCCGGGAGCGGCGCAGCAACCCCTACGTGCGGGACATCTGAAGGCATGGATTCCCGCTTTCGCGGGAATGACGCAGAGACCGCAGGAATGACGGAGAGACCGGGGGAATGACGCAGAGACTGCAGGAATGACGCAGAGACCGCGGGAATGACGGGGGGTGTCGGGCTCCAATGCTCGTCATCCTCGGGCTTGACCCGGGGATCCACGTTCAGCCCTTGACCGCCTGTTCGTAGAGGTGCTGGACTTTGGGCAGGTTGGCTTCGAGTTCCTGGATGCGGTTGGCTCCGCTGGGGTGGGTGGACAGGAAGCCCGGCCCGCCGTTGCCGCTGGCGGCCAGCATTTTTTTCCAGAGCTCCACACTGGCTTCGGGTCGGTAACCGCCGCGCGCGGCAATCTCCAGCCCGACCAGGTCGGCCTCGGTTTCATCGTCCCGGCTGTACTTCAGACTGAGCAACTGGGTGCCCAGGTCGGCGGCCACATTGCCCAGTTGGCCCAGGCCAAGCAGTTGTGAGGCCAGGGACAGACCGATGCCGGTGACCTGGCTCTTGGCCAGGCGTTCGCGGGCGTGTTCACGCAGGGCGTGGGCCATTTCATGGCCCATGATCATGCCGATCTGGTCATCATCGAGCTGCAGTTGATCAATGATGCCGGTGTAAAAAACAATCTTGCCGCCCGGCATGCACCAGGCGTTGATCTGCTTGCTGCCAATCAGGTTGACTTGCCATTTCCAGTCACGCGAGCGCGGGTTCCACGGCGCTGTGTGTGGAATGAGCTTGCGGGCAATGGTGTGCAGACGCACCAGTTGGGGGTGGCCATCGGGGGCCAGGGCACCTTTGGCCTTGGCGTCTGCCAGCACCTGGCTGTATTGCTGGCGGGCAGAGTTTTCCAGGGTCTCGGCGGGCACCAGCTTGCGCACACCCGAGGACGACCCCACCTCCACCTGGGCCATGGCCGGCATGGCGGCGGCGCCTGCCGCCAGCAAAAAACCCCGTCGGCTGTGCCAGCGATGGCTCGATGGGGGGAGGGGGTCCGTGGTGGTTTTGAAATGACAGAAACAGCACATGGTATGAAGGGTCCTGGGGCGAGTCGCAGCGCTTTGCCGCAATGATAGGCAAAAAGATGACGTTTGGCGCCTGGCCCCTGCGCCCCAGTGCGCTTTGGCTTGGGCACAATCCGGGGCATGCCTTTATCCAAGCCCCCCCACGCTGCCGCAGCCCCGGCGGCGAATGCCCGCTCCTGGACCGAAACCCTGGCAACGCTGTGGGACTGGCGGGTGCTGTGCCTGCTGGCCATGGGGTTTTCGGCCGGCATCCCGATTTTGCTGATCTTTTCATCGCTCTCTTTGTGGCTGGGCGAGGCCGGTGTGGAGCGCAAGGCGGTCACGTTTTTCAGTTGGGCGGCGCTGGGCTATTCCTTCAAGTTTGTCTGGGCACCGCTCATAGACCGGCTGCCGCTGCCGCTGCTGACCGCCCGGCTGGGCCGACGGCGTGCCTGGATGCTGCTGGCGCAACTGGGCGTGATTGCCGCCATTGCCGGCATGGCCTGCACCAACCCCGCCGCCGGGGCGCAGGCGCTGCAGCAGATGGCGCTGTGGGCCGTGCTGCTGGGATTTGCTTCGGCCACGCAGGACATCGTCATTGACGCCTACCGCATCGAAATGGCCGGACCCGAGCAGCAGGGCCTGCTGTCGTCGGCTTACATTGCCGGCTACCGCCTGGGCATGATCGTGGCCGGTGCCGGGGCACTCTACCTGGCGTCTTACTGGGGTTCGTCCAAAGGCGCTTATGTGTACGAGGCCTGGCGCTGGACCTACGCCGTCATGGCTTGCACCATGGGGGTGGGCGTGCTGACGACGCTGCTGACCCGCGAACCCGTGCCCCAGGCCAGCGGGCAGCCTCTGGCGGCGGGTGGACAGGTGCGGCTGCTGCTGGTGTTTGCGGTCGGTGTGCTCGGTTTTGTGGGGGCGTTTGTGGGGCTGGGCCAACTTCTGGCGACGATCCCGTCCGGCTTGCAGGCGGGGCCTTTGGCGGGTCTGCTTCTGGAGGCCTTGCGCCTGGGCTTGTCACTGGCTTCGGCCTTTGCCATGGGGGCCTTGATGGTGCGCCTCGGGCTGGCGCGGGCCGCAGATGCGCACACCACCTGGGTGCTGCCGGTGCTGGACTTTTTTGCCCGCTATGGTGCCCGCACCGCCTGGCTGCTGCTGGCCCTGGTCGGGCTCTACCGCATCTCCGACATCGTGCTGGGTGTGATCTCCAACGTGTTCTATCAGGACCTCGGTTTCACCAAGGTCGAGATTGCACAGGCGGTCAAGACTTTTGGGGTGGTGGTGAGCATCGTCGGTGGTTTCTGGGGCGGCTTGCTGGCCACGCGGCTGGGGGTCATGCGTTCGCTGTGGTGGGGCGCGGTGCTGTCTTCGCTGACCAATCTGGGTTTTGTGCTGCTGGCCTACAGCGGAAACGAGCTGGCGCTGATGTACGCCGTGGTGGCGGCAGACAATCTGGCGGCCGGTTTTGCGAGCGCGGCCTTCGTGGCCTTTTTGTCGAGCCTGACCCAGGTCTCGTTCACGGCGGTGCAGTACGCCATCTTCAGCTCGCTCATGACGCTGCTGCCCAAGACCCTGGGCGGCTACTCGGGGGGCATGGTCGATGCGCTGGGCTACCCGGGCTTTTTTGTGCTGACCACCTTGATGGGCTTGCCCGTGCTGGTGCTGGTGCGTTGGGCCGGACGGCGCCTGCAGCTGCGAGAGTCGCCCCCGGCGGGCATCGCCGTTCCCTGAGAGCCCGTCTGCCTTGACGCCCTGCGCCCGCCTTCACACAACTTTACGCCTGCGGCCCCCTTGGCTTGACCGACAACTGCCACCATGTCACGCATGAATCCGATCCCTGTGTTGTTGATTGACGACGATGTGCGCCTGGCAGGCATGGTGTCCGATTACCTCTGCGCCAGCGGTTACCGGGTCGGCCACGCGGCCAACGCGGCCACGGGTCTGGAGCGGCTGCAGCAGGCCCTGCCCGAGCTGGTGATCCTGGACCTGATGCTGCCCGACATGGACGGCTTGCAGGTCTGTCAGCGCATCCGTGGCTTGCCCGGTGCTGCCGGTCAGGTTCCTGTGCTCATGCTCACGGCCAAAGGCGATCCAATGGACCGCATCATCGGCCTGGAGATGGGGGCCGACGACTATTTGCCCAAACCCTTCGAGCCCCGTGAATTGCTGGCCCGCATCCGGGCCATCCTGCGGCGGAAAAGCCAGGGGGCGGTGCCGCAGACACAGAGCCTCATGCAGTTCGGCTCGCTGGAGATCGACCGCGATGCGCGGCGCATTGCGTTGCGCGGCGAGCCCCGTGAACTGACCTCTTACCAGTTTGACCTGCTGGTCACCCTGGCCGAGCGTGCCGGCCGCGTGCTCACGCGCGACCAGATCATGGAGGCGGTGCGCGGCCGCGAACTCGAAGCCTTCGACCGCTCCATTGATGTGCACATGGGCCGCATCCGTGCCGCGATCGAAGACGATGTGAAGAACCCCAGGCGCATCCTCACCGTCCGGGGTGTGGGCTATGTGTTTGCCAGGCAGCAGGATTGACCATGAGCGCCTGGTCCCGTCATCTGTACCTGCGCATCTGGCTGGCGGCGGTGCTGGGCGTCGCGGTGCTCATGGCCCTGATTGGCTGGGCCTGGCGGGCTTCAGTGGAACACAACAGGCCACCCCCGCCCATGCGTGAATGGATCGTTCGCAATGCCCAGGGGGACGTGCTGGCCAGCACCTCGGGACGACCCCAGCCGGGGCAATCTCTTCAAATCGTCGTACCCATGCCCGATGGGCAGTCGACCCGCTTGTTTCTGGAGCGGCGCGGCGAGCGTCCACCCGGTGAGCCTGGCATGGGGCGGCCCATGCACCCGCGCGACGTGCCGCCCTGGTGGGCGCGCGCCCCGTACGGCTTTTTCTGGATGCTGGCCCTGATGGGCATGGCGGCCGCCTTGGCGCTGTACCCCGTTGTGCGGCGCCTGACCCAGCGCCTGGAGGCGTTGCAGCAAGGTGTGCAGCGCTGGGGCGATGGCGATCTGTCTGTGCGCCTGCCCGAGTCGGGCGATGACGAAGTGGCCGATCTGTCTCGCCGCTTCAATGCCGCCGCCGAGCGCATCCAGCACCTGATGGGTGCGCAGAAATCATTGCTGGCCAACGCTTCGCACGAACTGCGCTCGCCGCTGGCCCGCATCCGCATGGGGATGGAGCTGATGGACACCCCGGGTGCCAACGAGGCCGTGCGGGAGCGCACCCGAAACGAAATCCTGCGCAACATGGCCGAGCTCGACCAGCTGATCGACGAAATCCTGCTGGCCAGCCGTCTGGATGCGCGTGAGGCCGACATCGGGACCGTTGAAGCGGTGGACCTGGTCGGACTGTGCGCCGAGGAATGCGCCCGTGTGGGTGCCCGATTGGACCTGCCAGAGGGCATGGCCAGCCTGGAGGTGTGGGGCGTGGCCAGACTGCTGCGCCGCATGGTGCGCAATCTGCTGGAGAACGCGGTGCGCTATGGCGCTGCGGCCGGACACGAAGACGATGTGGTGCTGAGCCTGTCAGGCCCCGGCGACGCGCCCGTGCTGCGCGTGTGCGACCGTGGCCCGGGTGTGCCGCCCGAATACCGGGAGCGGATTTTTGAACCGTTCTTCCGCTTGCCGGGTGCCAGCGAACGTGCGGGCGGTGTGGGCCTGGGCCTGGCGCTGGTCAAGTCGATTGCAGAGCGGCATGGGGTCACCGTCAGGCTGGATGCAGGGCCCGGCGGTGGAGCGTGCTTTGTCATCTGCTGGTGAGCCCGCACCCGGCTGTGCTGTGGCCGCCGTCCTTGGCCGCCGTCCGGGTGCCTCACTGCTATGCTTGTGCGCATGCGCAGCTTGTTTCATTTGGCTTTTCATGTCACGGATTTGGACGAGGCACGCCGTTTTTATGGCGATGTGCTGGGATGCCGTGAGGGGCGGTCTACCGAGACCTGGGTGGATTTCGACTTTTTCTCGCACCAGATTTCCCTGCATCTGGGCGAGCCGCTGAAGACGGCCCTGACCGGGCGTGTGGGGGACCAACGGGTGCCCATGCCGCATTTCGGTCTGGTTTTGCAACGTGCCGACTGGCAGGCCATGGCCGAGCGGCTGCGCGCTGCCAGCGTGCCCTTTGTGATCGAGCCGCAACTGCGTTTTGCCGGGCAGGCCGGCGAGCAATGGACGATGTTTTTTCTGGACCCCTTCGGCAACCCGATCGAGGTCAAGGGCTTCGAGTCGCTGGAGACGGTTTACGCCAGCTGAACGATCTGCTGGTCAATCGCGCCGAACAGGCTCTGGCCGTCCTTGCCCTTCATCTCGATGCGGATGGTGTCGCCGAACCTCATGAATTCGGTCGAGGGCTTGCCGTCCAGGATGGTTTCGATGGCGCGTTTTTCGGCGATGCAGCTGTAGCCCTTGGGCCAGTCTTTTTTGCCGTTCACCTCGACGGCCCGGTTGCTCACCGTGCCGCTGCCGACGATGGAGCCAGCGCGCACATGGCGGGTCTTGCAGATGTGGGCGATCAGCTGGCCGAAGTGGAAGGTCATGTCGGGGCCGGCCTCACACATGCCCACTTTGCGGCCGTTCCAGGTGGACTGCAGCGTCAGGTGCATGCGCCCGCCTTGCCAGGCGTCGCCCAGTTCGTCGGGAGTGATGGCCACCGGGCTGAAGGCCGTGGCCGGCTTGCTTTGCAAGAAGCCAAAGCCTTTGGCCAGTTCGCCCGGGATCAGGTTGCGCAGGCTCACATCGTTGGCCAGCATCAAGAGGCGGATGCCGTCGAGGGCTTCATCGGGTGTGGCCCCCATGGGCACGTCGCCGGTGATGACGGCGATTTCGGCCTCGAAGTCGATGCCCCATGCCTCGTCGGCGCAGACCACCGGGTCGCACGGGCCGATGAAGTCGTCGCTCCCGCCCTGGTACATGAGCGGGTCGGTGTAGAAGCTCTCGGGCACTTCACTGGCACGCGCGGCGCGCACCAGTTCGACGTGGTTGATGTAAGCCGAGCCGTCGGCCCACTGGTAGGCCCGAGGCAGCGGTGCCATGCACATCCTGGGGTCAAAGGGAAAAGCGTGGCGGGCCTTGCCGGTGTTGAGGGTCTGATAAAGATCTTCGAGTTGCGGCGAGAGAAAGTTCCAGTCGTCGAGCACCTGCTGCATCCGGCTGGCGATGTCGGTCGCATAATGGGCAGTGCCCAGGTCGCGCGAGACCACCAGCAGCTGGCCGTCTCGGGAGCCGTCTTTGTACGTGGCAAGTTTCATGGTGCTCCTACGCCCTTGGCGTGTGGCCCGCCACCCTCAGGTTGACCGGGCAAATTACGCATTGGTAAACTCGTTTAACTAAACGAAACAATATTCTAGGCCATATGACCGTTCAACGCATGTCTGCGGCAGCCGCGCCCGGCTCGGACAAGGAACGCGCCGGCATCCAGTCGGTCGAAGTGGGTTTTGCCTTGCTCGATGTGCTGGCTCGGGCCACAGGCCCCCTCATGCTGCGCGATCTGGCGGCGCAGGCCGACATGAGCGCCGCCAAGGCCCATCGCTACCTGGTGAGCTTTCAGCGGCTGGGGCTGGTGGTTCAGGATGCGCTCACCACCCGCTACGAACTGGGGCCTGCCACCCTGCGTCTGGGTCTGGCCACACTGGCGAGGCTGGACGCCGTGAAGATGGCCCGCGAACGTCTGCCTGCATTGGGCGAGCAGACCGGGCAGACCTTGGCGCTGGCCGTTTGGGGCAACCACGGTCCGACGCTGGTGCATTGGCAGGAATCCCCGATGGCGGTACCGGTCAACCTGCGTCTGGGTGATGTGATGCCGATGCTCTCGTCCGCCACGGGGCGCTGCTTTGCCGCTTTTCTGGGTCACGGTGTCGGGTCTGACCGGGCGCAGGCGCTGATCGAGCATGAGATGGCGCAGGCCCGCGATGCCGGCCGCAAGGACGTGCCCGGCTCAGCCGCCGAACTGCAGGCCCTGTTGACCGAGACCCGCAAGCACGGGCTGGGCCGTGTCTGCAATGTGTTGCTGCCCGGCATCTCGGGGTTTTGCGCCCCGGTATTCGATGCGGACGGCCACCTGGCCTTGGGGGTGGTGTCTTTGGGCGCATCGGCAACGTTCAATGTGGACTGGAACGGCCCTCTGGCCCTGGCCATGCGCCAGATGGCCGGGCAGCTTTCGGCCGACCTGGGATGGTCGGCCCACTGAACACCATGTCCATGAGGCAGCGGATCTGGCCATGGGCAGGCCCTTCGCGGCGCACGCTGGTGCTGCTGGTGCTGGGCGCGCTGCTGCTGCATGTTGTGCTGCTGTGGGGCCTGTCATCGCCTCTGGCGTTGCGCCTGTCTGCCGCGCCGTCCGTCAGTCCGGTGCAGGTGCGTGTGGTGCCCTTGATGCCTCAAGCCCCTGCAGTGGACCGGCCCGCGCCCGTCGCCGCACGCCCCGCAGCTTTGCCGCAGGTCGGCCGCCCTGCGGCGTCGCCGCTGCCCGGGCCGGCCGAGGCGGCCGCCGAGGCCGGGCCCGACCCTGCGCCTGACCCGGCCTCGGCGGCCGCCCCGTTGCCTGAGGCATCCGAGGCTGCGCAGTCGCTCTCTCAGACGCTGCAGGAGGCCGCTGCACCATTGGCCATGCCGCAACCCGCATCGGCCCTTGCTCCCCCCGCAACGAGCAGCGAAGCCGCATGGCCGCTGATTTCTCTGGGCGCATTGCCCCCTTCACAGCTCATGCACTACCAGCTCCACGGCATGGACAAGGGCCTGAGCTACCACGCCAATGGAGAGTTGCGCTGGCAGCACAACGACACGGCCTACGAGCTGTCCTTGACGGTGCGGGCTTTTCTGGTCGGGCGGCGTCAGTGGCGCAGCGTTGGACAGATCGATGCCACCGGCCTGGCTCCGAGGCGGTTTTCTGACAGTTGGCGCAACGAGCGTGCCGCACATTTCGACCGCGAACAGCAGCGGGTGGTCTTCAGCAGCAACAGCACTCCCGCCCCTTTGCAGCCGGGGGCGCAGGACCAGGTCAGCCTGTATGTGCAACTCGCTGCCGCCATGGCGGGCGAACCCGAGCGCTTTGCGCCCGGTACGCGCCTGCAGGTGCAGACCGCCACCGTGCGCGATGCCCTGCCCTGGTCACTGGTGCTTGCAGGCACCGAAACCCTGGCCCTGGAAGGGCAGAGCCTGAATGTCTCCAAATGGGTGTGCCAGCCGCGCAACCTGTACGAGGCCCGGGTCGAGTTCTGGGTGGCTGCGGCACAGTCCTGGATGCCGGTGCGCATCCGCATCACCCAGGTCAGCGGCAGCTTCATTGACCTGCTGTGGCGCAGCACTGAACCCTTGCCGCCCTTGCCCGTGTCGGGTGATACAAAGACGCTCCCCCGCCCCTCTTGAAAACAGGCATACTGCAAGCACATGGAATCACAGTGGAGAGGAGTTGAAACCATGAATTTGCTGTACGAGTCCGATACCTTTGCCGTCATGCATGTGCTGGCCAATGCGGCGAGCACAGCAGAAGGAACACCGGCCCGCCCGGTGCTCGAGCGCCACGGTTTCGAGATTGTGGACAAGCGTTCGGGCAAGGAGGTTTACCTCGACGGCTCCTGGGCCGAACTGTTCCAGCGGCAGCTGCAGGCCTGGCAGCAACACAGCCCCAGCCAGGAAGAGGTCGAGGACACCCTCGAAGGCTATGCAGGCCTGGCCCAGCAGCCCGTGCTGGTGCACTGATGCTCGGCGCGCCTGCGCCTCAAGCCCCGCTTTCTTTGAGCGCCAGCGCCTGTTCGTAGAGGGTGTTGCGCGGCTCGCCTGAAATCTCGGCCGCCAGCTTGACGGCCGTCTTCAGAGGCAGCTCCGGTAGCAGACAGCGCAAGATGCGCTCACCCTCTGCCTTGGTGCCCGCCACTGGCTGGTCGTGCACCAGCAAGACAAATTCCCCGCGCTGGTGTTCGGGCCGGTCGGCCACCCAGGCGGGCAGGTCGTGCGCTGCCAAGGTGACGATCTGCTCAAATTGCTTGGTCAATTCGCGCCCCACTGTCACTTTGCGCGCGCCGAGCACGGCCAGCGCGTCGGCCAGCGGGGCGATGCGGTGCGGCGCTTCCAGCAGCACCACCGCCCGTCCCTCATCGGCAATGCCTTGTACCGCCTGCTGGCGTTCGGCAGCCTTGCTGGGCAGGAAGCCGCTAAAGACAAAGCCCTGCCCGGTCATGCCGCCAGCACTGAGCAAGGTGGTGATGCTGCTGGCACCGGGCAAGGGCAGCACACGGTAGCCTGCCGCGTTTACGGCCTGCACCAGACGCGCTCCCGGGTCGCTGATCGCGGGGGTGCCCGCATCGCTCACATACGCCACCCGCTCGCCTTGAGCCAATCGCTCCAGTACCGCGTGGGCAGCTTCAGATTCGTTGTGCTGATGCACGGCCAGGAGCTGCTGTGCCGGGCGCACGAGCCCGTAGGCTTGCAGCATCTGCCGGGTGTGACGGGTGTCTTCACAGGCGATGGCGTTGACCAGGCCCAGGACATGCAGCGCGCGCAGGCTGATGTCGGCCAGGTTGCCAATGGGCGTGGCGACCACATACAGTGCGTGTGTCGGATGCTGCTGGGGGCCAGCCGCATCCTGCGCCGCCTGCAGCGCACGGGCGAAGCTGCTCGCAAGGGAGGAAGAAATCATGCCAAGGCTCCAACAGGCAAGTGGGGAGGGACGGCGCAGCACCAAGGCCCGTGGTGATGCGGCCGAGGACGAAGCGCTGGCGTTTTTGCAAGCGCAGGGCCTGCGATTGTTGCTGCGCAATTATCGGATGCCCGGACGCGGTGCCGCCGAGATTGACCTGGTCATGCAGGCCCCCGATGGCACGGTGGTCTTTGTCGAAGTGCGCCAGCGCAGCCGCATCGATTACGGTGGCGCCGGGGCCAGCATTGGTGCCGTCAAGCGCGCGCGGATCGTGAGGGCAGCGCAGCACTGTCTGCTGCGCTGGCGAAAGCTGCCGCCCGTGCGCTTTGACGTGGTGTTGATCGAGGACACCGGTCCGGTGTGGCTGCAGGCCGCATTTGATGCGGGCTAGCTGCCCAGCGCACTTTTCACGGGCACCAGAGCAGGTTTTGTGGCGGCAGCGCACCCCAGGCGGGCAGCGCCGCAGGTATGATCCGCGCCATGCAAGAGCTGCGTATCCAACAGCATTTCATTGACAGTGCCGATCTGCATTACCAGGTGTCCGAAACCCTGGCCAAGCCGATCGACGCGGCCGTACAGGCCCTGCTGGCCTGCTTGACCGGTGGTGGCAAGGTGCTGGTGGCCGGCCCGGGCAGCGCGGTGACCCTGGCTCAGTACCTCAGCCATCTTCTGGTGCACGGCTTTGAACGCGAGCGTCCTGGCCTGGCGGCGGTCACACTTGGAGCCGACGCCGTCGGGGCGTTGACAGAGTCTGCGCAAGAGAGTCTGGCCCGGCAGGTGCATGCCCTCGGTCTGTCCGGCGATCTTCTGGTGCTCATTTGCACCCGTGGCGATGAACCTGCACTGGCCCCTGCGGTGCGGGCTGCGCATGAGCGCGAGATGACGGTGCTCGCGCTCAGTGGTGGCACAGTCGCAGACTTGGGCCGCTTGCTGCGCGAGACGGATGTGCATGTGTGTGTGCCGCACGAACGCGCTGCGCGTGTGCGTGAAATGCAGCAGCTGGTGCTGCATTGTTTGTGTGATGGCGTTGACACCCAGTTGCTGGGTGAACAGGAACCGATGTGATGAAACTGCAAGTTCAGAAAATCCTGCTGGTCACGGTGACCGGTGCCAGTTTGCTGTCGGGCTGTGCACCGCTGGTGGTGGGCGGTGCAGTGGTGACGGGCATGGTGGCGATCGACCGCCGCACGTCGGGTACCCAGGTCGAAGACCAGGCCATTGAACTGAAGGTGGCCAATGCCGTCAGCAAGGAGCTCGGTGAGCGCGTGCACCTGAATGTGACCAGCTACAACCGGCGTGTGCTGCTGACGGGTGAAGTCCGCAACGAGGCGGACCTGTCGCGGGCCACTTTGCTGGCCCAGAGTCAGGAAAACGTCCGGGAAGTCATCAATGACCTGGCGGTTGGCGAGCCCAGCAGCCTGGGTCAGCGCACCAAGGACAGCGTGACCACCGGACAGGTCAAGGCGGCCTTTGTGGATGCCAAGGATTTGCAGGCCAGTGCCGTCAAGGTGGTGACTGAGCGGGGCATTGTTTACCTGATGGGCCGCGTGACCCCCCGTGAGGCCCAGCGCGCCACCGACATCGCGCGCAGCATCCGTGGGGTGGTCAAGGTGGTGCGGGTCTTCGAGGACATTTCCGAAGAAGAGCTCAGGCGCCTGAGCCAGCCCCCCCTCAAACGCTGACCCCTTTGACCCGGATCAAAGCGACCCAGAGGGTCGCTTTTTTGCAGGAGTGCCCCTGACGCTCAGCGCAAACGGCGGATCAGGCTGGAGGTGTCCCAGCGGCCACCGCCGATCTTTTGCACATCCGCGTAAAACTGGTCGACCAGTGCGGTCACGGGCAGCCGGGCGCCGTTGCGTTTGGCCTCGTCGAGCACCAGACCCAGGTCCTTGCGCATCCAGTCGACCGCGAAACCGAAGTTGAACTGGTCGTCCACCATGGTCTTGCCGCGGTTGTCCATTTGCCAGCTTTGCGCTGCTCCCTTGCCAATCACATCCAGCACCAGCTTCATGTCCAGCCCGGCGTGTTGACCAAACGCGATCGCCTCGGACAGACCCTGGACCAGACCGGCGATGCAGATCTGGTTGACCATTTTGGCCAGTTGGCCCGCTCCGGACTCGCCAATCAGGGTGAAGGCGCGGGAGAAGGCCATGGCCACGGGCTTGACCTGCTCGAAGGTGGCGGCGTCGCCGCCGCACATCACCGTCAGCAGGCCGTTGACGGCACCGGCCTGGCCGCCCGAGACGGGCGCGTCGATGAACTGCAGGCCACGCTTTTGGGCCTCGCTGCTCAGCTCGCGGGCCACGCTGGCCGAAGCGGTGGTGTGATCGACGAACACCGCGCCGGGCTTCATCCCGGTAAACGCGCCATCGGGGCCGAGCACCACACTGCGCAGGTCGTCGTCGTTGCCCACACAGGCAAACACGATGTCGGCACCGGCAGCCGCTTCGCGGGGGGTGGGGGCACTGGCCTGGCCCGGAGACTCGGCCAGCCAGGCCTGCGCTTTGGCTGCTGAGCGGTTGTAGACGGTGACCGCATGGCCGGCGCGGCTGAGGTGGCCGGCCATGGGGTAGCCCATCACGCCCAGACCCAGAAAGGCGACTTTGTGGGGGGCGCAGGCGTCGTAGGTTTTCTGACCAATATGGCTCATGGGGCGTGCCTTGAAGAGGATGAAGAATGGCCGGAATTTAACAGCCCCCAAGGCTTGGCTTTGGTACCCTCGGGACATGACCCTGATCGCAGAAAATCTCCTGGCCGTGCAGGCCCGCATCCGTCAGGCCTGCCTTGCCGCCGGTCGCGACGCCGGCAGCGTGCGGCTGCTGGCCGTCTCCAAGACCTTTGGCCCCGAAGCGGTGCGGCAGGCCCATGCCGCCGGCCAGAGCGCATTTGGTGAGAACTACATTCAGGAAGCGGTGGACAAGATCGCCGTCCTGCGCGATCTGCCGCTGCAATGGCATTGCATCGGCCCGATCCAGAGCAACAAGACGCGGCTGGTGGCCGAGCACTTTGACTGGGTACACAGCATTGATCGCCTCAAGATCGCCCAGCGTCTGTCGGAGCAGCGGCCCGCACATCTGCCGCCTCTGCAGGTGTGCTTGCAGGTCAATACCGATGGTGGCCCGACCAAATCGGGTGCACGGCCCGGAGAAGCGCTGGCGCTGGCCCGCGCTGTAGCGGCCTTGCCCCGGCTGACGCTGCGCGGCCTGATGACGATTCCTGACCCGGTGCAGGGCTTCGAGGCCGAGGTCGCACTGCACCGCCGCGCCACAGTGCTGTTTGAACAGCTTCGGGCCGAGCTGGCCTTGCCCCACTTTGACACCCTGTCCATGGGCATGACGGCGGACCTGGAAGCCGCGATCGCCGCCGGCAGCACCCTGGTGCGGGTGGGCACAGCGATTTTCGGCAAGCGCTGAGAGCGCCGCCTTGGCGCGGGCTCAGAACCTGGGCAGGTCCGGGTGCTTGATTTGCCCGGCGCGCACCAGCATCTTGCCGTACTCGGCGCAGCGGTGCAGGGTGGGGATCA
>CAYSIY010000034.1:0-14914 GCA_964431215.1 uncultured Limnohabitans sp.
TAAGGACATGAAGGCCCAGCAGGAGGCCGGTCTGGACAGCCTGAGCAAGAAAGAACAGCTCATGTTCACCCGTGAGATCGAGAAGCTCGAAAAGGACATCGGCGGCATCCAGGACATGAACACCCTGCCGGACGCCATTTTTGTGATCGACGTGGGTTACCACAAGATCGCCATCGCTGAAGCCAAGAAGCTGGGTATTCCGCTGATCGGTGTGGTGGACTCCAACCACTCGCCCGAAGGCATTGACTATGTGATCCCCGGCAACGATGACTCGGCCAAGGCCGTGGCCCTGTACGCCCGTGGCATCGCCGACGCGATCCTCGAAGGCCGTGCCAACGCCGTGGCCGACGTGGCCAAGGCTGTGGCTGCCGAAGGCGAAGACGAGTTCGTCGAAGTTTCGGCCTGAGCCCCGCAGACTCGGACAAAGGGGCTTGATGAGCCCCTTTTTTTCAACCTGATTTCTTGAATTTGTAGACGGAGAATTTCAAATGGCAGCAATCACCGCAAGCATGGTCGCCGAACTGCGCGCCAAGACCGATGCCCCGATGATGGAGTGCAAGAAAGCACTGACCGAGGCCGATGGCGACATGGCCAAGGCCGAAGAGATCCTGCGCGTCAAGCTGGGCACCAAGGCTGGCAAAGCCGCATCCCGCGTCACCGCTGAAGGCGTGGTCGTCAGCTTCGTGGAAGGCACCACCGGCGCCATGATCGAAGTCAACTGCGAAACCGATTTCGTGACCAAGAACGACAGCTTCCTAGCCTTGGCCAAGGCCGCTGCCGAACTGGTGGCCAAGCACAACCCGACCGACATCGAGGCCCTGGGTTCCCTGGCCTACAGCCAGGACGGCTTTGGTCCCACACTCGAAGAAGTGCGCAAGGGCCTGATCGGCAAGATCGGCGAGAACATGAGCTTTCGCCGTTTCAAGCGCGTGACCGGCGTTAAAACCGCTTCTTACCTGCACGGCACCCGCATTGGCGTGCTGGTGGAGTTCGACGGTGACGAGCAGGCCGCCAAGGATGTGGCCATGCATGTGGCCGCCATGAAGCCCGTGGCCCTGACCAGCGCCGACGTACCCGCCGAGTTGATCGAGAAAGAACGTGCCGTGGCCACCGCCAAGGCTGCCGAATCGGGCAAGCCCGCCGACATCGCTGCCAAGATGATCGAAGGTTCGGTGCAAAAGTACCTCAAGGAGGTGTCGTTGTTCAACCAGCCTTTCGTGAAGAACGACAAGCAGACCGTTGAGCAGATGCTCAAGGCCGCCAACACCAGTGTGAAGGCTTTCACGCTGTACGTGGTGGGCGAGGGCATCGAGAAAAAGGTGGACGACTTCGCTGCCGAAGTGGCTGCCCAGGTGGCTGCAGCTAAAGGCGCTGCCTGATCCATCGTCTTCAAGACGCATTAAACTGATCCCCACGAAACCGCATCCAGGAGAGTTGCCCATGACCCAAGCCAGACCGGCCCACAAGCGCATATTGCTCAAGTTGTCCGGTGAGGCCCTCATGGGTGACGATCAGTTTGGCATCAACCGCGCCACGATCGAACGCATGGTGTCCGAGATAGCCGAGGTGACCCGCCTGGGTGTCGAGGTGGCGGTCGTGATCGGTGGGGGCAACATTTTCCGTGGTGTGGCGGGGGGTGCTGCGGGCATGGACCGTGCCACGGCGGACTATATGGGCATGTTGGCCACGGTGATGAACTCTTTGGCATTGGCCGATGCCATGAACAAAATTGGCCTGACAGCGCGAGTGATGTCGGCGATTGGCATTGACCAGGTGGTCGAGCCTTATGTCCGCCCCAAGGCCCTGCAGTACCTCGAAGAGGGTAAAGTGGTGGTGTTTGCGGCGGGTACCGGCAATCCGTTTTTCACCACCGACACGGCTGCCGCACTGCGCGGTGCCGAGATTGGCGCCCAGATGGTCCTCAAGGCCACCAAGGTCGATGGTGTTTACACCGCTGACCCCAACAAAGACCCCACCGCCACGCGTTACAGCCAGCTGAGTTTTGACGAGGCCATGACGCGCAATCTGGGCATCATGGATGCCACGGCATTTGCGCTGTGCCGTGATCAGAAGTTGCCGATCAAGGTTTTCTCGATTTTCAAGAACGGGGCCCTGAAGCGGGTGGTGATGGGCGAGGACGAAGGCACTCTGGTGCATGTTTGAGTCGACCCGAGACCGGAGAAAAGCATGACGATTGCAGACATCAAGAAAAACACCGAAGGCAAGATGGAGCAGTCCATTGCCGCCTTCAAGAACAATCTCTCCAAGATCCGCACTGGCCGTGCCAGTCCGGCATTGCTCGATGCCGTTCAGGTCGAGTACTACGGGTCGATGGTCCCGCTGTCTCAGGTGGCCAATGTGGCCCTGCTGGACGCCCGCACCATCAGCGTGCAGCCTTGGGAGAAGGGCATGGGCGCCAAGATCGAAAAGGCCATCCGCGAAAGTGATCTGGGTTTGAACCCGGCCTCCATGGGGGACCTGATCCGTGTGCCGATGCCCCCCATGAGTGAAGAGCGCCGCCGCGAAATGACCAAGCTGGTCAAGTCCGAGGGCGAACACGCCAAGGTGGCGGTGCGCAACCTCCGACGTGACGCCAACGAGGCGGTCAAGAAGCTCGTCAAGGACAAGCAAGCCACCGAAGACGATCAAAAGCGAACCGAGGCCGACATCCAGAAAATGACCGACAAACGCATCGCGGAAATTGACCAGCTGATTGCCGCCAAGGAACAGGACATCATGGCCGTTTGAGCCGGATGACCCCCCGATGAGACAAGATGGAAGTCAGGGCCGCATTGCGCGGCCTTTTTTGCTGGAGGACGCATGCTCAAACAACGTGTGATCACGGCAGTGCTGCTGCTGGCCGTGTTGTTGCCTGCGCTGTTCAGTTCGAACAAGCAGTATTTCATGGGGTTGAGCTTGCTCATGATCAGTGCCGGTGCGTGGGAATGGGGGCGACTCAGTGCGCGTTCCAATCCGGTCGCTTTGCTGGGGGGGGTGTTGTGCTTGCTGGCTGGCGCACTCGCTATCGACCAGGGATGGGGTGTGCATTTGCCTGCACCCGTTTGGTTGGTCAGCGGAGCGGTTTGGGTCTTGCTTGGGGTCTGGATGATCCGCTCTGGAGTCGTTGGTTGGGGTCGGGTACGTGCCTGGCTTCGCTGGGTGATGGGGCTTGCGCTTTTGCTGGTGTCCTGGCTGGCCCTTGTCCAGGCGCACCGTCTGGGTGTGAATTTCCTGCTGTCTGTGCTGGCGCTGGTCTGGGCGGCCGACGTGGTGGCTTATTTCACGGGAAGGGCTCTGGGAGGGCGGCTGTTTGGCATCAAGCTGGCACCGACCATCAGTCCGGGCAAGACCTGGGAGGGGGCGCTCGGTGGTTTTGCGGGCGTACTCCTGGTCGCGCTGCTGTGGCTGGTTTGGGATCGGCAGCATCCGGGCCTGGAGCCAAGCCTGCACACACGGCTGTGGCAACACGGCCTCTGGCTGGCTCTGCCCGCATGGGCCTTTCTGACGGCCATGAGCGTGGTGGGTGATCTGGTGGAGTCGCTGGTCAAGCGCAGCGCAGGGGTCAAGGACAGTTCGGGTCTGTTGCCAGGCCATGGCGGTGTGCTTGACCGGGTGGATGCGCTGCTGCCCACCTTGCCGCTGTCCATGATGCTGGTGAGCTGGCTGGAGATGCAGGCATGAGCTTGGCGCCCCAAAAAATGCGACTCACTGTCCTGGGCTCCACCGGGTCCATCGGCACCAGCACTCTGGATGTGATCGCCAGGCATCCTGAGCGTTTTGAGGTGTTTGCCCTGACGGCTTCGCGCCAGGTGGACAGGCTGTTCGAGCAGTGCATCCGTTTTGCACCGCGCTTTGCGGTGATGGTGCAAGCCGAGCAGGCCAGGGACCTGGAAGACCGGCTGCGCGCGCACGGCAGTTCTACCCGTGTGCTGGCTGGCTATGCGCCGCTGGATGAGGTCTGCAGTGCCCCGGAGGTCGACACCGTGATGGCCGCCATTGTCGGCGCGGCAGGGCTCTCGCCTTGTCTTGCCGCTGCCCGATCAGGCAAACGTCTGCTGCTGGCCAACAAGGAGGCGTTGGTGGTCGGTGGCGACGTGTTTCTGTCTGCAGTAAAAGAGGGTGGGGCCACGCTGCTGCCGATCGACAGCGAGCATTCGGCCATTTTTCAGGCCTTGCCGGACGACCCCTCCACTTGGGGTGCGCGCATTGACAAGATCATTTTGACCGCATCAGGTGGTCCCTTTCGTGAACGACCTCCAGAGTCCTTACGCGAAGTCACGCCCGAGCAAGCCTGTGCACATCCCAACTGGTCCATGGGCCGCAAGATCTCGGTCGATTCAGCCACCATGATGAACAAGGTGCTGGAGGTCATCGAAGCCCACTATCTGTTTGGCGTGGGCGTCGAACAACTCGACGTGGTCATCCATCCCCAGAGCATTATCCATTCGATGGTGCAGTACAAGGATGCATCGGTGGTTGCCCAGTTGGGCACGCCCGACATGCGGGTGCCGATCGCCTATGGACTGAGCTGGCCTGCACGCATCGAGTCCGGGGCGGCCTGTCTGGATTTTGGCCAGATCAAAGCCATGACCTTCGAGTCCATCGAGGCACATGAACACCCTCGTCGTTTCCCGGGGCTTAAGCTGGGTTTCGATACCCTGAGAAGCTCACCGGGGGTTTGTGCGGTGCTCAATGCCGCCAATGAAGTGGCGGTAGAGGCCTTTCTTCTCGGTGAAATCCGTTTTGACCAGATCCATGCGGTCAACACCGCCACTTTGGATGCCTTCACGCCAACGGCTCCGTCAACCCTTGAGCACTTGCTGGAGATCGACCGGGCATCTCGCGAGCATGCCCGCAGCGCGGTTCGCCGCATCGGCTAGGTTATTATTCTTCACCATTTTGTGGCCTTATCGCTGTGGCAGACAGCAGCACCTACAGCTTTTTGGCCATCGCTGCATTCCGAACCAACAGTCCATCCATGATTCCGACTCCACCAGTTTTATTGCGGCCGCTCGCCCTGGGCTTGCTCAGCGCCCTTTCCCTGCTGTTGCCTGCGTGGGCGGTAGAGCCCTTTACCGTCAAGGATATCCGTGTCGAGGGTCTTCAGCGTGTTGAACCCGGTACTGTGTTTGCTTCGATACCCGTGCGAGTGGGGGACACTTACACCGATGAAAAGGGTGCAGCGTCCATCCGTTCGCTGTTCGCGCTGGGCCTGTTCAAGGACGTCAGGCTGGAGACCCAGGGCAATGTTCTGGTGGTCGTGGTGGAAGAGCGCCCCACTGTTGCCAGCATCGAGTTCATTGGCCTCAAGGAGTTTGACAAGGATGTGCTGACCAAAGCCCTTCGGGAGGTGGGGCTTAGTGAAGGACGCCCTTTTGACAAAGCCTTGGCTGACAGGGCGGAGCAGGAGCTCAAGCGCCAGTACATTGGCCGCAGCCTGTACGGAGCCGAAGTGGTCACCACGGCCACTCCGCTCGATCGTAACCGCGTCAATCTTTCGTTTACGATCACTGAGGGTTCTCCGGCGCGGATCAAGCAGATCCAGATCGTGGGCAACAAGGCTTTTTCGGAAAGCACCCTGCGCGATCAGCTTAACCTGGACACGGGAGGCTGGATGAGTTGGTACACCAAGTCTGACCGTTATTCACGCACCAAGCTCAACGGCGATCTGGAAACGCTGCGTTCCTATTACCTCTCGCGCGGCTTTCTGGAGTTCCGGATCGACTCCACCCAGGTCTCGATGTCGCCGGACAGGCAAGAAATGTCCATCACCATCAACATCACCGAGGGTGAGCGTTTCGCCGTCGCGGCTGTGCGTCTGGAGGGCAACTATCTTGAAAAAGACGACGAGTTCAAAAGACTCGTGCGGATACAAGCCGGCCAGCCGTACAACGCTGAAACCTTGGCGGAAACGGTCAAGGCCTTTACCGATTACTTCGGTAAGTTCGGATTTGCCTTTGCTCGGGTGGAGCCCCGTACTGAAATCGACCGCACCCAGAACCGGGTCATCATGGTGCTCCAGGCCGAGCCTTCGCGCAGAGCTTATGTGAGGCGCATTCAGGTGGCCGGCAACAATCGCACTCGCGATGAGGTGATCCGACGCGAGCTCAGACAGCTGGAGGCGTCCTGGTACGACGGCGACAAGATCAAACTTTCACGCGATCGTCTCAACCGGCTGGGTTTTTTCACCGATGTCAACATTGAAACCCAGGAGGTCGCGGGCTCTCCCGATCAGGTGGATCTGTTGATCACAGTAACCGAAAAGCCTACCGGGAGCGTCACTCTGGGTGCGGGTTTTTCTTCATTCGAACGAGTCGCTTTGACTTTCGGCATCACCCAGGAAAACGCTTTCGGGTCGGGCAACTATCTGGCGGTACAGGTCAATACCAGTCGCTTCAATCGCAACATTGTGATCAGCTCGACGAACCCTTACTTCACTGAAAATGGCATTTCCCGCACCCTGGATGTGTTTCACCGCACCAGCCGTCCTTTTTTCGGGGACCTGAACGCGTACCAGATCGTCAACTCGGGTCTGGGCATCCGCTTCGGCGTGCCCGTGACCGAGCGTGACACGGTCTTTGTGGGGGGCAACCTTGAGCAAAGCGGCGTGCGCGCGGGCAATGGACTGCCCGATGTCTATGTGCCCTTGCTCGCACAAGGAGACCGCACCGCAGTGCCTTTGACTTTGGGCTGGTCGCGTGACGGACGTGACAGCGCTCTGGTTCCCACACGCGGCAATCTTCAGCGTTTCTTCTCTGACTGGAGTGTGGCTGGCGATGCCCGCTATGTGCGCACCAGTTACCAATTCCAGCAGTATGTTCCCCTGTCTAAAAAGCTGACCTTCGCCTTCAACAGCGATTTGGGTTGGGGTCAGGGACTCAACGGGCAGTCTTACCCGCTTTTGAAAAACTTTTATGTCGGCGGTTTGGGCAGTGTTCGCGGATACCAGCAATCGACCCTCGGAGGAGCTTTCAGTCCTGCATCGAGTACAAATCCCAATCCGGTCTACACCGGTGGTGCCAGGAAGGTCGTATTCAATGCTGAAATGATCGGTCCATTCCCTGGTGCCGGAAATGACCGTACCCTGCGATTGTTTGCGTTTGTGGATGCTGGATACGCATTTGCGGAACGTGATGCAATCCGCATGAACGAGCTACGGTCTTCCTACGGTGTGGGCTTGAGCTGGATATCTCCGATGGGACCCTTGCGCTTCTCGTACGCCATGCCGATCAACCCTCGCCCCGCTGACCCCCTGAACAACCGTCCTGCGGATAGAATCCAGAGATTGCAATTCCAAATCGGAACCTCCTTCTAATGAAAACCAGTTTCTTCAAGGTCCTGCTGGCGTTGACTGTCGGCACCATCACTTACGGCGCTTCCCTGGCCCAGGCTCAGGAGTTCAAGATGGGTTTTGTCAACACCGAGCGCATTTTCCGCGAAGCCGCCAGCGCCAAACAGGCGCAGGCTAAACTCGAGCAGGAATTCGCCAAGCGGGAAAAAGACCTGGTTGATGCAGGCAATGCGCTCAAAACTGCATCCGAAAAATTCGAACGCGAGGCCCCTACGCTCTCCGAGAGTCAGCGTACAGCGCGGCAGCGGCAGCTGGTCGACCAGGACCGCGACTTCCAGCGCAAACGCCGCGAGTTCCAGGAAGACCTCAATGCCCGCAAGAATGAGGAGCAGCAGGTCGTGGTCGAGCGCGCCAACCGTGCCGTCAAGCAGGTGGCCGAGTCCGAAAAATACGATGTGATCTTCCAGGAAGCGGTTTACATCCATCCCAAGCACGACATCACTGACAAAGTCATCAGGGCGCTCAATGCTGCCCGGTGATCCTGGAGGCAGTCGACTGCTGTGGCGCTGAGCCTCGGATTCATCGTCAAGACCCTCGGGGGGCAGCTGATCGGCCCCGCAGAACAGCTGGTGCACAGGCTGGCTCCTTTGCAGTCGGCCACGCCTGATGATCTCAGTTTCCTGAGCCATCCGAGGTACCGTACGCAGCTGCAGGGCAGTCTCTGTGGGGCTGTGATCGTGACAACGGCCATGCAGGATGCGGCTCCACCACGCGCAGCGTGCATCCTCACACCCGATCCTTATCTGTATTTTTCTCGGCTGACCCGCCTGTGGCGTCAGCAGCATCCTTTGCCTTCTGCGCCCCGCATCCATCCCTCGGCTGTGGTCGATCCCTCGGCTCAGGTCGCTGCCAATGCCGTGATCGGGCCTCTGTGCGTCATTGAGGCAGGCGCGGCGGTGGGCGAGGGCACGGTGCTGCATTCACGCGTGACCCTCGGCCACGGCTGTCGTATTGGCGCACGTTGCATCGTGCATGCCGGCGTGGTCATTGGGGCCGATGGTTTCGGCTTTGCACCGCACGATGGCCGCTGGGAAAAGATCGAACAACTGGGAGCGGTGCGCATCGGCAACGATGTGGAGATTGGCGCCAACACTTGCATTGACCGTGGCGCGCTGGATGACACGGTGATTGAAGACGGGGTCAAACTCGATAACCTGATCCAGATTGGCCACAACGTGCATGTGGGCCCCCATACCGCCATGGCTGGCTGCGTGGGGGTGGCGGGCAGTGCGAAAATTGGCGCTCACTGCACGATTGGCGGCGGCGCAGTCGTACTCGGTCACTTGACCTTGGCTGACGGGGTGCACATTTCTGCGGCCTCGGTGGTCACCCGCTCTGTCTCCAATCCCGGTCATTACACCGGCATGTTCCCGCTCGATGAGAACCATCAGTGGGAAAAAAATGCTGCCAGTCTCAAGCAGCTTTCGCGCATGCGTGAACGCCTGAGGGCACTGGAACAACAGATTCAGATCTTGCAGAAAGAACACCCATGACGATGGATATCCACCAAATCCTCAAGCAGTTGCCCCACCGTTACCCGATTCTGCTGGTGGACCGTGTACTCGAGATGGAAAAGGGCGTGAAGATCAAAGCGATCAAGAACGTCACGATCAACGAGCCCTTTTTCACGGGCCATTTTCCGCACCGTCCAGTCATGCCGGGCGTGCTGATGCTCGAAGCCCTGGCTCAGGCTGCGGCCTTGCTGTCTTTCGATGCGCTGGGTGCCACCCCGGACGACAACACGGTGTATTACTTTGCAGGGATTGACGGAGCGCGTTTCAAGCGTCCTGTCGAGCCCGGTGACCAGCTGATCCTGGAGGTCGCGATTGAGCGCATGAAGGCGGGCATCTTCAAGTTCAAGGCCCGTGCCCTGGTGGGTGAGGAGGTGGCTGTTGAAGCCGAACTCATGTGCACCATGCGCAAGATCGCCTGAGGTCAATATGGCCACTATCCACCCTAGCGCCATCATCGAGTCGGGCGCGCAGCTGGACCCGTCGGTCACTGTCGGACCCTATAGCATCATCGGATCGCACGTGCGCATTGGCGCTGGCTCCAGTGTGGGTTCCCATTGCGTCATTGAAGGGTATACCACCATTGGTTGCAACAACACCATTCATAACTACGCTGCACTGGGCGCAGCGCCGCAGGATAAAAAGTACGCCGGTGAGCCGACACAGCTGATTATTGGCGATGGCAACACCATTCGTGAATTCTGTACCTTCAACGCGGGGACGGTATCAGGCGGTGGCATCACACGCATCGGAAACGACAATCTGTTCATGGCCTACGTTCACCTCGCGCACGACTGTCAGATCGGAAGCCACACCATTTTTGCCAACAACTCGCAGCTCGCTGGCCATGTGCATGTCGACGACTGGGTCATCCTGGGGGGCTTTACTGTGGTCCGCCAGTTCCTGCGCTTGGGCGCTCACAGCTTTACCGCCATGTGTTCCTTGTTGTTTGCTGACTTGCCGCCGTTTGTTACTTGCGAAGGGCAGCCTGCAGATGCGCGCACCGTCAATGCCGAGGGGCTGCGTCGGCGAGGTTTCTCTCCCGAGCGCGTGGCGGCCGTCAAGGCGATGCACAAGGCGCTGTACCGAGAAAACCTGACGCTTGATGCGGCCAAGTCCCGCATCGCGCTGATCGCTCGGGAAACACCCCAGGCGCAGCCCGATGTGCAGATGATGCTGGATTTTCTGGCCGGTGTTGGCAAACCGGGCATCGTGCGCCGGCGTGGTCGGTCTGCTGCTTGAGGAGCCCCGCATGATCCCTTTGCGTTGTGCCGTCATTGGTGTCGGTTATCTGGGTAAATTTCATGCCCTAAAGTACGCCAGGATCCCCGGCTGTGAACTGGTGGCTGTCGTGGACAGTCGCCTGGAAGTGGCCCAAGCGGTGGCTGCACCCTTGGGGTGCCGCGCAGTCAATGATTACCGGGAACTGATCGGTCAGGTCGACGCGGTCAGCATTGTGGTGCCGACACAGGCGCACCACGCTGTCTGTATTGATTTTCTGCGCGCTGGCGTGCATGTGCTGGTCGAAAAGCCGATGACCACCACACTTGAGCAGGCCGATGAACTGATTCGCTTGGCTGAAGAAAAAAAGCGGGTGCTGGCAGTGGGGCATCTGGAGCGTTTCAATCCGGCAGCCCTTGCTCTCGAACCTGTGCTGAGCGACCCCCGGTTCATTGATTCTTCGCGTCTGGCACCCTTCAAGCCGCGTGCCACCGATGTGAGTGTGTTGCTCGATTTAATGATTCACGACGTGGACCTGATCCTGTCTTTGGTGGACAGTGAAGTCGAAAGCGTGGACTGCTCGGGCGCACGTGTGCTGACGAACGACATCGACATCGCCAACGCCCGCATCCGCTTTGCCAATGGTTGTGTGGCCACCATCACGGCCAGCCGTGTGAGCAGCAAGAGCGAGCGCAAGATGCGCGTGTTCCAGAGCCAGGCCTGTCATTCCCTGGATTTCCAGGCTCGTACCCTCACGACCTACCGTGGTTCTTCAGATCCGATGGCGGCACCCGAACAGGCCATTGAACGGCATGAACAAAGCTTTGGTGAAGCCGATCCCCTCTACAGCGAAATTCTCGACTTCGTTGACAGCATTCGCCAGAATCGATCACCCAAGGTGACCGGTCTTGCCGGTCGCCGTGCTCTGGAAGCCGTGCAGCGCATCACAGAAGCCACACGGCTGATTTCCTGAAACCCATTTAGAAAGCATTGCCATGCGCATTCCCATGGTTGACCTGGCGGGCCAGTACCGCAACCTCAAGGCCCAGCTGGAGCCGGCCATGGCGGCCACTTTGGATGCGGCCCAGTACATTCTTGGGCCGAATGTCCAAGCCTTTGAGTCGGAAGCGGCCAAATATCTGGGCGTCAAGCACGCCGTCACCTGTGCCAACGGCACCGATGCCCTGCATCTGGCTCTGCTGGCGGCCGACATCGGTCCTGGCGACGAGGTGATCACGACGCCTTTCACTTTCATTGCCACAGCCGAGGCGATTGCCTATGTGGGGGCCAAAGCTGTGTTTGTTGACATTGATCCGAAGACCTACAACATCGATGTCGCGCAGGTGGCCCGGGCCATCACCTCACGCACCAAAGCGCTCTTGCCGGTGCATTTATTCGGTCAGCCTGCCGACATCGATCCTCTGCTGGATTTGGCCAAACAGCATGGACTGCGACTGGTCGAGGATTGCGCGCAATCCTTTGGAGCCCATGTGAAGGGGCGACAGACCGGTTCCATGGGCGACATCGGTGCTTTCAGTTTCTTTCCGAGCAAGAATCTGGGTTGCTATGGTGATGGCGGCATGGTCACCACCCAGTCGGACGAGATGGCCGAGAAACTGCGCATGTTGCGTAACCACGGCAGCAAGGTCCGCTACTACCACGACATCATTGGCTACAACAGTCGCCTGGACGAGTTGCAGGCGGTGGTGCTGCGCGCCAAGCTGCCCCACATCGATCATTACAACCAGCAGCGCCGCCGCGTGGCGCATCGCTACAGTGCTGGCCTGACGGGTCTGGGTATCCAGACGCCACATGAGGATGGCGTTGGCCTGCACGTTTACCACCAGTACACGCTGCTGACCGATCGGCGTTCGGATATCCAGAAAGCGCTGGCCGACCAACAGATTGCCAGTGCGGTCTATTACCCTGTTCCCCTGCATCAGCAAAAGGTGTTTGCCGCTATCTCGGCTGGACATCGATTCCCCGTCACCGAATCGGTAGCCGAGCGTTGCCTGTCACTGCCCATTTACCCTGAACTTCCGGATGCGGCCATTGATGAAATCTGTGGCGTGATCCGTCAGGCCCTTCAGGCTTGATCGGAGAGCGCTTTTGAGCGGCATGCGTGTGTCCATGGTCGTTGCCGAGCGTTCGGGCGACCAGCTGGCGGCCTTGCTCCTGGGCGGCATGCGCCAGGCGTGGCCAGAGCTCAAGGCTGATGGTATCGGTGGCCCGCTGATGCAGGCCCTTGGCTTTGCGTCTCGCTGGTCCTGTGACGAGCTTTCGGTGCGTGGCCTGGTCGAGGCGCTGATGCGTTACCGCCGCATCACCGGTATCCGGCAGCAACTCATCGACAGCCTGATCGCACAGCCGCCGGACCTGTTTGTGGGTGTGGACGCCTCAGACTTCAACCTCACGGTTGAGCGTGAGCTCGGACGGCATGGGATTCCTGCGGTGCAGCTCGTGTGTCCCTCCATCTGGGCCTGGCGGCCAGAGCGGGTGACCAAAATCCGCGAAAGCGTCCGGCATATTCTGTGCCTTTATCCTTTCGAGCCGGCACTGCTGGCCCACCATGGTATTGAGGGCACGTTTGTCGGGCATCCCGTAGCAGACGTGATCCCTCTGGTACCAGACCGTGAATCGGCCCGGCATGCCCTGGGACTCGATCCCCAGGCACAGGTGGTGGCTTTGCTGCCCGGCAGTCGAGCATCTGAAATCCGATACCTGGCCGAACCTTTTATCCAGGCGGCGTGTCGCCTGCACGCAAAGCGACCACAGCTGCAGTTTGTGCTCCCGACGCACGAGTTGCTGCGGCCAGCGATTGAGCATGCATTGCGTGCCGCAGGCATGCTCGAGAAAGTCAAGGTTCTGATCGGACAGTCACACACCGTGCAGGCGGCCTGCGACGTGGCTTTGGTAGCCAGTGGTACCGCCACACTGGAGACTGCGCTCTTCAAGCGCCCCATGGTCATTGCCTACAAGATGCAATGGCTGTCCTGGCGCATGGCCAATGGCAAGCGACTGTTGCCCTGGGTGGGCTTGCCCAATATCCTGTGCAACGACAGTCTGGTGCCCGAATTCCTGCAGGAACATATCCAGCCCGAGGTGCTGGCACAGGCCGTGCTGGCCTGGCTGGATGACCCTTCTGCAGTGAGTCGTCTGCAGCAGCGCTTTACCGCCTTGCACCATGAATTGCGGCAGGACATGCCGACCCTCTCGACCCATGCCATCCAGAAAATTCTTGGTACCTGAACAGTGCTCATTGGACTGGGACACGGTGGGCCTGGTGGCCGGTGTGGACGAGGCGGGCAGGGGGCCTTTGGCCGGCCCTGTGGTGGCTGCCGCCGTGATCCTGGACGACCTCAAGCCGATTTCAGGTCTGGACGACTCCAAGAAACTCACCGAAAAACGCCGCGAAAAGCTCTATGACGAAATTCTCGCCAAAGCCTTGTGTTGCTCGATTGCCGAAGCCTCAGTGCAGGAGATAGACAGTCTCAACATCCTGCAGGCCACCCTGCTGGCCATGCGCCGAGCGGTCTGTGGTTTGCGCCTCAAGCCGGTCAAAGTCCTGATCGACGGAAATCGCCTCCCCGTGCTGGATGTGCGTGCCGAAGCCATTGTGCAAGGCGATGCCTTGGTGCCCGCCATCTCAGCCGCTTCCATTCTGGCCAAGGTGCACCGGGACAGGCTGTGTAGCCTGCTGCACGCGCAATTTCCGCAATACGGGTTTGACCGCCACAAGGGCTACGGCACCGCCGAGCATCTGCAGGCGCTGGCCGAGCACGGACCGAGCCCCTGGCACCGCAGCAGCTTTGCCCCGGTGGCCAGGAGCATCCGATGAACCTGATCACCTCGCGGGATAACCCGCTGGTCAGGACCCTGCGTCGCCTGGCGCATGAGCCGAGCGCCTACCGCAAGCTCGGTCAGTTCTGGCTCGAGGGCGACCACCTGTGCCGAGCTGCCCTGCAGCGTGGTGCCCGGCCTGCACGGGTGGTGCTCACCCAATCCCTGTGCAACAGCCCCCAAGCCGAGGAGTGGCTGGGATTGGAGGCGCCGATCGCGGTCATGCCGGATGAACTCTTTGCAGGTCTCAGCGGCCTGGAGTCACCGGCCCGGATGGGTTTTGTCATGGCGCACCAAGCGACGTCGGTTATCGAACCCGACGCGCCTACAGTGATCCTGGACCGCCTGCAGGACGCCGGAAATGTGGGCGCGATTTTGCGATCTGCGAGTGCTTTTGGCTTTCGGCAGGTATTGGCCTTGCAGGGCACAGCGGCGTTGTGGTCGCACAAGGTGCTTCGTGCCGGCATGGGGGCGCATTTTGGCCTGCACCTGGTCGAGGGCTTGCAGGAAAGCGATCTCGATGCATTGACGCTGTCATTGGTCACGACCAGCTCCCACCGTGGGCCGTTTTTGCACGAATTGTTGCGTGATGCCTTGTTGCCTTGGCCATGCGCCTGGGTGATGGGCCATGAAGGGCAGGGAGTACGCGACAGCTTGATGACCCGTGCCAGTCTCCAGGTGCGGATTGCACAGCCAGGGGGTGAAGAGTCCCTGAATGTGGCTGTGGCGGCGGCCATCTGTTTGCACGCCAGTGCCACGATGAGTCTGTGACCGATTTTTGGCCGATCCAGGGGGTCAACCAAGTCTGACAAGCTATAATGAGAGGCTTTCCGCATCAACCCCGTACGCTCCAGCCCAGCCGGGTCACACTCCCTCGAACAAGCAGCCAAACACAACACTTTTGTGTACTGAGCGCTGAGGCGTACCCGAACCCAACCGGAGAACCCAGTGCTTTTGTCTCTTCAGGGAACCTTCCCGCCCGCCATCCTGG
>CAYSIY010000035.1:0-14880 GCA_964431215.1 uncultured Limnohabitans sp.
CCAACATCCAGTACCACGTGCAGCCGCTCAGCCTCGACGCTTTTGGCGAGCCACTGCACAGGTTTCCGGCCATCACCGCCAGCGTCTGCAACCTCAACCCGACCAGCCGGGGCACCGTACACATCAAGACGCCGCGCTTTGAAGACGCCCCGGCCATCGCCCCCAACTACCTTGCCACCGACGAAGACCGCAAAGTGGCCGCCGACAGCCTGCGCGTGACGCGCCGCATCCTGCAGCAGCCCGCCATGGCCCCCTACCAGCCCGAAGAATTCAGGCCCGGCCCGCAGTACCAGAGCGACGAAGAGCTGGCGCGCTTGGCGGGCGACATCGCCAGCACGATTTTTCATCCGGTGGGCACCACCCGCATGGGGCGAGAGGACGACCCCATGGCCGTGCTCAACCCGAGGTTTCAGGTGCGCGGCGTGGCGGGTCTGCGCGTGGTGGATGCCGGGGCCATGCCCACCATCACCAGTGGCAACACCAACAGCCCGGTGCTGATGATGGCCGAGCGCGCGGCGCAGTGGATTGCACAAAGCCGCACGCCCTGAGCCCGCGCCGGGGCGTCCGACGGGCATGGGTCTCAGGGATTACCCCCGAATCGGGAAATCCCTGAGACCCATGCCCGCTGCGCACCGGTACAGTCCTGCCCATCGAGAACGGGCCAAGCCCGCTTCACGAGGGCCGAGGAGACAACCCGACCTGCAGAACTTCAACAATGACAAGCATCCGAACGAGATGTGAGATTTCCAGACGCCGCAACTGCGGCGTTTTTTTTCGCCCGTGTTTCGCCCATGGGACAATCCCGCCCGTGGAACTGCTCTTGATTTCGCTGGCCTCGCTGCTGGCCGGGCTGGTGGACTCGATCGTGGGGGGCGGGGGCCTGATCCTGCTGCCCGCGCTCTTCGCCACCTTTCCCCAGGCCGCACCGGCCACGCTGTTTGGCACCAACAAAAGCGCCTCGATCTGGGGCACCGCTTTTGCCACCGTGCAGTACAGCCGCAGGGTCAGCCTGCCCTGGCGCGCCTTGCTGTCGGCGGGTGCCGCCGGGCTGCTGGGCTCACTGGCTGGGGCCTGGGCCGTCACCCAGGTGGACCCGAGCGTCTTTCGCAAGGTCTTGCCGCTGCTGCTGGCCCTGGTGCTGCTCTACACCTTGGCCCGCAAAGAGCTCGGGCAGGCGCATGCACCGCGCTTTGAAGGCCGGCGTGAGGCCCTGGTGGCCTCGGGCATCGGTCTGGTGATCGGCTTTTATGACGGGTTTTTCGGTCCGGGCACCGGCAGCTTCCTGGTGTTTGCCTGGGTCCGGCTGCTGGGCCATGACTTTCTCCATGCCTCGGCATCGGCCAAGTTCATCAACACGGCCACCAATTTTTCGGCGCTCATGCTGTTCGCCTGGCAAGGGCATGTGTGGTGGCATCTGGCGCTGGCCATGGCACTGGCCAATATTGCAGGCAGCCTGATCGGCACCCGCCTGGCGCTCAGGCACGGCGCAGGGTTTGTGCGGCAGGTGTTCATCCTGGTGGTGCTGGCCCTGATCTGCAAAACCGCCTGGGACACCTGGCTCAAGACCTGACGGCGGCCCGGATCATTCCGGCCGCACGCAAGCAAAAAGTCCCCGAGGCAGAGCAGCCCAAACCGCCCCTCCATAATGACCTCCTGTCCAAGCTCCCCTGTCCATGAGTCCCTCTTCGATCCATCACGCGCTGATTCCTCCCCTGGCCATGGCCGTGCTGGCTGGCGCGAGTGCGCTGGATGGCTTGATGCCAATGGCCGGACCCGTCGTGCGCGGTCTGATGCTGATGCTGGCCGTGCTCTCGGCGGTGCACCATGCCGAAGTGGTGGCCCACCGCACCGGCGAACCCCTGGGCACGCTGGTGCTGGCCCTGGCGGTCACCATCATCGAGGTGGCCCTGATCCTCTCCTTCATGCTGGTCGATGGCGAGCGCAAGGCCAGCCTGGCCCGCGACACCCTGTTTGCGGCCATCATGATCATCTGCAACGGGGTGGTGGGCCTGTGCCTGCTGGTGGGCGGCTGGCAGCACAGGGAGCAGGTGTTCCGGGTGCAGGGCACCGGGCCGGCGCTGGCCGCCCTGCTGGCCCTGAGCACGCTCTCGCTGGTGCTGCCGACCTTCACCACCAGTTCGGCCGAGGGCACCTACACCGCTTCGCAACTGGTCTTTGTGGCCATCAGCTCATTGGCCCTGTGGTGCGCCTTCACTTTTTTCCAGACGATTCGCCACCGCGACTATTTCCTGCCCGACGATGCCACCGAAAACACCCGCACCCATGCGGCACCGCCCAGTGGCCTGCACGCCTTGGCCAGCCTGGCCGGTCTGGTCATTTGTCTGGTGGCGGTGGTCGGGCTGGCCAAGCAGCTCTCACCGCTGATCGAGTCAAGCTTGCGCGCCTGGGGTGCACCGCAGACGCTGGTGGGCATCGCGATCGCCATGCTGGTGCTCATGCCCGAAACGGTGGCCGCGCTGCGCGCGGCGCAGGCCAACCGCCTGCAGACCAGCCTGAACCTGGCGCTGGGTTCGGCCCTGGCCAGCATCGGCCTGACGATTCCGGCGGTGGCGGTCGCCGCCGTCTGGCTGGGTTTTCCGCTCATGCTCGGGCTGGACAGCAAGGACCTGGTGCTGCTGGTGCTGACCTTCATGGTCGGCAGCATCACCCTGGCGCATGGGCGAACCAGCATGATGCAGGGTGCGGTGCACCTGGTGATCTTTGCGGCCTTCCTGTTTCTGGCGCTGGTGCCTTAAGGCTCAGCCCGGCCCGGCCTCAAGCCCCGACCGCTACGGGCACGCGGGGCGCGATTGCGCACATCAGCTCATAGCCCACGGTGCCGGCCTGCGCGGCCACCTCGTCGATGGACAGCAAGCCGCCTTGGGCCGCACGCCCCCACAGGGTCACGGTGCTGCCAAAACCGGCCTGCGGCAGCCCGCTCAGGTCCACCGTCAGCATGTCCATGCTCACCCGCCCCACGGTGCGGCTGCGCTGCCCGTCGATCAGCACGGGGGTGCCGGTCGGACAGATGCGCGGGTAACCGTCGGCATAGCCACAGGCCACGATGCCGATGCGCATGGCCTGCGCCGCCACAAAGGAAGAACCATAGCCCACACTCTCGCCCGGCTGCAGGTGCTGCACCCCAATAATGCGGGCCTCCAGGGTCATGGCCGGCTGCAGGCCCCAGTCGCTGGCGCTGTGCGCCGGAAAGTCGGGCGCGCTGCCATAGACCGCAATGCCCGGGCGCACCCAGTCTGCACGTACCGCAGCGTCGGCCGCATGGCGCAAGGTGGCCGCGCTGTTGGACAGCGTGCGCTCACCCGGCAAGTCGCGCGTGGCCTCGGCAAAGCGGGCCATCTGGTGCGCAATCCCTCGCGGACCATCGGCGTCACTGAAGTGGGTCATGGGCGAGATCTCGTCCACCTGCGGCAGTGCGTTCAGGCGGGTCCAGGCGGCGCGGTAGCGCTCGGGCGTGAAGCCCAGCCGGTTCATGCCCGAGTTCATCTTGAGGAACACCCGGTGCGGCTCGTGTGTCTTGTGCAGCGCCAGCATGTCGATCTGCTCGTCGCAGTGGACCGTGTGCCACAGCCCCAGACGGGAACACAGCTCCAGATCGCGCGGCTCGAACACGCCTTCGAGCAGCAGGATCGGTCCGCGCCAGCCCAAGGCGCGCACGCGCTGGGCTTCGGCCAGATCGAGCAGGGCAAAGCCGTCGGCGCCGCGCAAGCCCTCAAAGGCATGCTCGATGCCATGGCCGTAGGCATTGGCCTTGACCACCGCCCAGACGCGAGCGTCCGGCGCGGCCTCGCGGGCACGTTGCAAGTTGTGGCGCAAGGCCTCGGTGTGAATGGTGCATTGAATTGGACGGGGCATGGGAATCACTCTGCTGCGGCCAATGAGTGTGCCAGTATTTCAAATGCTATACACTGGCGCGCGGTTGGGGCTTGCTGGTGTCTGCAGTCTGTTCCACCTCTCCAAGCCCTGCCCATGGAAGTCTTTCAGTTACTGATGCCCATCTTCACCGAATACGGTTATCTGGCCGTGTTCGTGATGCTGCTCATCTGCGGTTTTGGTGTTCCCATTCCCGAAGATGTCACGCTGGTCACCGGGGGGGTCATTGCTGGCCTGGGCCATGCCGATGTGCACACCATGTTTGCCGTGGGCATGGCTGGCGTGATGGTGGGCGATGGCCTCATGTTCACCCTGGGTCGACTTTACGGCCAGCGCATCCAGCGTCTGCCCGGCTTTCGCAAGATCCTCACCCCCGAGCGTTTTGAGAGCGCGCAGGAGGCCTTCCAGAAATACGGCAAGTGGGTCATGTTCGTCGCCCGCTTCCTGCCCGGCCTGCGCACGCCGGTTTTCTTTTCTGCCGGCATGAGCCACCGCGTGAGCTTTGCCACCTGGTTCTTCATGGACGGCTTTGCCGCCATCATCAGCGTGCCCATCTGGGTCTACCTGGGCTACTTTGGTGCCCAGAACTGGGACTGGATGTTTGGCGTGCTGCGCCAGTTCCAGCATGGCATCTTTGCGCTGCTGGGTATCGGCGCTGCCTGGCTGGTCTGGCGCTGGTGGAAAAAGCGCCAGGCTGCGCGCAACGGCGCAGCCTGAAGTCCCCGTGCCCCTGAGCCCTGCCCCGCTGGCGGTCGTCGCACTGCTGGTCAATGCCTTTTTCTGGGGCATCTCCTGGTGGCCTTTTCAGCAACTCGAACGGCTGGGCCTGCATCCCCTTTGGGCCACCGCCATCGTTTATGGCACGGTCTTCGCGCTGATCTTGCTGTGGTGCCTGTGGCAGCGCTCGGGCTGGCAAGCCTGGCGTCAGCACCCCGGGCTGTGGGCGCTCATGGTGGCTTCGGGCCTGACCAATGTGGGCTTCAACTGGGCCGTCACCGTGGGCGATGTGGTGCGTGTGGTCCTGCTTTTCTATTTGATGCCCGCCTGGTCGGTCGCTGCGGCCTGGTGGCTATTGGGCGAACGTCCAAGCCGTGCCGCTGCGCTGCGTCTGCTGCTGGCGCTGGGTGGCCTGTTCATCGTGCTCAAAAAGCCCGACATGCCCTGGCCGCTGCCCGAGAGCCTGGCCGATGTGCTGGCCTTGCTGGGGGGCATCAGCTTTGCCGTGACCAATGTGCTCCTGCTCAAGCTCAAGGACTCGCCCGAATCGGCCCGCATGCTGGCCATGTTTGGCGGCGGCACGCTCATGGCCACGCTCACGGTGTTGCTGGGCCTGGCCACCGGGGTGGTGGCGTCTGGCGCCAGCCCCACATCGGCCTGGGTTCCGTTGCTGATCGCGCTGACGCTGGCCTTTTTGCTGGGCAACCTGGCATTGCAATACGGTGCCGCACGACTGGCTGCCCACACCACGGCGCTGGTCATGTTGTCCGAGGTGGTGTTTGCTTCGGTGTCTTCGGTCATACTGGGTGCCGCCCAGTGGGACACCCGCACCAGCGTCGGCGGTGCACTGATCCTGCTGGCTGCTGTGTTGTCCGTCCTGCCTTCCGCACGCAAGGAAACCCCATGAGCCTCTACGACTTTCAAGCCCTGAGCATCGACGGCCAGAACATGGCCTTGTCGCAGTACCGCGGTCGCGTGCTGCTGATCGTCAACACCGCCAGCGCCTGCGGCTTCACGCCGCAGTTCACCGGCCTGGAAAAACTGCACCAGCAGTACGCCGCCCAGGGCCTGACGGTGCTGGGCTTTCCCTGCAACCAGTTCGCCAGCCAGGACCCGGGCGACGATGCGCAGATCGCCAGCTTTTGCCAGAAGAACTATGGCGTGAGCTTTCAGATGATGAGCAAGATCAAGGTCAATGGCGATGGCGCCCACCCGCTGTACCAGTGGCTGACCGCGCAAGCCCCCGGCCTGCTGGGCAGCAAGGCCATCAAGTGGAACTTCACCAAGTTTCTGGTCGGGCGCGACGGGCGCGTGATCCAGCGCTACGCGCCCCAGGACGCCCCGGAAAAAATCGCCAAAGACATTGAGGCCGCGCTGGCCGCCTGATCAAAACAAGGCTGCCTGAACCGAAGAAGCCTGCCCAGGCCGCTCACAAGCCCTTGCCGCCGAAATCACTCGGGCTTTGCGCCTGCAAGGGCAGACCCACCGTGGGTCTGCGGGCCTGCGCTCAAGCCAGCCAGGTCAACACCAACAGCCACACCAACATCGCTGCGCCAGCCCACAGCAACACCCGTGTGCGCAGGCGCAGCAGATCCACCGCGCTGACCAGGCGTGCGTTTTGTTCGGCCAGTTCGGCCAGGGTTTGGGTCAATTCGCGCTGGGTCCGGGCCTGGCGCTCGATCTCGGCTTGCGCGGCGATCAAGGCGTTTTTCAGCTCTCCCAAGCTGGGCACGTCACTGACAGGGGGGGTCGTGGCAGCGGTATTGGCCTGCCCGGGCGGCTCAGGCGCCTGCCGGTCCAGCAGCTTTCGTGCAGCCTTGAGCACCGAAGGCGCATGCTCGATCACATCGCCCCAGGGAATCACTTTGAGCGCCGTCAACCACGGTATGGCCATCGTCTTGTCCTTTGTTTTCGCTTTGCCAGCGCCTGCTGGCCGTCCAGCGTTCAATCCTACCCGCTGGCAACATGGGACACCACAAGCTCATGTTCTCTTGCGCCGGGTCAGTGTGTCGGCCCAGCGCCAGGTCGCGGTGTTGGCGTGCACGCACCATCCAAGCTGTGGAGATCAGCGATTTTTGAACTACACCCGTCTTGATCATTGAAATTCTAACGCCTGACGTTAGAATTTCAATGATGATTGATCGTCAAGCCCTCTCCACACTGTCAGAACGCCTGCACGAAACCCCGGCTGTGGTGCTGCTCGGGCCACGCCAAGTAGGCAAAACCACCCTGGCGCTCAAGCTGGCCGAGGGCTGGCCTGCTGGATCGTCTTACCTCGATCTGGAGCGCCCCGCCGACCGCTTGCGGCTGCAAGACGCCGACGCCTTTTTGCGCGCCCAAGGCGGCAAGCTGGTCATCCTCGATGAAATCCACCGCATGCCCGGACTGTTTGAGGTTTTGCGCGGCATCATCGACGAGCGCCGCCGAGCGGCGCAACGCTTTGGGCACTTCTTGCTGCTGGGCTCAGCCTCGCTGGACCTGATGCAGCAAAGCAGCGAGACGCTGGCTGGGCGGGTCGCCTATCTGGAAATTGGCCCCATCCACGCGCTGGAGTGGCCTGCTGACGATCTGGACACGCTGTGGCTGCGCGGAGGTTTTCCGGACAGCCTGCTCGCCGCCAACGATGCCGCGAGCCTGCGCTGGCGCGAAGATTTTGTGCGCAGCTACCTGCAACGCGATGTGCCCATGTTTGCGCCGCGCCTGCCCGCCGAAACCGTGGGTCGGCTGTGGACCATGCTGGCCCATCAACAAGGGGCCGTGCTGCAACAAAGCCGCCTAGCCAGCAGCCTGGGCGTGAGCAGCCCGGCGGTGGAGCGCTACATCGACCTGCTGGTGGACCTGCAACTGGTGCGCCGACTGCGCCCCTGGAGCGGCAATGTGGGCAAGCGCCTGGTGAAAGCGCCCAAGGTCTATGTGCGCGACAGTGGGCTGGTGCACGCCCTGCTGGGCTTGGGCAGCTTGCATGACTTGGCCGGGCACCCCGTCTGTGGCCCCAGCTTTGAAGGTTTTTGCATCGACAACCTCATGGCGGCCGCCAGCCCCCAATGCACGCCCTACAACTACCGCACCCATGCCGGTGCCGAGATTGACCTGCTGATCGAGCGGGCGGGCCAACCCTGGATGGCCATTGAAATCAAGCGATCAACCACACCGAGCTTGAGCAAAGGCTTCGACATCGCCTGCGCAGACCTCAACATCGAACAGCGCTTTGTGGTCTACCCCGGCACCGAACGCTTTCCGATGCGTTACGGAACGCAGGCCATTGGGCTGGTGGAATTGATGCAACTGCTGCACAAAGCTTGACAGGCCAAGACTGTCCTTTTTTGTCCCCTTCTGGCCCCGCCCAACACGGGATTTGAGGCGGGTATGGGTCAGATGCTTGTAGACAGATCCTGGACGAAGTTCAAAATGCACCGCAGTTGTTTTCGGTGTTGCGCGGTGAAATCGACCGCATCCGTCGCCCCGGGCGTTTTGTCTTGCTGGGCTCGGCTTCGTTTGAATTGCTGCGTCAATCCCAATCCTTGGCTGGACGGCTGAGTCTGATCGACATGTTCCCGCTCCTCGTCAATGAAGTTGGCTCGGACCTCAAGACCGTGCAGGACTTGTGGGTGCGTGGCGGCTTTCCGCCCAGCTTCACCGCCGTCGATTCACACGCTTCTTGGGCCTGGCGTGATGCGTTCATCCGCCACCTGCTGCACACCGATTTGCCTGCTCTGGGCTTGCGCGTGGATGCCGAAAGTCTGCGCCGTTTTTGGCGCATGCTGGCGCATGGACATGGCCAGCTGTTCAATGCATCGGCCATCGCCAACTCACTGGACGTGAGCGCCCCGACGGTCAGTCGATGGCTGGATCACATGGTGGGTGCCCTGCTGGTCAGAAAACTCGAACTCTATCACGCCAACCTGGGCAAGCGTTTGGTCAAGGCCCCCAAGGTCTATGTCCGTGACAGCGGTCTGCTGCACAGCCTTCTGGGCTTGAGCCATCCGGACGACCTGCAAGGCCACCCCATGACGGGCGCATCCTGGGAAGGCTTTGTCATCGACCAGATTGCCGCCCACTTGCCCGCCGGGGCCAGCCTGTCGTTTTACAGAACAGCGGCGGGTGCCGAACTGGATGGGGTGGTGGAATCCGGTCAGCGAAAAATCGGTTTCGAAATCAAGTTCAGCGTTGCGCCCAAAGTCACCAAAGGCTTCTGGCAATCCCTGCAAGACGTGCAACCTGAAAAAACCTACATCGTGGCCCCCGTGCAGCAACGTTGGCCGTTCGCCGAAGGGGTTGAGGTGATTTCCGTCGGCGATATCGCAGAGGTTCTGGCGGGTTGATTGGCGTCGTTCTTACGGTGAGATGCCAATGGCTTCGTCCAGCAGTTCCACCCAATGCCGCACCGGCGTGCTGCAGCCGCTTTGCAGGTGGGTGATGCAGCCGATGTTGGCGCTGAGGATGCCGCCTGGCTGCAGCGCCTGCAGGTGGCCGAGCTTGCGGTCGCGCAGTTGTTTGGACAGATCCGGGTTGAGCACGCTGTAGGTACCCGCCGAACCGCAGCACAGGTGCGATTCGGTCGTGGCGGTTTTGACCTGAAAGCCCAGTTGCGTGAGCAAGGCCTCGACGCCGCCCTTGAGCTGCTGGCCGTGCTGCAGGGTGCAGGGCGGGTGGTAGGCCTGCAGGCCGGCGGCTTGCAGGGCTGCGGCATCGACCTTTGCCTTGAGCTCGGGCAGCAATGGAGGCATGAGCTCGCTGAGGTCTTTGGTGAGCAGGCTGATGCGCGCCGCCTTGTCGGCATAAGCGGCGTCGTGCCGCAGCACATGGCCGTAGTCCTTGACCATCACACCGCAGCCTGAGGCGTTCATCACGATCGCCTCGACCTCGCCGCCTTCCACCAGCGGCCACCAGGCGTCGATGTTGGCGCGCATCTGGGCCGCGCCGCCGTCCTGGTCATTGAGGTGGAACTTGACCGCGCCGCAGCAACCGGCCTGGGGCGCGACCACCGTCTGGATGCCGCAGGCGTCGAGCACGCGGGCGGTGGAGGTGTTGATGTTGGGGCTCATGGCAGGCTGCACACAACCGGCCAGCATGAGCACCTTGCGGGCATGCTGGCGTGTGGGCCATGCCCCGGCGTCCTGCCGCGCAGGCACCTTGGCCCGGAGGCTTTCGGGCAGCAAGCCGCGCACGCTCTGGCCCAGCTTCATGGCCGGGGCAAACAGGGGCGAGGGCAGACCCTCCTTGAGTGCCCAGCGCAGGGCTTTTTCCGAGGCAGGGCGCGGTACCTTGGCGTCCACCAGCTTGCGGCCAATGTCCACCAGGTGGCCATATTGCACGCCGCTGGGGCAGGTGCTTTCGCAGTTGCGGCAGGTCAGGCAGCGGTCCAGGTGCTGCTGGGTCTTGCGCGTCGGCTCGGCCCCTTCGAGCACCTGCTTCATCAGATAGATGCGTCCGCGGGGGCCGTCGAGTTCGTCGCCCAGCAGTTGGTAGGTCGGGCAGGTGGCGGTGCAAAAGCCGCAGTGCACGCACTTGCGCAAAATGGCTTCAGCCTCCTGGCCTTCGGGGGTGTTCTGGTATTCGGGGGCGAGCTTGGTTTGCATGGCGTGTCCTCAAAAACCCAGACGGCCCGTGGCGAACACGCCCTGCGCGTCAAATTGTTTTTGCAGCTCGCGCTGGATGCGCTGCTGCACCGGGTCCATCGCGGCATGCACGCCCACGGCTTTGTCCAAAGTGCCGCCCTGCACGCTGGCACGAAACAGCGTGGCGTGGCCGCCTGCGGCGCGTGCGGCCTGGTGCAGGTGCGCCGCTGCCGTGGCCGGCGCCCACAGCCAGCGCTGCGCGCCCTGCCATTCGATGTATTGCGGTGGATGGGACAGTTGCGCCAGCTCGATGACGGGTGCGGTCTGCGGCACCGACAGACGCCAAAGGCAGAGGTCCGGGCTGGGCGGCTCAAAAAAGGGCAAGGTTTGCTCAGCACTGGCGCGCCAGTCCTGCGCGGCCTGGGCCGGGTCAATGCGCTGCACCTTCGCCCCCAGGGCCTGGGCTTCTGCGCCCATGCGGACCAGGGCCGATTCGACCGCCGCAACCGCGCCGCGCAGACGCACAAACAGGTGGTCGGCAGCGGGCTGGGCGGTGCTGTCGTGCACCCAGGCGCTGGCGTTGAGCGGCAGGGGCTGGCCGCCCCAGCGGTGCAGCAGGTCCAGCGCGTCTTTCTGGCCGATGCCCACGCACACCAGCGTGGCTTCGGCCGGGGCCACGGGCAGCACCTTGAGGCTGACTTCGGTGATGATGCCCAAGGTGCCCCAACTGCCCGCCAACAGGCGGCTGACGTCGTAGCCGGCCACGTTTTTCATGACCTGGCCGCCAAAGGTCAGGTCCTCGCCTTTGCCGTTGACCATGCGCACGCCCAACACAAAGTCGCGCACCGCGCCCACGCTGGCGCGGGCCGGCCCCGACAAGCCGGCCGCCACCATGCCACCAACGGTGGCCCCGGGGCCAAAGTGCGGCGGCTCGAAGGCCAGGCACTGACCTTTTTCGGCCAGCACGGCTTCGAGCTCGGTCAGCGGGGTGCCCCCACGGGCAGTGACCACCAGCTCGCTGGGCTCGTAGCTGACGATGCCCGCACAAATGCGTGTATCGAGCACCTCACCCTGCAAGGCTGGACCCCAAAAGTCTTTGGTGCCGCCGCCGCGCAGGCGCAAGCAGCGGCCGTCCGCTGCGGCGGCGCGCACCGCGTCGATGAGTGGTTGGTGTGGAGCGTTCATGGCCCGGGATGGTAAACCGGGCATGCCGATGGGGCCTTGAATTTTTTGAACGCGGGGCGTGTCGGAAATTCCGGCAGTTTCAGAGCGCCACATCGCCCGGAAGCTTTTTTTCGCGCAAGCCTTGAGGTGTTGCCGCTCTTCACAGAGCTTGCAGCCACAACGCCAGCGGCATGCCTCCGGTGCCGATCACCAGCGGCTGTGCCTGGGCGAACTGCTGCACAAACGCGGTCAGGCCCGACACACTGCCCATGTTGTGCCCGCTTTTGACTTCGAGCGCCTGCAGGCTCTGGCCATCTCGCAGCACGTAGTCCACTTCTTTCTGGCCGTTGTTCCAGTAGTGGATGAGGGGGTGGCGGCTGCTGTGCGTGAGGTGACGGGCCAGCAGCTCGGCCCCCACCGCGCTTTCGGTCAGGCGACCCCAAACCTCCGGGCGTGCCTGCGCGGCCTGCAGGCCCACACCTTGTGCCACCCAGTGGCAGCCCATCAGGGCGTTGTTGAACACCTGCAGCTTGGGGCTGGACGCGCGCTGGCGCACCACCTGACCCATGTACTTGGGCAGGCCGCAAGCCATGCCCGCGCCTTCGAGCAAGTCGAGGTAGTGGGCCAGCGTGGTGGTGTTGCCCGCGTCGTCCAGTTGGCCCAGCATCTTCTGGTAGCTCAGGATCTGGCCGCTGTACACGCAGGCCAGATCAAACACGCGGCGCAGCAGCGCGGGCTTTTGCACCGGGGCCATGAGCAGCACGTCCTTGCTGATGGTGGTCTCAATCAGCGCATCGCTGACATAGGCGGCCCATCGCGCTTCGTCGTGTACCAGGGGCGCCGCGCCCGGGTAGCCGCCATAAAAAATGAACTGCTCCAGACTAAAGCCAAAGGCGTCGCGCATTTCGGCGTAGCGCCAGTGGCCCAGGCGGGTGATCTCGAAGCGGCCCGCCATGCTCTCGCTCAGGCCCCGGGCGATCAGCAGTGGTGCCGAGCCCAGGATGACCACGCGCACGTCGCGCCCGGCGGCGGTGTCTTCGTCCCACAGGCGTTTGACTTCTTCGGTCCAATTGCTGACCTTTTGAATCTCGTCCAGCACCAACACACAAGCGCCGGCCTGCGCCGCCTGCGCGCGCGCCACCTGCCACTGCGTGGCCAGCCACACCTGACCTTGCAGGCCCGGGCCGTCGGCGCTGGCGCTGTGCTGCGCCATGGCCACATTGGGTGTACCCACCTGAAGGTTGGCGGGTGCGTCTTGCTGCAGCCGCTCCAGCGCCTGACGCACCAACGTGGTTTTGCCCACCTGCCGAGGTCCGGCCACCACCTGCAAAAACCGCCGTGGCTCCCGCAGCCGGGCCACCAGCGGGGCCAATGCTTCGCGTTCAATGGTCATTTCTTGAATTACTCAGTCGATTGAGTAATTTTACTCAATGCACTGAGTAGAAAACATCCGGGGTGGTGCGAGCCTCAAAACCTGTGTGAGCCCTGCCCAGGTTTTGACGTCCATTGCAGGGGGTTCGACCAGCACCACTCAGTTGGACATCTGCGAGCTGCTGGCGCGGACCCTGCTGCGCAAGCCCAAAAGGGGGCTGAGTACGGGGCATGAGCCAGCGAGCAATAATGGCGTGGATCATGAGCGTTCCCACCTACGACCAATTTATAGAGCCTCTGCTTCGCTATCTGGCTGCAAACGAAAGTGGCGTCACTGCAAAGCAGGCTCACGAACAAGCCGCGAAAGCACTGGGTCTGAGCGAAGAAGACAAGCAGATCATGCTGCCCAGCGGGGCACAACTGATCTACAAAAACCGCACTGGCTGGGCGCACGACCGGCTCAAGCGCGCAGGGCTCTCAAGCAGTCCTAAACGCGGCTACTGGAAAATCACACCAGCGGGCATGGACTTCGTGAAAGCGCACCCGGAACCCTTTGCTACCGAGTTATCGGAAAAGTTGGCCATGGGCTACATCGGGGTGAACCTAAAACCTGCTGCATCCGAGAATCTCGAAGGCAACACGCTACCCCTTACATTGGCTCCAGCCAACGCTGTCGCCAGTCCGGATGATCGGCTCGGTCAAGCCCTTGCTGAGCTGCATGAAGCTGCAGAGACCGAACTGCTGGAACTTCTGGCCAGCGTTTCTCCTTCTTACTTTGAAACCATCGTTCTGGACCTGTTGCACCGCATCGGCTACGGGGCCAGCCGCGCCGATCTTCAACGCGTCGGTGGAACGGGCGACGGGGGAATTGATGGGGTAATTTCTCTGGATCGCCTTGGGCTCGAGAAGGTGTACGTCCAGGCCAAACGTTGGCAAAACAAGGTGGGGCGCCCGGAGCTGCAGGCGTTTTATGGTGCACTGGCAGGACAAAAAGCCAAAAAAGGGGTTTTCATTACAACCTCAAGCTTTACCCCACAAGCTCTTGATTTTGCCAAATCCGTTGAAGGCATTGTTTTGGTGGACGGTTCCCGCCTGGCGTCCCTGATGATCGAATGTGAGTTGGGTGTCACGTCGCACACCGTCAAGATTCCGAAAATCGACGGGGACTATTTCGACGAAGAGATCGTTTAAGCGAATGTACGCACACCGCCCAATACATGATGAATATCGCGCCCTCTCTAATTCGGCGACAACAAGAATTCATATCGGACAAACTTGGGCAGGCAAGCTTGGAACCCATGACCCATCTCTTCTCTGGCACCGGCTCTGATCCTGAGTTCTGCGCCGTCAGATCCGATCCGGCCTTCGCTGCCATTAAAAACGAATGCGAGCGCCTGTGGGCTACTTTTCAACCACTTGCAGCCTCGAACTTTACAGACCAGTTTTCGCGTGACTTCCGCGCCTTCTTTTGGGAACTCTACTTGGGTGGATTTTTGGCACAACGACACCAGGCGACAAGAGCAACCAAATCCAAATCTATGAAAGGACCAGACTTTATGGTGCCTGGTCCTCCAAAAATCTTTGTTGAGGCTACTAATGCTTCGCGAGGTAACAGCCCAGACAAGGTTCCGGATTTCGTTACTTGTGAAATCGACGATAACTCCGAGCCATCTTCTGCACCATTTAATGAATGTGTTCTGCGGATTACCCAGAAGTTTGAGAATAAGGCCGATTCGAACGATGCGAAACGATATGCAGAAAATCACCCATACATCATCGCGATTAATTTAGCCTACCCAGAGGCATGGGTTGGTGGCGATCTGCCAATTTCTGCAAGGGCTATGCTTGGCATTAGTGGTCCATTGATTATTCACAATGCTGGTGAAGCATGGGATTCTGTCGGCACACCACAGCCATTGCTCCTGAAGAAAAACAAAAGCACGGTCAAAACCACCGCCTTCTGCAATTCTGATTATGCGCATATTGCTGCCTTGGTTATCGCTTCCGTCAACCCGTTCTCAAGCTCATATGCGAGCCCAGCGATCGAGGTTCTGCATAACCCAAACGCCAAAAATCCACTCACGCGTGGCTGGCTTGGATTGGGCACCGAGTACTGGGTTGAGGGGGTCCTTCGTCGTTTCGTGTGGAAAGAGACATTCACAATGACCGCAGGCGGTCT
>CAYSIY010000036.1:0-14807 GCA_964431215.1 uncultured Limnohabitans sp.
GCGGTGCGCAGGGTTTCCTGGCATTGGGCGACACCACAGGAGACGGCAATCACCTCGGTGGCCACGCCCTTTTCCTTCAGGCGCACGGCTTCCTCGACGGCAATTTCGTCAAACGGGTTCATGCTCATCTTGACATTGGCGATGTCCACACCGCTGTTGTCGCTCTTGACGCGCACCTTGACGTTGTAGTCCACCACCCGTTTGACGGGAACCAGAATCTTCATGAAGTCATCTCCTGTTCGGAATGTTGGGATCAACAGCTCGATTAACGTTGACGTAAACGTCAATTGTGCAACAAGCCATGCACCTTCGAAGGACCCGATGCATAAAAAGCACGGTCGTTCGAATTTTAGTCAGATTTCACGCCGGTCTGCTCCCCATGTTAACCCCCGGGAATTTACCGACCAAGCGGTCGGCCAATACGGGTTAGCATGCAACTGGCATTCACCGCTCATGCATCGAGATCATTTTTTCCAAACATTTCAACGGAGACACGACATGAAAAAAATCCTGCTCACCACGGCTTTGACGGGCTTTTCGCTCTTGACGGGCGTGGCACAGGCACAAACGGTTCTGACCGCCTCGAGCTGGGTGCCCCCCACTCACGGCCTGTCGGTGTCGCAAAAAGAATGGTGCGACACCCTGGCCAGCCGCACCTCCAACCGCGTGCGCTGCAATATCCTGCCGCGCCATGTGGGCCCGGCCCCCGGCACTTTTGATGCGGTCAGGAACGGCCTGGTGGATGTCTCCTTCACCGTCCATGGCTACACCCCCGGCCGCTTCGTGCTGACCCAGATGGCCGAATTCCCCTTTCTGGGCGATCGCGCCGAGCCGATCTCGGTGGCCTTCAACCGCGTGGCCAGCAAGTACCCCGAGTTTGCAGCCGAGCACCAGGGCGTGAAGGTGCTGTCCTATTTCACGCACGGCCCGGGCATCGTCTTCAACACCAAGCGTCCGATCACCCGCGTTGAAGATCTGGCCGGCCTGAAGTTCCGCGTGGGCGGCGGCATGGTCAACGAGATCTCCAAACAGCTGGACATGAACGTCACGCTCAAGCCGGCGCCCGAGTCCTATGAGCTTCTCTCCAGCGGTGTGATGGACGGCACCCTGTTCCCCGCCGAGTCCACCGACTCCTTCAAGATCGACAAGATCATCAAGCACGCCACGCGGTTTCCGGGCGGCCTCTACAACACCAGCTTCGTTTTCATGATGAACCCGGCCAAGTACAACGCCCTGGCCCCTGAAGACAGGAAGATCGTCGATGAGCTCTCGGGTGAATACGCCGCCCGTCTGTTCGGCAAGGCCTGGGACCGTGTGGATGAAGCTGCACTCTCCAACATGCAGAAAAACGGTGTCAAGGTGGTCCAGGCCGATGGCGCTCTGGTCAGTGCGGTGACCATTCGTGTCAACAAGCTCGAACGTGACTGGGCGGCGGCAGCCAGCGCCAAAGGCCTCAAGAGCCCCTCCTCGGTGCTCTCGGAGTTCCGGTCCGAAATCGCCAAGCTGCAAAAGCCCTGAGGCCAAGGTCTGAACACCGCCTGTCGGCATCAAGGCGGTCCCTGTTGTTTTGCAGGGGCCGCCTTTCATGTTCCTGGAGATCCCGATTTTGAAAAAATGGTTTGAAACCCTTTCGGCCCTGATGGCAGGTCTGGCTCTGTTTGCCATCATGGTGCTGACCTTTCTGGACGTGGGCGGACGCAAACTGCTCTCCGAGTCGATCACTGGCTCGCTGGAACTGACCGAACTGCTGATGGTGGTGGTGATTTTCGGCGCCTTGCCGCTGGTGTCGGAGCGCGGCGAACACGTGGTGTTTGACTCGCTCGACCCGGTCATGCCCGGGTGGCTGCGCAAGCTACAGCGCGCCCTTGTGCATCTGCTGTGCGCGATCGCGCTGCTGGCATTGGGCTGGCTGATGTGGAAGACCGGCAACGATTTTCTCGCCACCGGTGAGACCACGGCGCAACTGAAAATCCTCAAGGCCCCCTTCATTTACGGCATGGGCGTTTTATGCGCCTTCACCGGTGTCGTGCACCTGGGGATGATGGGCCGGGATCAGGACGAACAGGAAGGGGGCGTGCTGTGACCGCTGCATTGCTGGGTTTCGGGGCCATTTTTCTGCTGGCCCTCATGCGGGTCCCCCTCGCCTTTGCCATGGGGCTGGTGGGTCTGGTCGGCATCGGCGTGACCATCGGCTGGGCGCCTGCGTTGGCCAGCACGGCGCAGGTGGTTTACGAAACCGGTTTCGCCTACACCCTCTCGGTGATTCCCTTGTTCATCCTGATGGGCAACTTCGTCGCCCGCGCCGGTCTGGCGCATGAGCTTTTCCATGCGGCCTACACCTTCATCGGCCATCGCCGGGGGGGACTGGCCCATGCCACGATCGCGGCTTGCGCCGGTTTTGGGGCCATCTGCGGCTCGTCCATCGCGACCGCAGCCACCATGAGCAAGGTGGCTTATCCGTCCATGAAAAAACTCGGCTACAGCGATGCCATGTCCACCGGCGTCATTGCGGCCGGGGGCACTTTGGGCATCATGATCCCGCCGTCGACCATCATGGTCATCTACGGCATCATCACCGAAACCCACATCGGCAAACTGTTCGCCGCCGGCGTGATTCCGGGCATCCTGACCGCACTTCTGATGATGGGGGCCGTGGTGCTGATGACCTGGCACAACCCCGAACATGCCCCTGCAGGCGAGAAGTTCAGCTGGAAAGAGCGTCTGATCGCCCTGCGCGGCATCTGGGGCGTGCTGCTGCTGGTCTTTGTGGTGCTGGGCGGCATTTACGGGGGGGTTTTCACGGCCACGGAGGGCGCGGGCATTGGCGCCATGGGGGCCTTCCTGTTTGCGCTGGCACGCGGCGCCCTGACCTGGACGATCCTGCGACAGGTGCTGGTCGAATCGGCACGCACCACTGCCATGCTGTTCACGCTGCTGATCGCTGCCACCCTTTTTGCCAACTTTGTCAACTACACCAGCATGCCGATGGACCTCAAGGACTGGATCACGCACCTGGGCCTCTCGCCGATCATGATCGTGGGCGCCATGATGCTGATTTACGTGGTTCTGGGCACCGTCATGGAAGAGCTGACCATGGTGCTGCTGACCATTCCGCTGTTCTTCCCGATCGTGGTTCAGCTGGGTTTTGACCCGGTCTGGTTCGGCGTGCTGATCGTCATGGTGATCCAGATCGGCCTGATTTCACCGCCGGTGGGCATGAACCTCTTCGTGCTCAACACCCTGCTGCCCAAGGTGGGCTTGGGGACCCTGTTCCGTGGCGTCTGGCCGCTGGTGCTGGTGCTGGTCATCGCCCTGATGATCCTGCTGGCCTTTCCGGGCCTGAGTCTGTGGCTGCCCTCCATGATGGATTGATCAGGCCACTCAGGTGCGCGAGGCGAGCGGCACCCCCTTTTGTGGGCAGGCCAGGCCGATGCCCCCCGCCTGCAGTCCCTTGAGGATGGCCCGATGGATGTCGGACTTGAGGTTGAGCAGCCCCTTGTCGGGATCCTCGATCCAGTAGCTGACGGTGAACTCCAGACCGTCGGCAACAAAAGCTGACAAAGCCGCCGATGGCGCGGGGTCTTGCAAGACACGGGTCTGCTCACGGCAAGCCTGGACCAGGATCGCGATCACCGTATCGACCGGGCTCTCGTGAGCCACACACACCACCGCGGACTGCAGAATCTTGGGGTCGGTCAAGGACATGTTTTCCACACGCTGGGTGATCAGCATCTCATTGGGCACGATCGACTCCCTGCCGGCGGCAGACCGGATGACGGTGTAGCGCGCCTTGATGTCGGTGATCCGCCCCTCGAAACCATCGACACGGACGCTGTCACCGATGCGCATGCTTCGCTCGGCCAGGATGACAAAGCCGCTGACGTAATTGGCCGCCAGTTTCTGCAAGCCAAAGCCGATGCCCACGCCTATGGCACCACCCAGTACCGACAAGGCCGTCAGGTCGATGCCCACAGAGGACAGGGCCAGCAGCAGCCCGACAAACATCAGAAGCACACGCAACAGGTTGCTGATGACCTTGCGCAGCGAGAGATCCCCCCCGGTGGCCGCCTTGAGCAGGCGCGACTCCATGGCCGAAGACACCCACAGCGTGACGATCAGGACGGCGCAGGCCGTCAGGGCCCCCTCGATCAGGGTACGCACCGACAGCACCGAAGCGCCGACCTTCCAGTGAATCTGGTCGAGCTCATCGAGCAGCAGGGGCAGGATGCCCGTGATCCAGAGCACGACGGCGCCCCAGGCCAGCCAGGAGAGGGTGCGCTCGAACACGCGCACAAACGGAGCCTGGTCAAACGCCGCCTGGAGCACCTTGACGCCCAGCCGGATCAGCACCAGCGAGGTACACACCGGCAGCAGGATGCCGAACAGGGCCACCGGGCGCTCCTGCGTCAGCAGCGTGCGGGCAGCAAAAGTCAGGCCCCACAGGAGCACCGGAAACAGCACCCCGTCGATCAGGCGCCGCCCGAGCAGGACCGAGAGGGCGTATTCACGGAAGGTGCGGCGCACCAGCCAGACCAGGCACCAGGCCAGCACGACACTGGCGGCAAAGGCAGCAAGCGCCACCAGCGACTCCGGTTGCGCCAGCGATTCAAGCCAGGCCATCGGCTCGGCGATCTTCATGTTTTTCAGGTTGGTCATACCCAAGTATCAGACGTCGGCGAGCACGCGCAGGTGAGCCTCCACGCTGCGCGAAAGTGCACTGAGGTTGTAGCCCCCCTCCAGGCAGCTGACGATGCGGCCCTTCGCAAAGCGTTTGGCAATGTCCTTGAGCCGCATCGTGATCCAGGCATAGTCCTGCTCGACCAGGCCAAGCTGGCCCATGTCGTCCTCGCGGTGCGCATCAAAGCCGGCGCTGATCAGGAGCAGTTCGGGTCGGAAGGCCTCCAGCCTCGGCATCCACATCATCTCGACGATCTCGCGAATGTCCATGCCCTTGGTGTAGGCGGGCACAGGCACATTGAGCAGATTGGACGCGTCCGAGGTGGACCCGCCCTCGGGATAGAAAGGGTGTTGGTAGAAGCTGACCATGAGGATGCGCTCGTCACCGGCCACGATGTCTTCGGTGCCGTTGCCGTGGTGCACATCAAAATCGACTATGGCCACACGCTTGAGGCCGTGGCGCTCGACGGCGTGCCTGGCGGCAATCGCCACATTGTTGAAAAAGCAAAAGCCCATGGCCTTGTCGCGGCAGGCGTGGTGGCCCGGTGGCCGGATGGCACAAAAGGCGTTTTCCAGTTCGCCCTCAATCACCGCATCGGTGGCGGTGATGGCCGCTCCGGCTGAACGCAGGGCCGCGTCCCAGGTGTGGGCATTGATCGATGTGTCCGGGTCAAGTGGGCTGTGGGTCGGCCCGCCCGCCGCCATGTCTTCCCTCAGTACATCGGTCAGGCCACGCAGGGCGGCCACATGCATGCGGCCATGCGCCAGCTCAATGTCGGCCAGCGCAGCGGGCGGGGCCTCGCGCCGCGTCAGCGCCATGTCCACACCGGAAATCAGCAGGCGGTCCTCAATGGCGCTCAGGCGCTCCGGACATTCGGGGTGGCCAGCGCCCATTTCGTGCTTGAGACAATCGGGGTGGGTAAAGTAACCTGTTGCGCCCATGGGCTGTGTCGTCCTCGTGTGGTGCTTGCCCCTTGTGGTCGGGGTTTTGCAAAGCAGGTTTTCAGCTTAGCACGGTCTGCAGCGCGGTCCATGATGCCGATCAAGTCAGGCCATGCCTCGGATGCAGGCCGCTACACTGCGGGCATGCGTTTTCTGTTTGCCCCCGCTTTCTTCTCGGCTCTGGCGCTGGGCCTGACCCAGGCCGCTCATGCTGCCCCTTCCGGGTCCTCCCCCCAGACCCGGCAGGCAGCCCCCAGCTCTGCGCCGGTCGCCAAAACCCGCCAGCACACAGGACGCGAGCACCCCGCCCACCCCGCGGCCGCTGCGCAGGCTTATGCCGGGCGCAGCGATGTCCAACAGTGGGTGGATGACGCGGCCGCCCGTCTGGACCTGCCTCCGGCCTGGTTGCGCGAACAGATCGGGCAGGCCCGGCGAATTTCACAGATCGAAAAGCTGATCCTGCCTGCCGCCTCGCCGAGCGCCAAGAACTGGGCGGCGTACCGCAACCGCTTCATCGAAGCGCGCCGCATCGAGGCGGGTGCCGCTTTCTGGCAGCGTCACCAGACAACGCTGACGCGGGCCGAGCAAATCTACGGTGTGCCGATCAGCATCATCGTGGGCATCATTGGCGTGGAGACCCTGTACGGCCAGCACATGGGCAGCTTCCGCATCCTGGATGCGCTGGCCACCCTGACCTTCGACTTTCCGCAGTCGCACCCTCGCGCACGCGAGCGCCAGGCGTTTTTCCAGGGCGAGCTCGAGCATTTCCTGCGTCTGGCCAAGCGCAGCGGCACCGACCCGAAAAGCTGGCGTGGCAGCTACGCCGGTGCCATGGGCCTGCCGCAGTTCATGCCCTCGAGCTGGAGCCGCTACGCGGTGGATTTTGACGGCGACGGCCGCATCGACCTCTTCAACAGCCCTGCCGACGCCATCGGCTCGGTCGCCCACTACTTCCGGGCCTTCCAGTGGAAGCCCGGCATGCCCACGCACTACCCGGTCACCCTCCCCCCGGGCCAGACCGACATGGACGCCCTGCTGGCGCCCGACATCCTGCCCACCTTCAGTGTGGACAGCTTTGCCGCCAAGGGAGCCCGACTCGAAGGCCCGGCGCTGCAACATTCGGGGCCTCTTGCCCTGATCGAGCTGCGCAACGGTGAAGCCGCCCCCAGCTACGTGGCCGGCACCGAAAACTTTTACGCCATCACCCGCTACAACTGGAGCAGCTACTACGCGATGGCGGTGATCGAACTGGGCCAGGCCGTCGCCGAGCGGATGAACAGCAGCCGCTGAAGGTTCACTGCCCATGGGCCTTCATGGCCTTGCCCACCTCCAGTGCCCCCTGCTCGGCGCCGGCCATGGGCACGGTCTCGCCCGTCCGGTCCCACACTTGCGCCAGGGCCGCCAGCAATCGCTCGGGCACATCGAGCCCGGTTCCCAGATGGATGCCCTGCGTGAGGGTGATGTTCGCCACTTCGAAACTGCCAGCGCCTGCGCACAGGATGGTGCGGTTGGGCGCATCCTCGCAGACCAGAACCAGCATGGCCGGTGAGACAGCCTGGGGCTCGAGCGCATCGAGCACCGCCTGCGGCATCAGGCCTTCGGTCATGCGGGTGGCCGCCGTAGGAGCCAGGGCATTGACGCGGATACCGTACTTCTCGCCCTCAATGGCGAGCGTCTGCATCAACCCCGCCAATGCCATCTTGGCTGCGCCGTAGTTGGCTTGTCCGAAATTGCCGTAGAGGCCGCTGGACGAGGTGGTCATGACGATGCGGCCATGCTTTTGCGCCTGCATGACCGGCCAGACCGCCTTGGTGCAATGCACCGCACCCATCACATGCACCTCCATCACCAGGCGGAAATCGTCCAGCGCCATCTTGGCAAAGCTCTTGTCGCGCAGAATGCCCGCGTTGTTGACCAGGATGTCCACCCGCCCCCAGGCATCCAGGGCCTGCTGCACCATGGTCTGCACCGCCTCGAAGTCGGTGACCGAGGCACCGTTGGCGATGGCCTGGCCACCGGCGGCGCGAATCTCCTCGACCACCTTTTGTGCGGCAGAGACCGAACCGCCGGCACCGTGTACGTCGCCGCCCAGGTCATTGACCACCACACTGGCCCCTCTGGACGCCAGAAGCAGCGCATGCTGGCGGCCCAGACCCCCGCCGGCCCCGGTGACAATGGCCACACGGCCCTTGAGATCGATACCCATACAGACTCCTTGATGCAAAAAAACAGGCCTCGCTGCCCGGACTGTCGGCCAGAGGACAGCCGCTGACGCCTTGGTCAGCATGCCACTCTATCGAGGGGCGATACTTGCTGCTGTTGCACGCATGACAGGATCGCTCCGGTCCGGTGTACCTTTGCCATGGAACTGAACTTCGAAACCATCACCACCCCGCCCGTTGATGCTGCGTCGGTGCTGCTGCTGCGCGACAGCGATGCCCGGCTGCAGGTCCTGCTGCTGCGCCGCGCCCAGGCTTCGCAGGTCTTGGGCGGAGCCTATGTGTTTCCGGGTGGCAAGGTCGATGCCGAAGACCACTCGGCTCAGGCGCTGGCGCTGCTGAGCGAGACGCCAGCGCGCCTGCGCGGGCGTCTGCACGAATCGGCCCTCGATCCTGCGCGTGCCGCTGGCCTCTTCATGGCCGCACTGCGCGAAGCCTTTGAGGAATGCGGCGTGCTCGCTGGCCAGGACAGCGAAGGCCCGGCCCTGGCCGAGCAACTGCGCTCGCTGGCTGGTCGGCACGGCTGGCATCAGAGCCTGCGCCAGAGCGGGCGTGCCTTGCGCACCGACACGCTGCTGCCCTGGTCACGCTGGATCACACCACGCCAGCCCGCCGTGACCAACAAGCGCTTCGATACCCGCTTCTTCCTCGCCCGGGTCGGCGAGGACCAGATCGCGCGCCATGACAACTTCGAAACCACCGACAGTGCATGGCTCACGCCGCAGCAGGCCCTCATGCGCTATGCGGCCGGCGAAATCGACCTGGTGGCACCGCAGATCATGAGCCTCTACCAGCTCAAGGCGCACTGCAGCGTGGACGAAGCACTCGAAGAGGCACGCCAGCGTCCCCCTGCCCTGATCGAGCCGCACCCTTTTGACCAGGACGGTCAGCGCATCCTGTGCTACCCGGGCGATGCGCGACACCCGGTCGCCAGCCGTGCCCTGCGCGGGCCGACACGGCTGCTGTTTTCACAAGGCCGGTTTGTCCCTCCGGGCGGCATGTCTGAATTGCTTGACTAAAATTGAATTCACCCTGCAAGCACTCCCCACACGACATGACCAATCCGCAAGCCCCCTGTCTGAGCCTTGAGCGCGCCATGGAATACGTGGGCGACATGGACGGAGTCATGAGCCTGCTGACCACACTGCAAAGCTCGCTGCAGGCGGATCTGCCTCAGATCCAGTCACTGCTCGATGCGGGCGACCTGCCGGGTGCCAACCGCCTGTTGCACCAGCTCAAAGGTTTTGTACCGGTCTTCTGTGTGGACGCTCTGGTGGCCGATGTGGGGCGAGTGGAAGGCCTGAGCAAGGGCACGGACCTGCAGGGCGCTCGCAGTGCGTACGCCCAGCTCGCTCCCCGACTGCAGCAGTTTCTTGCCGAGGTCCAGGCCCGGCTGGCCAAACCGCGCTGAACAACGCAGAACACTCTCAGTCGGCTTCCTGCACCCAGGCCTGGACGCGCGCCGGGTCATGCACCAGGCGCAATTGGTCAAAAGCCTCCTGGGCCTCGGGGTAACTGCGACGCAAGTAGTTCAGCCACTGCTTGAGGCGCCCGGCCCGGTGACGGGCAGCCACCCGCCTGCACACGTTCTGCCAGAAGCCGGGCATCAGAGCACGGACCTGCGCCCAAGGCACCCTGCGCGCCTGCGGCATACCCAGGGCAATGGCCAGCGCCAGCCCCGGATCGCTCACCAGCCCGCGCCCGATCATCAACCGCTCGCAGCCCGTGACCTCGCGGCAGCGTTGCGCGTCTTCCACGCTCCAGATCTCGCCATTGGCCACCATGGGCAAGTTCACGCACTGGCGGATATCAGCGATCCGGTCCCAATAGGCCGGGGGCTTGTAGCCCTGCACCTTGGTGCGGGCATGCACCACCACGTCGCTCGCGCCACCGGCTTCGATGGCCTGCGCACAGTCCTCGGCCAGCGCATCGTCCTCGTAACCCAGCCGCATCTTGGCCGACACCGGGATCTGCGCGGGCACGGCTCGGCGCACTTCGGCCACGATGCGGCCCACCAGTTCGGGCTCCTGCAGCAGCACCGCGCCACCACGGTGGCGGTTGACCGTCTTGGCCGGGCAGCCAAAGTTCAGGTCGATGCCCGCGGGCTTGAGATCGGCCAGCGCCTGCGCGTTGTCGGCCAGGCAGGCCGGGTCGGAGCCCAGCAGTTGCACCCGAACCGGCACGCCCGCGGGCGTTCGGCTGTGGTTGAGCAGTTCGGGGACCACCCGGATGAAGGCCCGGGGCGGCAAGACGGTGTCGGTGATGCGAATGAACTCGGAGACGCACAGGTCGATGCCGCCCACCCGTGTGAGCGTGTCGCGCAGGCCATGGTCGAGCAGGCCTTCCATCGGGGCGAGCCAGATGGAATGACCCCCACGCTCGCCCACTGCGTGTGGCTCTCTGCCCCCCGAGGGGGCCTTCGCAACTTGGGGCGGCCCGGCGTTGCGGATGTCGCCCCCACGCTCGCCCACTGCGTGTGGCTCTCTGCCCCCCGAGGGGGCCTTCGCAACTTGGGGCGGCCCGGCGTTGCTCATGGTCAGCTCAGATCAGCTTGTTGGCGGAATCAATCCAGGGCGCGCTTGAAGCGGATTTCCTCCACGCGCACACCGCCCATGGGCACGGTGCGGGCGGTGTTCATTTCCCGCTTGAAACCTGCGGCGTCGAAAAACGCCAGTGCCCGGGGGCTGGCCAGGGGCACCCAGACGGTCACGTCGGTGCAGTCCTCATCCTGCAGGCCCTCGCAGGCGGCGTCCCACAGGGCCAGGCCTACCCCCTGGCCGATGTGGTCGGGGTCCACATACAGGGTCCAGAGCTCACCGGTGGTGTTTTTCGACTTGGGGTCCCGTGAGCGGTCAAAGCCGACAAAGCCGACGATCTCGCCACCTTGCTCGGCCACCATGACCTGGGGCTCAGCGTATTCGATGGCTTCCTTCCAGAACGCGGTGCGTTGGGCCGCAGGCGTGGCCTGCCAATGGGCATCGGGCACAACACCCTCAAAAAGGGCGCGGCTGGCGATCAGGTGCAGGTTGGCCACGGCGGGCGCATCGGCAAGGGTGGCATGGCGGACGTCAACAGAACTCATGGCTGGGACTCTTGGAAGGCTAAACGCCCTATTGTCGCTGCTACCGGGCTGCTGGGCATGGCGCATGGGGTATCTTCAGGGCATGTCACGCTTTTTGAAAATCGCCGGGTCGGGCTACCCGATGCGCTCGGGGGTCCGGCTGTCGGTCGCCCTGATGCTCAGCCTGGCCCTCAGCGCCCTCGCGCAAAGCCCGCGCAAGATCGAAGACAGCCTGGCCGAGCGCACCCGCGCCTGCACCGCCTGCCACGGTGACCAGGGTCGCGCCGGCCTCGATGGTTATTACCCCCGCCTGGCCGGCAAACCGGCGGGTTATCTGCACCACCAGCTGCGCAACTTTACCGAAGGCCGCCGCCACTACGGACTGATGACCCGACTGGTGGACCCCATGACCGACGCCTACATGGCCGAGATCGCCGCCCACTTTGCCAGCCTGCAACTGCCCTACCCTGCGCCCACCGCCTCGAAGCTGCCGCCCGAGCGGCTGGCGCGCGGCCAGAGGCTGGCGCTGCAGGGCGACGCTTCGCGTGGCCTGCCCGCCTGCGTGCAGTGCCATGGCGAACGCCTGACCGGCGTGCTGCCCAATGTGCCGGGCCTGCTGGGGCTGCCACTGGACTACCTCAATGCCCAGCTGGGCGCCTGGCAAACCGGCCAACGCCAGGCCCACGCACCCGACTGCATGGCCGAAGTGGTCAGGCGCATCCCGCACGAGGACATCATCGCCGTCTCGAGTTGGCTGGCCAGCCAGCGCCTGCCGGCCGACACCCGCCCGGCAGCGGCCGTGGCCCGCCCCCTGACCGATGCGGCCTGGCGCTGCGGCAGCGCACCTGAGCTGGCCGGAGGCCGATCATGAAACATCGCCTGCCGCGCTTGGCGGGCCTGCTTGCCGCAACGGGGATCGCCCTGTTGCTGGTGGCTGTGCTCTGGCACAACTGGGGCGACTTGCTGAACGCGCCCCAGGCCTCGCCGACGGTCATGACGCCTGCCAAGCTGCAACGCGGCGAGTACCTGGTGCGGGCGGGCAACTGCATCGCCTGCCACACCGCCCGAGGCGGTGCCCCTTTGGCCGGAGGACGCGCCATTCAAACACCCTTTGGCGCGGTCTACAGCAGCAACCTCACGCCCGACAACGATACCGGCCTGGGCCGCTGGAGTGCGCAGGACTTCTGGAACGCCCTGCACCACGGCCGCTCGCGTGGGGGCCGACTGCTGGCCCCGGCTTTTCCATACGAACACACCAGCCTCATCACCCGCGAGGACAGCGAGGCCATGTTGGCCTGGCTGCAAAGCCAGCCACCGGTGCGGCAAACCCAGCCGGCCCACACCCTGCGCTGGCCCTTGGGCACGCAAGCGGCGCTGGCCGTCTGGCGCACCCTGTTTTTTGCGCCGCAAGCCTTTGTGCCCGACCCGCGACAAAGTACCGAATGGAACCGCGGTGCCTATCTGGTGCAGGGCCTGGGCCACTGCGCCGCCTGCCACAGCCCGCGCAACGCGCTGGGTGCCAGTGCAGGCGTGGCCGACCTGTCGGGGGGGCTCATGCCGGTGGTCAACTGGTACGCGCCCGACCTGACCCAGGATCGCGAAACCGGTCTGGCCTCCACCCCGCTGTCCGAGATCGTCCGGCTCCTGCAAACCGGTCGCAACGCCCAGGCCAGCGTCAGCGGCCCGATGGCCGAGGTGGTGCAGCACAGCCTGCAATTTTTGAAGCCTGAAGACCTGCAGGCCATGGCGCTGTATCTGCAGTCCCGCGCCAGGCAGAGCGCCCCCCCGGCAATGCGCAAACCCCCGGCAGCCGTGCGCGCCAGCGTGGCCGATCTGGGCCGCAAGGTCTACGAGCGTCACTGCGCCACCTGCCATGGCGAGCAGGGCGAAGGCGCGGCGGGTATCTACCCGGCCCTGCGTGGCCACCGCGCCGTGCTGCTCAGCGAGCCCACCAACCTGGTGCAGACGGTGCTGTGGGGGGGTTATGGCCCGGCCACGGCGGGCCATCCCCGCCCCTTTGGCATGCCCCCCTTCGTGCTCGAACTCGAAGACCGCGAGATCGCTGCGGTGCTTACGCACCTGCGCATGGCCCTGCAGCCCGAGAGCCAGAGGGCCGGTGAAGTGACCCCGCTGCAGGTCAACCGCATCCGCGCCGAGAACACGCAGTGAACCCGGTCCCACCACTGATCCACGAAGACGAGCACCTGCTGGTCTTCGACAAACCCTCGGGTCTGCTGAGCGTGCCCGGCCTGGGACCGGACAAGCAGGACTGCCTGAGCGCACGGGTGCAGGCGCACTGGCCCGAGGCCATGATCGTTCATCGGCTGGACATGGCCACCTCGGGGCTGATCCTGATGGCGCGCGGCCCCTGCATGCAGAAGACCCTGAGCATGGCCTTTGAAAAACGCCAGATGCACAAGCGCTACGAGGCGGTGGTGCTCGGTGAGCCGGTCGCGGTGCCCGACGAAGCCGGCTGGAGCCGCATTGCGCTGCCCCTGCGCATCGACTACCAGAACCGGCCGCGCAGCATCGTCGACTTTGGCCGGGGCAAGCCCAGCCTCACGCGCTGGCAGAGGCTGGGCCCCGGTCCGTGGCGAGGCACCACCAGGCTGCAGCTCGAACCCCTGACCGGCCGCACCCACCAGTTGCGGGTGCACCTGCTGGCCATCGGTCACCCCATCGTGGGCGACCCGCTGTACGCCCCGGTGCAAGTGCCGCCCCTGGCACCCCGCCTGCTGCTGCATGCCAGCGAACTGGCCTTTGAACACCCGGTCACCGGCCAGCCCTGCCGCTTTGTCGCCCCGGTGCCTTTCTGAGCCTTTCCGAGCCGCCCCCTGCGTCTAATATGGCGGCATGAAACAAGACCTCTACATCATCACCGGGGGCTCGCGCGGCATGGGCCTGGCCATGGCACAGCAGCTGCTCCAGACCGGTCATCGGCTGCTGTGCATCTCGCGCCAACACAACGAAGCGCTGGCCGCACAGGCGCAAGCCCGTGGCGTCCCGCTGCTGCAGTGGCAGGCCGATCTGGCCGAGGGTGCCTCTGTGGCCCAAGGCCTGCAGGACTGGCTGGGCACGCTGGATGCGGCCAGCCTGGCCAGCGCCACCTTGATCAACAACGCGGGGGTGATCCCGCGCATCGGCCCGCTCAGCCAGGCCGATGCCCATGAGCTGGCCCACGCCCTGCGCGTCGGTCTCGAAGCGCCGATGCAATTGACTGCGGCCTTTCTGGGCCGCACCGAGGGCTGGGGCATCCCGCGCCGAGTGCTCAACATTTCGTCCGGCCTGGGTCGCCGGGCCATGGCCTCGCAAGCCGCTTACTGCGCTGCCAAGGCGGGCATGGACCACTTCACCCGCTGCCTGGCCCTGGACGAAGCGCTCAAGCCGCAGGGTGCCCGCGTCTGCTCACTCGCTCCAGGCGTGATCGACACCGACATGCAGCTGCAGTTGCGCGACGCCAAAGCGGCGGACTTCCCAGACCAGGGCAACTTCCGCCAGCTCAAGGAGGCGGGCATGCTCAGCTCACCGCAAGACGCCGCCGCCCGTGTGCTGGCCTATCTGGCGCGGCCTGACTTCGGTGCCCAGCCGGTAGCCGATGTGCGCGAGGCGGCCTGATCGCTTGCGATCACCCGGGCACTGCCGGCCGGCCTGTCAGGCCCCTGTAGCATTGCGCACGGACACTGCGTTGTTGTCACTTCACCCCTTTTCCCCCTTACCGGAGACCCTTTCATGAGCCGAGAAGTCGTTGTTGTCAGCGGTGTGCGCACCGCCATTGGAACCTTTGGCGGCAGCCTCAAGGACATCCCCGCCACCGAACTGGCCAGCCTGGTCGTGCGCGAGTCGCTCTCGCGTGCCGGCGTCGAAGGCCAGGACGTGGGCCATGTGGTGTTCGGCCATGTGGTCAACAC
>CAYSIY010000037.1:0-14463 GCA_964431215.1 uncultured Limnohabitans sp.
ACGAGGATGATAGCGGAAACCGCATTTTAAGTTAGCGCTTATGCGCGAACGCGGGTATCCATTGGATCAATTGACAATGCTGCAACACACTGTTTGGGGCTTGCCTGCCTAATGGCGGCATGAAACATCTTCACCTTCCCCATTTCATTCTTCAACCGCTTCGCCAGTTGCAATGGCGTCTGCACAGTTGGCAGTGGCTGGCACGCAAGCGGGCCTGGTCCTGGAGCAAGCGGCTGCTGGACATGGTGCTGGCCGGTGGGGCCTTGCTGGCCCTGAGCCCTCTGATGGGGCTGGTGGCTTTTCTGATCTGGCGTCATGACCGGGGCCCGGTGTTTTATTTCCAGACGCGCATTGGCAAGCATGGCGTGCCGTTTCAGTTTCCCAAGTTCCGTTCGATGTGCGTGGATTCCAATGTCATTCGCAAAGCCATCGAGCAAAACAACCAGCACGGCAAGGACGCCGTGACGTTCAAGATGCGCCACGATCCGCGTATCACGCCCGTGGGGCGCTGGATTCGCCGCCTGAGCATTGACGAGCTGCCCCAGCTTTGGTGTGTGCTGACGGGCAAGATGACGGTGGTGGGGCCGCGCCCTCCCCTGCCGTCCGAGGTGGCCAAGTATTCGCTGGCCGACCGGGTGCGTCTGGAGGTCACGCCGGGCCTGACGTGCATCTGGCAGGTGAGCGGGCGGGCCGATATTCCTTTTGACCAGCAGGTCCACATGGACGCGGCGTACATTCGTCAGCGCTCGATCTGGCAGGACATCAAGCTGATTTGCAAAACCATTCCGGCGGTTCTGACCGGCCGCGGCGCTTACTGAGGCCAGGCTGTGAGTTCGATGTCTGTGGATTCGGGTGCTCAACCCGGGGTGGCTGTTGTCTTTCTGACGCGTTTGTGCGCCAAAGGCTTTCCGGTGGATGCGAATGTGCCGGCCTGTCTTTTGCCCTTGGGCTGGCAGACGCTGGCCGAGCATGCGCTCGATCAGTTGCATCTGGCCGGTTTTTCCGAGATTCATCTGGTCAGCCACGATGCATCGGGCCGACTGCGGCGGGCGCTGGGTTCGGGTGATCGTTGGGGTCTGAAGCTGCATTGGCATGTCACCGACAGCGCCCTTCACCCCTACAGGATCTTGCGGCACCTGCAGTTGGGTGAGGCAAGCGATGTGCTGGTGGGCCATGCCGATCGCTTTGTGGCCGCGCCGCTGCTGGCGTCCTTGCGCTCGCACCGGGGTGTGCTGGCCCTTGAGACAGCGCAGGCCGGTTCGGTCTGGTCGGGCTGGTCTTGTTTGCCCACCGAGGTGCTGCGGGGCCTGGGCAGCCAGGCGCCCTGGCCCACGCTGTGTGATTCGATGATGGCCTTGCAGGGCTTCTTTCCGGCGCAGTGGCCCCAGGAGACGGGTGACGCGGACTGGCTGGTGGTGGACACGCCGGAGTTGTACCTGCAGGCCCAGCAGCGCTGGATGCAGGCGGGCTGGCTGGAGCGGGCACCGCTGTCGTGGATTCGTCACGCCTGGGGCTTGCAGCATCCGGCGGCCAAGGTCAAGGCCAGCGATGACTGGACGGGGCCGGTGGTGATCGGGCCGGGCTGTGTGGTGCAGGACGGTGCGCGGCTGACCGGGCCGGTGACCCTGGGCCGCGATGTGTGGCTGGGCAGCACGGGCGAGGTGCGCAACTCCGTCATTCTGGAGCGTTCCTTCATTTCTGCCGGGCTGACGCTGGAGAACTGCCTGGTCAATGGCACCCGCCTGTGGCGCGATGGGGTGTCGATTGAATTGCGCGATGCGGACGCGATTCTCACCAGCTTGTCTTCGGACTGGTCTTTGACGCTCTGGCTCGAGCGTGCCTGGGGGCGACTGTGCGCGGGGCTGTTGCTGGCGCTGGTCTGGCCCTTGTGCCTGGTGGTGTGGGCGCGGCAGCGGCTGTCGGGGCGCACCACCGGCTGGCAGCAGGCTTTGCCCAGATGGGTCCGGGCCTGGCTTGAGATTGCCCGGGGCCGTTGGGGCTGGTGGGGTATTCGGGCGCGCAGCCCGGAGCAGCTTGCCGCCTTGCCCGATACCTGGCAACACGATTTGCAGCGTGGGCGTGTGGGGCTGTGGCATCTGCCGGCCAACGATGATCGCCAGGCCGAGGTGTTTCCGGAACAGGAGGCGGCGGCTGATTTGTTCTGGTTGCTGCAGATGCGTGCGTCGTTTGTGCGTCTATGCTTTTACCGTCTGGGGGTGCTGCGGCGCGCGCTCCTGTCCCGCGCATCGGCCGTGCTTGCCCGCTGATGCTCCGAACATGCGGCCCCTCAAAAGCGGAACTTTCTGCTTCTGATTTGTGTTTCATATATCCCCTTGTGCAAGGGATGAAAAACAATCGGCTTGCGTTGTGGGACAAAGTTTAGGTCTCACCGTGACCTATGAACCCACAATTGTTTGACACGCTCAAGAATTCCCCCGATTTTGACCATTTCGTCAAAACCAACTGGACGGTGTCGCGGGGTCTGCGCCCGGCCCAGCTGCCGCCGCGTGTGTCCAGAAAATCTCCGTACTTTGCGTCCTCCCTCGCAGGATCTGCCCCCCGGGTGCCCGACATGAGCCTGCTGGAAATGCGGGCCAAGGCCTGTGTTCTGAACCAGGACTACAAAAGTTTGCTGCAAACTGCCAAACAGATTCTCGAAATCGATTCGCACTCTGCTGCAGGCTGGCTTCATACGGGTGTCGCTTTGCTGGGCCAGGAAGGTGTGTCCTCCCAAACACCGTTCTTGCAGATTGAAAACCTGTCACCCCAAAAACGCATACAGATCAATGCAGCGCTTCGCGCCCTGCACACGGCCGGCACTTGCCACGCCAGCGCTGCAAGCCTGGCCGAAATCTACGTCATGAAAGCTTTGGGCAGGTTCAGTCTGGGGCAGTTGCAAGGGGCCTACCACGATCTGCAGTTTGCGCTGCGTCATGCCCCCAGCTTTGCACTGGCCAGGGAGCTGATGCAAACCCCGGCCATGCAGGCCCTGCACCGCAAGCACATTGCTGCCCCCCACCGCAGCAAACCGGCCCCCATGAGAGCTGTTTAAAGCACGCCCATCTGGCGTGCTTTGGCCAGCGCCCCCAGGCGGCTGTTGACATTGAGCCGCTGGTACAAACGCCAGGCATGCACCTTGATGGTGTGCTCGCTGAGGTTGAGGATTTCAGCCAGTTCGCGGTTGCTTTTGCCTTGCTGGGACAAAATCAGAATCTGCTTTTGCCGCTTGGTCAGTTTGATCACCTCCTGCGGCTCTTCGGCCGCAGAGGCGGTCTGCGGTTCGATGGTCTCGCGAATCGCCTTGGAAAACTCCATCCATGACACGCGCGAAGAAATGACTTGATCGCCGTCCTTCAATCGCAAAAGATTGAGCAGGAATTTGCGCGGGTGCTCGGTCATGAGAATGACCTGCGTGTTGTCCAGGCGCTGCATGACGTGCTTGAGCACGGTGACCTGACTCGAATGAATGTAGCTGTCGGCGTTGACCAGCAGAAACTGTGGATCCTCATTGGCGACTGCGTCCTTGATGGTGCCCAGCTTGATGAGTGGGGTGACTTCGGTACGGACCAGCAGCCGCGCCACCGCGTCCGTCAGGGCTTGAGCAAGAACAGGAATGTGGTCATTAACGTAGAGCTTGGTCATGGCGTGTGAGTAAAGAGTGGATTGGGGCCAAGTTTTTGATTTTACACAGGAAAATATCCACAAAGTATTCATAAGAATACCGGGCCTGCGTCGGCCAGGGAAATGCCGACACTAGGGCAGGACCAGGCCGAGCAGTTTGTGCGTGGCGTCTTTCCAGGTATGGGCATGCGCGAGTGCATGCGCCTGCGCAGAAATGCGGTGCCAATGCGCGGGCGGCAGGCTCAGCAGGTGGTGCAGGCCCTGGGCCAGCGCCACCGGGTCTTGCGGTTTGACCAGGACGCCGGTATCGGCCCCCACCAGTTGCACAGCAGCGCCCATGGGCACGGCCACCACCGGGGTTCTGCAGGCCATGGCTTCGAGGATGGGCAGGCCAAAGCTGTCCTGGCGCGAGGCGAACAGCCAGGCGTCGCAGCGGGCATAAATGTCCCGGATGTGCTGTTGGGCCGGATGCACGACATGCTCGCAGCCTTCGGGCAGGGGCAGGCTGGGGTGGGCCGCTTCGGTGCCCATGGCCACGCAGCGCAGCTCGGGCATGAGGCGGCGGGCGTGGCGAATGGCCTCGATGCACAGGTCCGAGCCCTTGATGGCCTGGGTGCTGTAGATGAAGCCCACGCATGGGGGCTGCTGGCGCTGGCGGTCGGGGGCGTCAAACTGCTCTGGGTCGATGCCGTTGCTCACCACGTGCAGGGGCTGGCCCTCCATGACGGGGCGCAGGGTGTCGGCCAGGGCCTGGGAGATGGTGATTTTGGTGTTGGGCAGGTTCAGCGCCCGGTGCACGGCCTCGACGGTGTGTTGGCCTTGCCAGATTTCATAGCCCTGAATGAGGTGGACCTTGCGGCCTTTGGCGGCGGGCAGGCGATCCATCCAGACGGCGGTTTCCCACCAGGTGGCAATCACCAGATCGGCGTCGGGCAAGTCGTCGGCCGTGATGGGGCGGGCCTGGGGCAAGACCCGGCAGGGCAGCGCCAGCTCGGCGATGTGGCCGGCCCGCACGGACGGGCCACGGAGGCTGCCGGTTTGCAGCTTGCGACGCCAGCGGCGCAGGCTTTCGCGCCAGCCCGGCGGGGTGGGTGCAGGCATGACGGCGAGCACGTTGTGGCCCAGGCGTTGCAGCTCTTGCATGTACATGGCAACCACGCGGGTGCCGCCGGTCCAGTTGTCTTCGGGCAGGAGAAAGGTGATGTTCATGGCGTTGAGGGGTGAGTGTTCATGCGTCCAGGCCTTGCAGCAGGCTGCGCAAGGCCCAGCCGGCCAGGGCACCGGTGCCCAGCGCCAGCGGCCAGAGCCAGGCTTGGCGCAGGCTCCAGGTGCGGGTGTTGAACTGGTAGATCCAGACGGTCAGCCAGGGGACGTATTGGGCGGCGACCATGACCCAGACGATGGCCTGCGCGCCAAAGTGCTGGTAGGCCCAGGGCATGCCGACCCACAGCGTGAGGGTGCGCAGCGCGTTGTTGAGCGTGACCCAGTGGCTGTGGCCCCGGGTGATCATCCATTGCTCCAGCGCCTGGTAGCGCATGCCCAGCAGGCCCAGACTGAGCCAGCCAAAGAGCTGTCCGGCCTGGGCATAGGCGGAGCCATAGAGCCAGACCACCACCTGCGGCCCGAGCATGAGCAACAGGCCCGCCAGCAGGCCCAGGCCCAGGTCCATCAGGCGCTGGATGCGCTGCAGGGTGGCGCGGGCGGTGTCGTCGGCTTTGTCAGCAGGGATTGGGTTGCTGCGGGCCGCCAGCGTGGGCAGCACCATCTGGGCATTGATGGCGCTGAGCAGCCCTTGCGGGGCCATGAGCAGGGCCAGAGCGATGGCCATGAAGCCCATTTGCTCGGCCGGCAGGTAGGCGGCGGCGATCAGTTTGTCGCTCTGGCTGGCCAGCAGGCCCAGCAGCGAAGACAGCAGGATCCAGCGGCCGCTTTGCCAGATGTGCCGCAGGTGCTCTGGCTGCCAGTGCAGGGGCGTGGGGCGCTGACCGCAAAGCCGGTGGGCCGTCAGGCAGCGGGTCAGGGCGCTGGCATAGGCCCCGACAATCAGCGCCCAGGGCGAGGCCGTGATCCAGGCGACCAGCGCACTGACCAGCAAACCGGCCAGTTGCCCGGAGAGTTCGACCCGGGCCAGCAGCCCGGTCTGCATGCGGGCCAGGGCCGTGTGCAGATCGACCGGCTCCAGGGCCTGGATCAGGGGCATGAGGCAGACGGCCAGCACAAAGGGCGGCAGCCGGGGGTCGGCAAAGACGCCCGAGAGCGCTTGGGGCCAGCTCTGCTGCAGCGGGTAGAGCACGGCGGACAGCGCCAGCAGCACCAGCGCCAGCAACAGCCCGCGCAGCAGTTGCAGGCTGCGCACCGTGCCCATGAAGCCTGCGGGCATGCGGGCGTGCTGCATGACGACCGCCTGCGACAGCCCGATGTCAGAGAGCAAGGCCAGCGCAAACAGCAGGGTTTGCACCACGCTCATGAGGCCAAAGGCTTCGGGCAGCAGCAGCCGGGTCAGCACCAGACTGCTGAGCAGGCGCAGGGCGTGCGAGGCCACGTGCCCGCCCAGCAGGCGCGAGAGGGCACGCCCCACGCCCGGGCCCATGCGGGCGGCCATGCGCTGCAGCAGGAGATTCATGCGGCGCTCACCATGGGCGCGGCGGGCTGATGGCGCCCATGCGGGTCTGGCGCATGGCGCGCCAGAGTTGCGCCAGGCGGCTGGCCTGGGCGTCGCGCTTGGGCAGGTCGCGCCGCAGCGCGGCCTTGCACAGCACCAGCGCACCCCACAGGCCGTGCAGGGCGGTGTAGGCGGTCACCCCGGCCAGACCATGCCAGCGGCGGTAGTACAGCAGGGCGCTGCGCATTTGCCAGCTCTCGAGTTGCGAGCCGGCGCGGCTGACACGCTGGCCCGGCACGGTGCGGGCCGATGCGCCGCCCACATGGCTGGCGCACAGGTGGCCCCAATAACGGGTTTGCAGGCCCTGCTGGTGGGCACGGCGAAACAGGTCCAGCTCTTCGTAGTACATGAAGTAGCGCTCGTCCAGGCCCTGCAGTTGTTCGTACTGCTGGCGGTCGAGCCACAGAAAGGCGCCCGGAATCCATTCGGGGCTGTGGGTGCCTTCGGTGCTGAGGTGGCCGCCATTGAGGCGGGCGTATTCGGGGTGCCGGGGATGCCGGGCCGAAAGCCCGGCAAGCACATACAGCTCGTCGCGCAGGCGCGGAAAAAACCGGGCCGAGGGCTGGGGCTGGCCCTGGCTGTCGAGCAGCAGGCCGCCCGCAGCAAACAGACCGGCATCGAGAAACTCGCGGGTGCCTTGCAGGATGTGGCCGGGCTGGGGCAGTGCGTCCGGGTTGAGCAGCAGCAAGGCGCAGCCCGTGGCCTGGCGGGCGGCCTGGTTGACGGCGGCGGCAAAGCCGAGGTTGCCGGTGTTGCGCAGCAGGGTTGCGCCTGCCCGGTGGGCCTGCACCTGGTCGGCGGTGTCGTCGGCCGAGGCGTTGTCGGCCACGATGATTTCCCAGCGCTGCAGGCCGGTGGCGGCCTGGCGGTCGGCGGCGATGCCGTCAAGCAGCGGCCCGATGTAGCGGCCGGAGTTGTAGGTGACGATGAGGATGGACAGGTCCATGGGGGGATTCATCGAGGTGTTGGCGGGCGAGAGGTTTTCAGGCGTCATGGGGCGAGCAGGTCCGAGAGTCGGGCCACATTGCGGCCCAGGTTGTAGCTGTGCTGGACTTTCTCGCGGCCGCGCTGGGCCAGCCGGCAACGAAGTTCAGGGTCCAGGGCCAGGCGCTGGATCTGTTCGGCCAGGGCGTGGGCGTCACCGGGGGGCACCAGAATGCCTTCTTCGTTGTGGGTGATGAGCTCCGGAATGCCGGTGATGGTGGTGCTGATGCAGGGCACGCCGGTGGCCATGGCTTCCATGAGGACCACGGGCACGCCTTCGGCAAAACTGGGCAACACAAACAGGTCGGCCTGGCGCATGAACTGCCGCACCTGCGCGATGCCCACCGCGCCATGAAAGGTGACCCGTGTCTGCAGTTGCAGGGTGCGTGACGTGGCCTCCAGGCTCTGGCGATCGGGGCCATCGCCCACCAGATCGAGGCGGCATTCGAGCCCACGGGCACGCAGCTCGTCCATGGCCAGCAGCAGCAGGTGCTGCCCCTTGGCGGCACACAAGCGGCCCACACAGAGCAATCGCAAGGGTTGATGGGGCGGGTGGATGGGCGGCTCGCCGCCAAATTCTTCGGCGTCCACGCCCAAGGGGCACACCACCAGTTTGGGCCAGTCTTCGGGGGTGCTGTAGCGCATGGCCTGCTGGCGGGCGTAGCGGCTGATGCAGACCACCTGCTCGGCGTGGCGGATCTTGAGGCCGAGTTGCTGGGCATGCGCCTGTTCGAATTCGTCCGGGCCATGCACGGTGAGGGTGAAGCGGCAGCCCGAGAAAACACTGGCCAGCAGGCCCACGCTGGCGGCGGCATTGCCAAAGTGCACATGCAGACGGGTCTGGCCGTCCTGCGCCATGCGTCGCGCCAGAATGAGGGCCTCGATCAGGTACACCGGCGACTTGAGGTTGGGCTGGTGACCGAGCATGAAGCGGGTTGTTTTGAGCAGGCGCAGGGGGTGCCGCAGCACAGCCCAGCCCAGGGCAGAGAGCGCCTGCCGCAGCACCTGGCGCTTGATGACGTGGGTGTTCTGTGCCTCGGTGGCGTAGTCGGCCATGGCCCCGGCAGGCGGCGCGTCCGGCTCATTGACCGAGACGGTCTGGATGCGCCAGCCCAGGCCGCGCAGGCGGGCCACCTCGCGCTGGATGAAGGTGTGCGAAACAGCGGGGTATTTGCTGACCAGATAAGTGATGTTCATGGGGTACCGTTTGGGGGCGTGAGCAGGTTTTTCTTGTATCGGGCCGGCGCACCGGCGTAGAGGGCATGGGCCTCGGCCGAAGAAAGCAGGACCGAGTTGGCGGCCAGCACGGCGCCCTGCCCCACCTGGCAGCCCTTGAGCACGGTGCTGCAGCGACCGATCCAGACGTTGTCGGCAATCGCCACGGGCGCGGCGTCAAAGCCGCTGCCTCGGATGTCGCTGGCATGCCAGCGGTGATTGGCATCGCGTATGGCCGAGTACTCGCCCATGAGCACGCCATGGCCAATGTCCACCCTCTCATGCGCAATGATGTGTACGCCGCGCGAGAGCACAACATGGTCACCCAGAGTGATCTGGCCCTCGCCCTGGGTTTCGAGCACCACGCCGGGGTAGATCAGGGCATGGCGGCCGATGCGAACCCGCCCCGTGCCCTCCACGGCCACGGGGCCGAGGATGACGTTGGAAAAATCGAGCTGCCCCCGCAGCCGCTGCCGCAGCCGGGCGAAATGCCAGACGCGCACGGCGCGTTCAGGAATGCAGCCAAGTAATTGAACAGGCAGCCACAGCAGCGCATGGAGGAGGGTCTTCATTTGTCGGTGGCGTTGCGGTATTCGATCAGGGGCACCTGCTGGCGATGGCGATAGGCCCGGAGCCAGGCCCATTGGCCAAACAAAGCCGGGATTTTTTGCAGGTGCGAATGCAGGGCGTACAGCAGGGCATCGGCCCAGCGCGGGCATTTCCAGCGCGAACGCCAGGCCGTGCGCAGCACGATGGCCCCAAAAGCAGCGCCCAGGAGGAGCAGCGCGGCCGGAGCCCCCCAGGCCAGCCAGGGGGCCAGGCACAGGCCCAGCAGGTACACCATGCCATGACGCCGGTCTCGGGCGGCACTCTCCTGCCAGGAGGAGGCGCCGCCCAAGGTGGCCGCCAGATGGGCACAGGCCATGCCCGAGCGGTAAGCGCGCAGCGCCCAGGGCCGCAGGCTGTCAATGCCCAGATCGTGTTCGGTCATGGCGGCGTCAATGTGCAGGATCTTCCAGCCCTGGGCCGACAGCCTTGAGCACATCTCGGGCTCTTCTCCGGCCTTGTAGCGCGGGTCATAGCCGTTCACGCTTTCGAGGGCGCTGCGGCGAATCAGCACATCGCCGCCAAAAAACTCGGTCAGGCCCGCCGGATAGACCCAGTCAAAGTCGAGGGCGCGGGCATAGAGGGAGCGGTAGGGCTGGACTTCACGGCGGTGCCCCCAGACGGCCGCGATCTCCGGCGTGAAGGCCGACAGCGCCTGCTCCAGAAACTGCGGATGCAATCGGGTGTCGCCATCCATGAACATGACCCATGGGGCCTGGGTTGCCGTCCAGCCCAGATTGCGGGCTGCAGCGGCCGAGGGCGGGGTGTCCCCCAGCGACTGCACCCGCACATCCAATGCGCGGGCGATCTCGACGCTGCGGTCGGTGGAGTTGGAGTCCACGTACACGATGTCCGCGTCGAACTTGCCGGCGCAGGCCTGCCGGATTGATTGCAGGCAGGGGCCGAGGTTTTTTTCTTCATTGCGGCCGATGACCACAAAGGCGATGGTTGGTGTTTCCACGTTCAGACTCACTTTGCAATCAGGTTCATGGTGGCCATGAAGCTCAGGACGGACAGGCCGGGGGCAATCTGCTTGAGGATGTAACCCAGATTGGCGACAGATTTCTTCTCTACATAAATCACGTCACGGTCCTGAAGCTCGTAGTTGAGGGCCTGGGCGTTTTTCATGAGGTCCCTGAGGCTGACCTGCTTGATCTGTTCAAGGCCCGGCCGGTAGATGATGATTTCGCCGTTGGAGGCGTCTTCGTTCGGCCCGCCTGCCTGCGCGATGGCGTCGAGCAGGGTCATGCGGGGAGTGAGCCGGTAGGCGTTGGGGCGCAGCACCTGGCCCATCACATAGACCGAGGTTTCGGAAGAATCGGGGATGAAGACCATGTCGCCCCGTTTCATCTTCAGGTTGAAGGCCATGTTGCCGTTGAGCAGGGCCTTGAGGTCCACCCAGATCATTTGCCGGTTGTCGCGAATGATGGCGCACTGGGTCAGGGTGGCCTGCTTGTCCAGAATGGGCATGGAGCCGGCATTGGCCAGCAACTCCAGCAAATGCGGTGCGTAGCTGAAACGCTGCACACCGGGCTTTTCGACCCGGCCCAGAACCGTAAAGCGGTAGGAAGCGTATTCCTCGATCGTCAGCGAGATGACCGGGTAGCGGTAAATGCTGGCATAGCGCTTGCGGACTTCGGCCTCGGCCTGCTCGCGGGTCAGGCCCTCGACCCGCAGATCGCCCTGCATGCCCAACGCAATGGAGCCCTGCGGGCTGACCACCTGCTTGCCCGACAAGGCCGGCTGAAGATGATGCTCCAGACGGACGGTGTCACCGGCGGCCAGCAGGTAGGGCCCGTCGCCGAGCTCGGCATCAATCGCCTGCGCCTGATCGGCACTGATCATGACGGGTGTTGCGGCTCGGTCCGGCGTCTTGAACGCCCTGATGGGTTCTGGCGACTGGCATGCCGTCAGTGCGAGCACCAGAGCCATGGAAAGAAAGTAACGCAAGGTTGTGTCTCGGAAAAAGTGGGCAGCAAGGTCTTTGCAATGGCTGGCAGTGTGCTCGGGATCGGCGCTGTATTGGTTACAGTAATGTGAACACGCTCCCCGCCCCCTTCCCTGCCGTCACCCCCACACCCACCAGCCCCGCATGCAGTTCATTGTCTTTACTGCCACCCTGGTGTCTCTTTATTTCCTGCACAAGCGCGGCCTGCGCTGGACTTTCATTCACGTCTGGACCGTGATTTTTCTCGGGGCGCCCACGGTCTTCTGGGTCAACATTCCGGGCTTGCCGGACCCGAACTTCATGCAGGCGGCGATTTTGCCGCTGCTGTTTGTGCTGTTGCGCGATCATCTGGCGCGGGTGCAACTGGGCAAGATGGAGCTGTTGATCCTGCTGTATTTCGCGGTGCGGGTGGTCAATGATTACCAGGGCCGTGGCTATTCGGATGCCCAGAATTATTTGTTTTATCTGCTCAGCTCCTTGCTCGGGCCGTATTTTCTGGCCCGTCTGCTGATCACCAGCCATGAGTGGGACATGAAGCTGGCCCGGCAGATCGTGCTGATCTTTGTGTGTTTTTTCCCGCTGTTCCTCTACGAGTCGAAGTTCTGGGTCAGCCCGATTTTCAAGATCCTCGCGCCGTTTTTTCCGGGGGCCAATTCGGGCCTGTCGATTCGCTGGGGGCTGGCCCGGACCGCAGGCACGTTTGAACACCCGATCCTGGCCTGCGTGATGGTGATCATTGCCTACCGGCTGCACCGCTGGCTGTGCTGGTGCCAAGGCTGGGAAGGGCAAAAGGTCTGGGTGATCCACTGGGTATCCAAGGTGGCGCGCTATGTGCGCATGAACTTCACGACGCTGATGGCCGCCATCTTGGTGCTGATGGCGCTGATGACGATCTCGCGTGGCCCCTGGATTGGCGGCATTGCGGCGGCCATCGTGGTGGCCTGCGGCAACACGAAGAAGCCCCTGCGCAACCTCCAACTGGCCGTGCTGGTGCTGGGGGTGGGTGCTGTGGTAGGCAAGACGCTGCTGGACATCTACACCACACCCGCCGATGGGGCGGAGCTCTCGGGCGAGGCGCAGACCATGCTCTACCGCAAGGTCATGCTCGAAAAGTACGAAGCCTTTCTGATGGAACGCTACTGGCAGGGCTGGGGCCTGACCACGGTGCCCAAGATCAAGGGCATGGAGTCGGTGGACAACGCCTTTTTCCTGATGGCCTTGCAGCACGGGGTGATCGCTCCGGCGATTTTTCTGCTGATCTTCATGTACGCGATTTACGGTCAGATCCGGCACGCCATCCGCAACGTCGGCAGCACAGCGCCGCTGGGCTTTACCTTTTCGGGCATTTACCTCATGTGCCTGATCGCATTTTTCACGGTCTATATGGGTGCCCAGACCGAGCCGATGCTGTTTTTGTTGCTGGGCTGGGGCGAGAACATCAAGAACCGCAAGCCGCAAGCGCTCGCGCCAGACCCCCGGCTGGCCACACCGCAGCAGCAGGGCCGTTCACGCCCTTATTCGACCTGGCACTGAACGCCGGGCCGGCGCTGCCGGGCGGCGCTGGCCTGCCTGGTGTGCGCCCGGCCCGTTAATTGCTAAGCAACGTGCATGGACAAGGCCCTGCGCATTGTGGTGATCATTTCAGACTCCGGCATGACCGAGGGGGATGAGCAGGCGCTGCTGCAGGACGAACGCTCGCGCTTGCTGCGCATCGGCCTGCTGGAGGCCGGCTACAACCTGGTGGCCACCTTGCCTGCCGACCCTTTCCTGACCGAGCGGCTGGCGCAACTGCAGGCCGATCTGGTGATCGTGGACGCCGAGAGCGATGCCCGCGATGCGCTGGAGCATGTGGTCATGGCCACGCGGGACGAGCGGCGTCCGATTGTCATGTTCACCAGCGACGAGGACACCTCGCATGTGCGCGAGGCGGTGGCCGCTGGCGTGACGGCCTACATCGTGGACGGTCTCGCGCCGGAGCGCATCCGGCCGATTCTGGCGGTGGCGATGGCGCGTTTTCAGCATCAGGAAGCGCTGCTGGCCGAGCTCGACAGCGCACGCGGCGAGCTGCAGGAGCGCAAGCTGATCGAGCGCGCCAAGGGCCTGCTGATGCAGCGCCAGGGCCTGTCTGAGCCCGAGGCCTATGCCCGGCTGCGCAAGGTGGCCATGAACAAGGGCATGAAGCTGGCCGACGTTGCACAGCAAATGATCGACATGGCCGAGTTGCTGGGCTGAGCGCTTGCTTGAGCACTTGAGCCGAGCGCACCGCCCGGGCACCAGAGCAGTGCGCCCGCACGGCGGTGGTGCAAAAAAGGGCTTTGGAATCCGGAAAAACCCTGGCACGGCCTTTGCATAACTCCCTGCAAGACCAAGGTGGGTCTCGATCGGCGCAGGCCCCAGGCCTTGCACCACCCGGACAAAGGCGTCCCCGCATGAACACGTGCTGCAGAGCAGGCGTGTGCATGTCGAGGACGCCTTTTTTGTTTTTTGCAACTTCTCAGGAGTGTTCGCCATGACCGACTTTCTCAAAACCAGCTTGAGCCGCCGCACTGTTTTGCAATCGGCCGCCGCCGGCGTTGCCGGCATCTCGCCTGCCCTGCGGGCGGTGGTGCACGCTGCGGGCTCGGACGCACCCGAAAAAAAGGAAGTCAAGATCGGCTTCATTCCGCTGACCGACTGCGCCAGCGTGGTCATGGCCTCGGTGCTGGGCATTGACCAGAAGTACGGGGTCAAGATCATTCCGACCAAGGAAGCCAGCTGGGCCGGCGTGCGCGACAAGCTGGTCAATGGCGAGCTGGACTTTGCCCATGTGCTTTATGGGCTGGTGTATGGCGTGCACCTGGGCCTGGGCGGCCCCAAGAAAGACATGGCGGTGCTGATGACGCTCAACCACAACGGCCAGGCCATCAGCCTGTCCAAAAAGCTGGCCGAAAAAGGGGCAGTGGACGGCGCGGGTCTGGCCAAGCTCATGCAAACCGACAAGCGCGAGTACACCTTTGCCCAGACCTTTCCGACCGGCACACACGCCATGTGGCTGTATTACTGGCTGGCCACCCATGGCATCAACCCGCTCAAGGAGGCCAAGGTCATCACCGTGCCGCCGCCGCAAATGGTGGCCAATATGCGGGTGGGCAATATGGACGGCTTCTGCGTGGGCGAGCCCTGGAACCACCGCGCCATCATGGACGGCATCGGCATCACCGCAGTGACCACGCAGGACATCTGGAAAGACCACCCTGAAAAAGTGCTGGGCACCACCGGTGAGTTCGTCAAAAAGTACCCCAACACCGCCCGCGCCGTCACAGCCGCCATCATCGAAGCAGGCAAGTGGATCGACGCCAGCCTGTCCAACAAGATGAAGATGGCCGAGACGATTGCCGACAAGAGCTATGTCAACACCGGCGTCGACGCGATCAACCAGCGCATTCTC
>CAYSIY010000038.1:0-14424 GCA_964431215.1 uncultured Limnohabitans sp.
GTTGACCACATACACGTTCAGGCCCACCGGCGGGGCCAGCAAGCCAAAGCCCACCGTCATCAGCACCATGATGCCGAACCAGATGGCCACCGAGTCCTTGGGCATGCCGAAGTCCAGACCCATGATCATCGGAAAGAAGATCGGGATGGTCAGCAGGATCATGGACAGCTCGTCCATGACGGCACCCAGCACCACATAAAACAGCAGGATGGCCGTGACCACCAGCAGCGGCGACAGGCCCCAGCTGCCCACCACCTCGGCCAGCTGGGCCGGGACCTGCGTGAGTGCCAGCGAGGCGTTCATCACGTCAGCGCCGATGAAAATCAGGAAGATCATGGCCGAGCTGGCGGCGGTGTCGTAGAAGCAACGCTTGAACTTGGCCCAGGTGATCTCGCGTTTGAGCAGGGCCGCCACAAAGGTCGATGCCGCACCCACAGCGGCACCTTCGGTCGGCGTGAACATGCCACCATAGATGCCGCCGAAGACGATGGCAAACACGATGGCGATCGGCAGGATGCCCATCAGGGCCTGTCGGTCCAGGGGCTCCCGGTGCCCGGCTTCGGGGGCATGTCCGGGCACCAGACGCACATAAATGCCGATGGCCACCATGTAACCGAACATGGCAATGATGCCGGGGATCATCGCGGCGGCAAACAGCTTGGCGATGTTTTGCTCGGCCAGGATGGCGTAGATCACCAGGGGCACCGAGGGCGGGATCAGGATGCCCAGCGTACCACCCGCGGCCAGCGTTCCGGTGGACAGGCGGCCGGAGTAGCCGTGGCGCTTCATTTCGGGCAAGGCCACGCCGGTGATGGTGGCTGCCGTGGCGACCGATGAGCCGCAGATGGAGCCGAAGGCGGCACTGGCCAGCACGGCGGCCATGGCCAAACCGCCCTTGAAGCGTCCCATGATGGCCGCAGCAAACTGGAACAAGGCCTTGCTGATGCCGCCCTGGGTGGCAAAGTTGCCCATCAGGATGAACAGGGGGATGACCGACAGGTCGTAGCTGGCAAACCGGGCGAAGGCCTGGCTGTTGATGAAGTTGGCATAGGGCATCCAGCCGCTTTGCATCAGGTAGCCCACGGTGCCGGCGCCGAACATGGCCACGGCGATCGGCACGCGGATCGCCATCAGGGCCAGCATGATGGCGAAAATCGTCAAGGTCAGGGCCAGTGCGCTCATGCCTGAGCTCCCTCAGGGTCCGCCTGCAGTGCCTGCAGCAGGGCAATCAGGCTGCACACCACGAAGGGCGGCACCATGGCCGCATAGACGATCCACTCGGGAAAGCCCAGCATCATCGTGCCCGAAAAGCTGCTGTAGGCATTCAGGCCGCCCAGCACGGTGCGCCAGGCCAGCAGCGCAAACACCGCGCTCACGCACAGCGCACCCATGCGGTCAAAGAACTGGTTGGTGGCAGCGCTGGCCCTGGCGGTGAAGAAGTCCACGATGATGTGTCCTCTCTTGAGCTGGCACAGCGGCATGAACAGGGCGATGGCCGCGCCGGTGGCCACGCCGGTGAGCTCGAAGTCGCCGGTGAGGGTCCATCCGGTGGTGTTGCGGCCGATCAGGCTGACACAGGTCATGAGGGTGATGCCGGTCAGCAGCAGACCGGCCAGAATGGCGCACAGGTGCGCCAGCGCAGAGAGGATTCTCATCAGGACTCCGAAAAACGTGGTCCGATGGTAGCCGGACCCAAGGTGCAGGCCAAGAGTCTGGCACGGCTGGCAGCGATGCCATGGCGGCATGCCGGCCAGCGTCAACCGATGCGGACCTGCAGTTGGCCCAGCCCGGTGATCTCGGCCACCAGCAGATCGCCCCGGACCACGGCGGCCACGCCTTCTGGCGTGCCGGTGTAAATCAGGTCCCCGGGCTGCAATTCCCAGGCGCTGGAGAGGTGCTCGATGGTTTCGGCCACGTTCCAGATCAGCTTGGAGATGTTGCTGCGCTGGCGCTCGGCGCCATTGACCTGCAGGCGGATCTCGGCGTGGTTGACATCGCCGGCCGCTGCCAGCGGGGTGATCGGGCCGATGGGGGCGGAGTGGTCAAAACCCTTGCCAATGCACCAGGGGCGCCCCTGTTTCTTCATCTCGTTTTGCAGGTCGCGGCGGGTCATGTCCAGACCGACGGCATAGCCGTAAATGTGCTGCAGCGCGTCGTCGGCCCGGATGTTTTTTCCCCCCTTGCCGATGGCCACCACCAGCTCGATTTCGTGGTGCAGGTTGGTGGTCATGCTGGGGTAGGGCATGGTGCCCGTCTGGCCCGCAGGCACCACCACCAGGGTGTCGGCCGGCTTGAGGAAGAAGAAGGGCGGTTCGCGGCCGGTAAAGCCCATTTCCTTGGCGTGCTCTTCGTAATTGCGGCCCACGCAATAGATGCGGTGGACGGGGAAGCAGCGCGATTCGCCCGCCACGGGGACGGTGATCGGTGCGGGTGGGGCAAACAAGGGGGTCATGCGGGTGCTCCGGGTGGGCCCGCCGCATCGCAGGAGGCGGCTTGGCGCGGGTTTATTTGATAAGTATACTTATCAAGAGGTCGCCATGACCGTTCCTTGATACAAGGGTTAACCCTTGGTCCCATGTCCACTCTTTTTGATTTTGCCCAAGCCCCCGGACACCTGATCCGTCGTGCCCACCAGATTGCCGTGGCCGAGTTTGTGCGCGAGGTGGCCGGGCATGAAGTGACACCGGTGCAGTTCGCCTTCATGAGCGCGATGATGCAAACGCCCGGTACCGACCAGATCACCCTGGCCAAGCGCGTGGCTTTCGATGCGGCCACCTCGGGCTCGGTCATGGGGCGGCTCGAAGCCAAGGGCTGGGTCAGGCGCGAGGCCGATCCGCTGGACCGCCGCCGCAAACTGCTGTTCATCACGCCCGACGGTGCCCGTGTCGTGCAAGACATCCGTCAGGCGGTGGCGCGTGCTCAGCAGAGCATCCTGGCACCGCTGACAGCCCAGGAGCAAAAAACCTTCATGCGCTTGCTCGGGCAGCTGGTGGCCGGACACGAAGAGTCCGGCCAGGATCAGTGAAGGGCGTCAGGCCGATTTGAAGGCCAGTTCGAAATGCTCGACCACCGGGGGGACGGCGAAAAAAGGGCCCACGATCGAACGCCACTCTGTAAACAGGGGTGACTGCCGAAAACCCACCGTGTGATCTTCCAGCGTGTCCCAGAAGATCTGCAGCACATAGCGCTCGGGGTTTTCAAGGCCACGGTTGACTTTGGCGCCCTGGTAGCCCCGGGCACGCACCACGACGGTGGACAGGCCCCGTGCGATGGCTTCTTCGAAGGCGGCCTGCTGGCCGGGCTGGATGCGGATGTCGGCAAGTTCGAGAATCATGCGAGGCAGTTTAGCAGTCAGGCATTGCATGCAGGCCAGAAACTCCTGATCGAGCGCGTGGCTGAGGACTGGCCAGAACGCACGACTTGAGTCAGTCTCATTGGCTGGACGGGGTCAGTGGCTAACTTGTTCCATTAGTTGCGAGAAATGCGCCAATCCCGGGACCATCTTTCCGGGAATTTTGGCCATATCGTCATAACGCCGAAGGCGGACCGCTTCTGTGGCGTAAGGTTGAGCGATGAACTGTTCTGCCTGTGCCTCTTCAAAAACCCCGCCCTGCAATTGAAGGCTGTGGCGTGATTCTTCAGACAATGAGGCCTCGTAGCTGGGATCAATCAGGCACAGGTAACGTTTGGCGTCCACATGTAGCCGAATGGGTTCGAGTACTGCCGCCGGGAAAAGTGCTCGCAGGAAAGGAAGGGCGATGTACTGGTGCAGATCATCCTTCGAAGCATCGTGTTCATCGACGCCATCTCGCTGTGCTGCCAGAAGGTGGCCAAGGTCATGCAGGAGGCAGGCCACGATGGTTTCGGCGGATTCACCGGCCATTTCCGCCAAGTGAGCAGTTTGCAGGGCATGGTCGAGCTGGCTGACTTCTTCTCTTCCGTATTGGGTGTGTCCACGTGACTCGAGTAAACGAAGGACTTCCGTGAGGGTCAATGACATGTGCGGCTCCTTGAAAAGCCGCTCCATTCTTGAGTGATTCTGTGACTGGTTCGTGAATCACCGCGTCGTGAATACGCGAACCATAAAAATCCACTGGACGGCAGTCCCTGCCGTGGCAGATCATGCCGTTGCCTGACCAATCCGGCGTCAAATCGAAAAATCTGGATGAGTCACTTAGCCGATCCAGGCGGGGGTCAGCCTCAGACCACACGCAAGGGCTGCTGCTGCGTCGCGTGTGAACATGCCCTGACGCAGACGGTCCAGCCATTGTTTGGGTGTCAGGCATTCGAATCCTGACACTTCCCCATCGAGATTTCGGGGTAATTCTTCGGATCGTAGCGTGAGATTAAAGACCAGCAATCGTTCATCATGCCAACCTTCTGCTTCTTCCCGGCAGGTGCGTACTGAACCTTTGTAAATCAGTCTTGAGGCATCGATTTTCAGGCCCGCCTCTTCATGTAATTCGCGAATTGCAGCTTGCACGGGGCTCTCGCCAGCAGGCAGTCCCCCGGCAGCCAAATTGTCCAGAAGTCCTGGATCGGTGGCTTTGGTCATTGCTCTTTGTCCACACCAAAGATCACCGTGCAGCAAAAATCCGTGGATATGCACGGCGTGGCTCAGAAGACCCAGATGTCTGAAGCCAGCTCGTTCTGCCACGAAATCCGGCTGCTGCCCGTGCGTTGGGGGCATGCCTGGATGACGCCACCAAGCGTAGAGCTCGTCTCGCCATCCTCTGATCCGCTGCTGTTGCTTTGCGATATGCAGCATCTCCCCTAACCATTGGCTGCGCTGTTTGCCATTGATCTCGCCTGCAGGCCAGAGCCACTGGTTGTCATGCCAAAGAGGCATGGGTTTCAGATGCGCCTTGAGCCACTGCGCGCGCTGGGGCGGCAGAAACCCCAGATGGACGGATTGACCGCGACCCATCATGCTCCAGCGGACCCACTGCGACGGCGGAGCTTGTTGTGCTTTTAGCCAGAGTTGTTCCAGCCATACCCTGTCGTGCAAGGAGAGCCGATCCATAAAAGCTTGCTCCGGCTTCATGCACATATTGTGGCCTATCGCCGAGTTCTTTTCGTCACACCCTCACGTCCCCTCGTCTGATCCTGGGTTTTTCATGGGTGATCAAGGTCATCGTCAGGGCCGGGGTATGGACTGTGGGCCAGCCGTGGCGCTGCATCTTGCTGAAGCCCCGGTTATCAGGTGCGTCTGGGTGTCCGTTGCGGCCATTTCTGGGCGGACGCAAGGCGGTTTTCCGGTTTCGAGGTCATAAAAGCGTCATGAAAACATCACGAATTCAACACATACAGAAGCCACCATCTCCTTGTGTGCCACTTAACTTGCGCAATCCATGAACATGCCTGAACCCGTTATCGCCGTCATCGCTGGCAGCAAGTCTTTTCGCGCCGGGACTCTGGCACTGGATAACGTGAATCTGACCCTTTTGCGAGGCGAGTGTGTGGCGCTGCTGGGTGCTTCGGGGTCAGGCAAAAGCACCTTATTGCGAACATTGTGCGGACTGGAGACTTTTTCCAACAGCGATAGCTTGGTAAAAATCCACTCCTGCATCCTGCAACATGGGGGAAAGCTCAGCAGACAGGCGAGACAGCTGCGTTGCAAAACCGCCATTATTTTTCAGCAGTTCAATCTGGTGGGACGCAAGTCCTTGCTGCACAACGCCCTTGCAGGAGCGCTTGTACATATGCCCCTGTGGCGTGTGCTCACCGGGCGCTTTACCCAGGCTGAGCGCAGACGGGCGCTGCAGGCCCTTGACACAGTGGGCTTGCTCGACCATCACGCTCAGCGCGCTTCGACTTTGTCAGGTGGGCAGCAGCAGCGTGCAGCGATTGCTCGTGCGCTGGTGCAAGGCTCGGAAATATTGCTCGCAGACGAGCCCGTTGCTTCACTGGACCCCGAAGCGACTGAGCGGGTCATGCGCGAGCTGCAGCGCATGAACCAAGAGAAGGGTTTGACCCTGGTGGTCAGCCTGCATGACGTTGATCTGGCTCGCCGCTATTGCTCGCGTGTGGTGGCCTTGAAATGTGGTCAGGTGGTCTACGACGGTCCTAGCGCTGATCTGACGGAAACCATGCTGATTAATTTGTACGGCCCACAGGCCGCCGCTGCGTTGCACAGCTTCAGCCCGGCTCTGGACAGCGCTGATTGAAGCCACTTTTTTGTCAACTTGGAGATCCAGATGAAACTCAAAACCCTGCTCACCGCCTTCGTACTAGGTACTTCCAGCCTCGTGGCCCTGGCCCAGGAGATCAACTTTGGCATCATCGCCACCGACGCGGCCAGCGTGCAGCGCGACCGCTGGGAGCCGTTTTTCCGCGACATGGAAAAGAAAACAGGCCTCACCGTCAAATCCTTCTACGCCCCCGATTACGCCGGCGTGATCGAGGCGATGCGCTTTAACAAGGTGCAAGTGGCCTGGTACGGCAACAAAGCCGCAATGGAGGCAGTGGACCGCGCCAACGGCGAAATTTTTGCCCAGGTGCGCTACAAAGACGGCACCTACGGTTACCACGCTCTCTTGATCACCCACAAGGACACGCCATACCGCAACCTGGACGATGTGCTGAAAAACAGCAAGGACATCAATTTTGGCATCGGCGACCCCAACTCGACCTCCGGCTTTCTGGTGCCCACTTATTATGTGTTTGCGCAGAACAAGGTGGACCACCGCACGGCCTTCAAGACCATCCGCAACAGCAGCCACGGTGCGAACATTCAGGCGGTGTTGGCCAAACAACTCGATGTCGCCACGAACAACACCGAAGACATGGGCAAGCTGGAGGTCAACAAACCCGAGCTGTTCCAGCAGCTGCGCGTGGTCTGGCGCAGCCCCTTGATTCCGAGCGATCCCTTCGTCTGGCGCAAAGACCTGGACCCGGCTGTCAAGGCCAAGCTCAAGCAGTTTGTCCTCAACTACGCCAAGACCGATGCGGCTGAAAAAGCCATCTTGAACAAGATTTACGAGTACGACGGTTTCCGCGAGAGCAACAACGACCAGCTCATCCCGATCCGCCAGCTCGAACTGTTCCGTGATCGCACGCGGGTTCAAAACGACGACAAGCTGAGCGCCGACGCCAAGGCTAAAGCTTTGACCGAAATCGACCAGAAGTTGTCGGCTTTGCAAAAGTAAACAGGGCTGAGCGATGTCTGCACCTTCCTCCCCGACCGCGCCTGGGGCCCCGGCCGCCGGCATCGCCCAGCTTGACGCACTGGCCACCCCACCCCGGCGCAAACTGGGCGAGTGGTTGACCCTGATCGCCATGGCCCTGGTCTTCGCCTGGGCCTGGCAAGGGGCTGAAATGCGGCCCCTGGACCTGTGGCGCGACGCCGGGAACATGGCCACCTACGGCAAGGAATTTTTCCCGCCCGACTTCAGCGACTGGCGTCTGTACCTCAAGGAAATGGTGGTGACGCTGCACATCGCGCTGTGGGGCACGGCCCTGGCCATTTTGCTGGCGGTTCCCATGGGCTTGTTGTCATCCGCGAACATCGTGCCAGCGTATGTTTACCAGCCGGTGCGCCGTTTGATGGACGCGTTTCGCGCCACCAACGAGATGGTGTTTGCCATGCTCTTCATCGTGGCGGTAGGCTTGGGTCCGTTTGCCGGTGTGCTCGCCCTGTTTGTGCACACCACGGGCACCCTGGCCAAGCTGTTTTCGGAAGCCGTTGAAGCCATCGATCCCCGCCCGGTCGAGGGCATCCGGGCCAGCGGGGCGCATCCGCTGGCAGAGATTTTTTATGGCGTGTTGCCCCAGGTCATGCCGTTGTGGGTGTCGTTTTCGCTCTACCGTTTTGAGTCCAACGTGCGCTCGGCCTCGGTGGTGGGCATGGTGGGTGCCGGGGGCATCGGCGTGGTGCTGTTTGAGGTGATTCGCGGCTTTCAGTACGCCCACACCTGCGCCGTCTTGCTGATCCTGATCTTCACCGTCTCTTTGATTGACCTGGCCTCGGCCTGGCTGCGCAAACGATTGATATGAGCCCCCAGCGCCCCGATTGGCAGCTGCCTGTTCAGATTCACCTGGGCAGCGGTCTGCTGGCCCAGTTCCAGCCCGCGGCGCCGGTGGTGGTGCTGGCCGATGCCCACGCGGTGCCCGCCGGCCTGGTCACCCTGCTGCGCAAGCGCTGGGGTGATCATTGCCTGGCCTGGCTGTGGCAGACCCAGGGTGAGTGTGAAACCACGGCTTTGCTGGACCTGGCACAGCCCCTGTGGCAGGTGCTCGCGCAAGCACCACACACGCGGCTGCTGGCCATCGGCGGTGGCACCACCCTGGACATGGCCAAGGTGCTGCGCTGGCGGCCCCAGCACCCGAGGACACCCACCGACATCCTGCAGATCTGGCGGGGACAAGGGCAAACGATGAACAGCGATTGGCTGCGCCACACCTTGCTGTGCTGGCCCAGCACCGCCGGTACGGGCAGCGAAGTGAGCGCCTCGGCCACCGTCTGGGACCGCAGCGGCGACAAGCCGCAGAAACTCGCCTGGCAACCCGCACATGGCTATGCCGACGAGGCCTGGATCGACCCGGTGCTGTGTTTGACCTGCCCGCCCAAAGTGACCCGTGATGCGGCCCTGGACGCCCTGGCCCACGCCCTGGAATCGCTCTGGAATGTGCGCGCCAACGCCATGACACGCCCCCTGGCTGAGCGCGCCGTGCGTCTGGTGATGGCGCACCTCCCCACCGCACTGGCGCAGGCGCATGACCTGTCTGCACGCGCTGCCTTGTCGGAAGCGGCGCTGCTGGCGGGCATGGCCATGGCGCAAACCCAAACGGCGCTGGCACACGCCCTCTCGTACGACCTGACGCTGCACGAGGGCATCGCGCACGGCGAAGCGGTGGCGATCTGGTTGCCCTTGGTGGCCGATTTGGCCTGCCGCACCGACGCTGCCTTGCACGCGCAACTTCAAACCTTGCTGGAGGCGCACAACGATCCGGCAGAACACTTGCGCCAATGGTTACACGGTCTGGGCATTGCCACGCGCACCCTGGCGGATTTGCCGGGTGGGCAAGCCGATCTCTTGCGGGCCCTGCAAAGCCCGCGCGGGCAAAACCAATTGGGAGGACAAGGCCATGGTCTTTGATGTGGTGGTGGTGGGCAGCGGCGTCGTCGGCCTGGCCTGCGCCTGGGCGGCGCTGCAGCGTGGTGAGCGCGTGCTCGTGCTGGAAAGGGACGACCGCTGTGTGGGCGCGTCGATTCGCAATTTTGGTTTTGTCACCGTCACCGGGCAGGGGCGTGGTCTGACCTGGGAGCGGGCGCGGGCGACCCGTGACATCTGGGCCGAGATCGCGCCGCAAGCGGGCATCGAGGTGCTGCAGGAAGGCTTGCTGGTGCTGGCCCAGCGCGAAGAAGCCGTGGCGGTGCTGCAGTCGCTGCGCCAACAGGCCGAAGGTGTTGAACTGGAGTGGATCGAGCACGCCGACCTGGTGGAGCAGCACCCGGAATTTGTCAAAAGTCCGCTGCTTGGGGCCCTCTACAGCCCGCACGAGTTGCGCATCGAGTCGCGCGTCGCGGTGGGCCAGTTGCAGGCTTGGCTGCAACGCCAGGGCGTGGTGTTTCAAAACGGCGCGGCCGCACACTTGTCGCACGACCGTCGCTTGAGCGCGGCAGGCGCGTCCATACCCTATGGCCACCTGGTGTTGGCACCGGGTCCCGATCTGCGCCACTTTGCGCCGCAGCTCGTGCAGGAACAGCAGGTCAGCACCTGCCGCCTGAGCATGCTGCGGGTGCAAGTGCCCGCAGGCTACGTGCTGCCGCACCCTGTGATGAGCGATTTGAGCCTGGTGCGTTACCGCGGTTACGCCGAGCAAGCCTGCAGTGCGCCCTTGCTTGCGCGCCTGCAGGCGGAGCAGCCTGAACACCTGGCGCATGGCATCCATTTGATTGTGGTGCAAAGCGCCGACGGCAGCCTGGTGGTGGGCGATTCGCACCATTACGGCAGCACCATCGAACCCTTCGCGCAGGCCGACAGCGAGACCCTGATTCTCGAAGAAATGCAGACGGTTTTGCAGCTGCCCGACTACCGCGTGACCGAGCGTTGGGTGGGGCAATACCCGAGCGGAAAACAGGACGCGGTGATCGAGCGCATCGCCGCCGACATCAGTCTGGTCAGCGTGACCAGCGGGACCGGCATGAGCACAGGATTTGCACTGGCCCAGGAATGGGCGGAGATGACACGATGAAGATACAAGCGGTGGTTTTTGATTGGGCCGGCACGATCGTCGATTTCGGCTCGCTGGCACCGATGGGTGCCTTTGTCGAGCTCTTCGAGCGTCACGGTGTGACCGTGACGATTGCGCAGGCTCGTGTGCCCATGGGCTTACCCAAGATCGACCACATCCGGGCCATGGGCTGGATGCCCGAGATCGCACAGGCCTGGCGCGCAGCGCACGCGGGGCGTGATTTTTCCGAAGACGATGCGCAATCCCTGCTGCAGGAGTTTGAACCGATGAGTGCCCAATCGGCCTGGGACTGCCGCGCTTTCATTCCCGGTTTTCTGGAGACTTACGCATGGCTTCAAAGCCAGGGCATCCGTGTAGCCACCACCACCGGCTACACCCGGCGCATCATGGAACCCATCATTGCACATGCGGCGAAAGAGGGCTTTTTGCCCGACGCGGTGATTTGCTGCGACGATGTGCTGCACTCGCGTCCCGATCCGATGGGCATGCTGGCCTGCTGCAAGGCCATGGGGGTTACGCCGGGTCTGCAGGTCCTCAAGGTGGACGATACCGCGCCCGGCATTGAGGAGGGCCTGAACGCAGGATGCCTGACGCTGGGCGTGGCCGCCAGCGGCAATGCGCTGGGCTGGTCCTTGCCGCAGTGGGAGGCCTGCAGCGAGGCTGAACGCGAAACAGCGCTCGCCGCGGCCCGCGCCCAGCTCAAAGCTGCCGGGGCACACGGTGTGATCAACAGCGTGGCCGATTTGCCCCACGCCATCGAGACCATCGCCGAACGTTTGCGCCTGGGCGGCACTGCTGTGTGACACTGCCAGGGTATTCACGTTTGAAAGCGATTTGCACAATGTCCACCGCGCCCAGCCACCCCGCCATCGACCGCTTTGTTGCCCAGCTGTCTGCCGATGATGTGGCATGGCTGGCCCTGCAACTGCAAACCGCCCAACACGAGCCGCCCGCCGATTGGGTGACATGGCGCATTGCCATGCAGGGCGAGGTGCTGCACGCGGGGCACATGCCCTTGGAGCGCGCCGCGCAGATGGCCGAGCATGTGCCCGGTGTGCACGACCAGGATGGCATTTGGCTCTGGGACACCGGCAAGGCGTCCTTGCAGTGGCGCAGCACCACCTTGCAGCAATGGCTGTGGCAGGCGCAGCTGCAGGGCGAGGTGAGCGACTGGCGCCATGAAGCCCAGGACTGGTTGCCCGACCCAGCGCGCCACCGGGATGCGCAGGCGTCCGAGGACGGGGTGGGTCTGCGCATCGAGCGCGCTGGCTTTCGCCATCTGGGCCTGCGTTCGCGGGCGGTGCACGTCAACGGCTTCACCACCGAAGGCGAGTTGGTGGTGGGTCTGCGCTCGGCGCAAAAGCGCGTCGATCCGGGGCTGTACGACAACCTGATGGCGGGGGGCATGTCAGCGGGCGAAGGCTGGCGCGACACCTTTGCACGCGAGATGCAGGAAGAAGCGGGGCTTGCAGCCAGCGCCTGGCCAGCGCTGAGCTGCGTGGGCACGGTGCACACCTGCCGTGCCGAAGGCTCGCGCTGGCACAACGAAACCCTGATCGTCTGCAACGTCGTGCTGGCCCCCGGTATGGTGCCGCAGAACCAGGACGGCGAGGTCGAGCGTTTTGCCACCTTCGACGCCCGGGGTGCCGTGCAGCGCATGCGTGCGGGCGAGTTCACCCGCGATGGCGTCTTGAAGCTTGGCGCTGCTGACGCAGCAGGCCAGCGGATAGGAAATCCAACTGTACGAGGGCAATTACGGCCCAAGTTCAGGTCATCCCAAGCCTGCGCGCCGGGGCCTACTTGGGTACTTGCGGACGGGCCCAATGCCCTAGAAGCTTTAGCCCAGAATCTCTTTGGCCTCAAAACTCTCCAGCAAACCACGGCCTACGAAAGCGTGCAGGATACGTTTGCGCAAGGTGGCCTGCACTTGGGCAGCAGCATCCGCATCCACTCCGGTGGCCGGGTGGAAGATGACACCCAACGTGGTTTGCGAGCGGGCTTGATCGTCGGCATCGCCCTCGCCCGTCATTTCCTCAAACCCGCCATCGACTGCGCAGACGTGGAAGTGAACATGCTCGTTGGGACTGGAGCCGAAGCGGTGGATGAAGGCCACAGCGCCGACATGCAGCGTTTGCGCAATGACGCGCAAGAAGATGCGCAGGCGCATTGCGGCGGCTTCTGGCTGGATCAAGACCGTGGGTGGTCTGGCCAAGACCAAGCTGATCGGTCAGACCAAGCTCACGGGCCAGGCGCTGCTGTGCTTTGCCACCTACAACTTGCTGCGCATGGGCAGCATCGGCGGCTGGTGGGACGCGCATCATGCGTAAGCCCTGGGATTTGTGCGCCCGAAACGGGCAAGATGGCCTGCAAATAGGCCGAAATGGTTGTTGGCATTGCTTCGCTGAGGCTCGATAGGTACTTTTTCAACGGCCTGTTAAACTTTAGTTCATACTAATTTGCTCCGTTGTTGGTAAAGCCCAAGGACACATACCGATGGATGAAATATCTTTGCATGCTCTTGATCTTGTCGAAACCAATGATCAGCTTTTTACTGCAGTGGCAAAACACAAAGCGGCAACCGATCCTGTGCTTGCTTACGAGATTATTTCAGTGGTCAACCAAGTGGGGGCGGGTGCGCCCCCCCCTTACGTTACCCCCGTTTTCCTCGCAACATTGGACACTGCCGAGGGGCGTAGGGCAACGGGTCATTTAGTGACCGGCGCTAGCACACACCCTTACGCGGGTCCGTTATTCGCTGCTGCACAAGTCGAGCTAAATTACTTCATTGAAGTGGACAATGAAAAAAGAAAGCAAGCTGGGCTTGACATTATCAACAACAACCACGAGACGCTTTTCTCGACCATCGATAGACTGCCTGTTTTGCGGCGCGCTCTCGAGGAAGTTTCTGAAAACAAATACATTACTGACGCTGAAAGGGCGCGATACAAAAGCAGCCTTGAAAAACTGAAGGGGCTTGATCAAAAGCTGCCGAGTCCTGCTCTATCTAGAGATGTGATGGGTGCGTACGCAGAGGTTCTTGCGAGGATGAATACCGTCCTACCTAAAGAGTTGTCGAAACAATTGTTCGATTCGCTGAATTCAACGACAAACACTTCTGAAGCGCTGAAAGATATTCGAAAGCGCCTTCGCAATACTGAGAAGAGCGTTGATTTGCTGACTGGCACAAGCGATGAGCTTACACAGATGATGCTCGAAGTGAGTCAGGCACAAAATAAAGCGACACAGGAAGCTAAATCCAAAGAGTTGATCGCCGAAGTGAACGCATACGGTCAGCTGGTAGGGATGATCATTAGTATCAAAGATCCGCAGGCCGGCAAGGCGGTCGATACGCTGGTTACTTCAATGACAAAAATCTATGAGGCAAAGCAAGCTCTCTCCGCGGGATTTTCAATGGTCGCTTTTTCTGGGGGACTAGGTGCTGCGTTCGCTATTGCTGGTGCTCTTAGTGAGCTTGGGGGTAAGAAATCGGGCGGTGAAGACTCCACAACCATCATCTTGAAGGCCGTAAGAGAAATTGCACAACGGATCGAAGAGTTGAGCCGGCAGGTTCACAAGCTGGACGAGAAGCTTTCGCGATTTATTGAAGCTACAAGTATCAACTTCAGTGTTATGGCCTATAGGCTAGAGTCTATTGAGGCTAAGATCGACTACTTAGCGTTGATGACGCGCGATACTGCTAAGCAAGCGCTAGATCTCAGTCTTAGCGAGGCAGTTCGGAACTTCCAAACTGAAACTGATCCAAAGAAGAAACGCATCGCTCTATCGAAGTTGTCAGCGCTTTGTTTGGAAATTGGTGCTGATTTTGCCTGCAGAGACCTTTACACAGGCCTCACTGAGACGGCAAAACTGGACTTCGGGCAGCTGATGAAGGGGCTCAAGCGAGATCTTGAAGAAGCTGCGAAAGGCACAGATAAGGAAGTTCTGCTCGATCAGTTTTTGTCAGATGGCTTGCTTAAATTTTTGGAACGCAATCCATTTGCAACTTGGCTCGCCATAACCAGACTGCGCGAAGCAATTGGAGATGATACTGGTGATGTGTTAGGGGTTGCTAAAACTCGGGAACTTAAGCAAGCAGTCATGGGTGAGACCAGTTGGCCTCCTCGCGGAATCAGCGAAAAGGCTTCAGCAATGATTCGCGCCGGTCACAGCAACCTAGCAGGCTGCTGAAATACCGACCCCATCGCAAGGTCCATTTCAGGTCTGCAC
>CAYSIY010000039.1:0-14265 GCA_964431215.1 uncultured Limnohabitans sp.
TTGGCAAGCGCATCGCGCACGGCTATTTCGTGCTGTCGGCGGCTGCGGGTTTGTTTGTGACTCCCGCGCCCGGCCCGGTGCTGGCCAACTACGGCCTCGACACGCTGCGCTTCGTCAAGCCCGTGGGCATTGGCGACACCATTCAGGCCCGCCTGACGGCCAAGCGCAAGATTGACCGCCACAAGAAGGACGCCAAGGGCGTGGGTCAGGGTGTGGTCGCCTGGGACGTGGAAGTGAGCAACCAGCTCGGCGAGGTGGTCGCCAGCTATGACATTCTGACGTTGGTGGCCAAGCGCGGCTGAAGGGGTTGAGGAGAGACTTGCGCCGCAGCTTACTTTTTTGAGTGAGTGCTTTTCTGTCGTCATGTCCGATCTGGATGCGGCATCCATCTCTGCTGCCCGCAAGCTCGTGCCCCTCTCGTCATTCCCGCGCAGGCGGGAATCCAGGATGCGCCGAAAATGCGGTATATTTTTTCGGTGCATAAGTGGAGTACACAGCGGTGGCAATGACAACGAAACGCAAAACGTCTTTGACGCTGGACGCTGAAGTGTTGGATCGCGCAAAAGCGCTTGATATCAACATTTCTGCCGTGGCCGAAGCGGCGCTCAAGAGCGCGGTGGCCAGTGCCCGACAGGTGCAATGGCTGAAAGAAAACGCAGAGGCCTTTGAGGCACAAGCAGCGTGGCATGAGCGTCATGGGCATCCGCTGGCCGACATCATGTGCACGCCCGTGGGGGCTTCATGGAACGGCTGAGTCGCTACGATGTGGCCGAATACAACGGGATGAAGATGGTGGTGGTAGAAAGCGACCTGCTGCCGCCCGACCCGGCTGTGGTGGTGATTCCACTGCTGGCTGACTACCCATCTGTAAAAGACTTGAATCCAGAGCTGCTGCACGACGGCCAGCGCTGGGTGCTTGCCACCCGCCTGATTGCTGCAGTGCGGCGCTCAAGCTTGCGTCGCGTGGGCAGCGTGGCAGACCAGGGTGAGCGGGTCAACCGTGCCGTCGATGTCATGATGGCAGGGGTGTAGCTCAACGAGCCTGGGTTGGCTGTTGCTGGCCTGGCTCCCGGCGCGCGTTTTCCCAATTCTGCAGCGTAGACAACTTCAAAGCCTTACGTCCTTTTATTCGGTGAGCAAGCAGCTCGGCGCGGATGGTGGCTAGAACTGACGGCCCCAGGAGAACATCACCCCGGCGGTACCCAGCAGCTTGACCTGAACCGAGTCATGCGGCGTGAGCTTGTACCCCAGAGCGGGAATGAGACCGGGCGAAAAACCCCCGTAGTTCAGGGGGACCTTGTGCTGGTACTGGCCCACATAGCCGTAAATGATGCCGGCCGTGACCTTCAGAAAAAGTCGCGGCTGCCCCAGCAGATGGTTGAACTGCTGACCGGCGTAGACGTAGGTCGAGGGCTGGCCGAACGAGTTGGAGAAGAAGCTGATGCCGCACAGCCGGCCACCAGGCAATTGCTCGTCGAGTGCCACCAGCACCACATGCTTGTGTTCGGGGCTGTTGCTCCAGTGGATGGTGTAGGGCGAGAGGCTCAATTCGCCCCGATGGCTGGGCGCTGCGGCATTGGGGTCAAACAGGAATCGGGGGCAGTGGTAGTCGCTCGCGGTGGCCGGTGTTGCGCAAATCAAGCCCGCGATCGTCAGAAGGGAGGTCAGAAGGGAGGTCAGGAGGGGGCTCGGGAGTGTTCGCACGGCAATGGCTGGTCTGACTGTTGTGGGCCGATTGTAGGGCCAGGAAATTGAACCAGCCGAGCTGCGGCATCAGGGTGTCGATTGCAGGAACGATTCGAGCAGTCTGGCCAGCGCCAGGGGTTGATCGTGGTGCAGCATGTGGCCTGCATCTTCGATGCGGGCAATGCGGTGCATCGGCACGGATTGCAGGCGCTGGTGGTATTCCTCCAGCGTGTATTGGCCTTTCCACCATTGGCCCAGTGAATCGTCCGAAGCCTCGACGGCCAGCACCGGTGCACTGATGCGGGCCAATATCTCGCGCACTTCATCCACCCGGTAGAGGTAGGGGTTGACGATCTTGTGGGCGGCATCCCCCAGGATGCGCCACTGGCCATTGGCGTCAGGACGTGCCCATTGCCGAGCCAGCCATTGGGCCTTGTCCAGGGGCAGACGGGGGTTGGTCTTCATCAGCCGGTCGGCCACCGCCTGGGCATCCGGATAGGTCTTGAGGTCGATGGCACCCTCGCGGTGCTGGCGCAGTTCGTCGAGCCACTGGCCCAAACGACCGGGTGCCTGGGCAGGACGGGTGGCGGCCATGCCAAAGCCCTCCAGGTTGACCAGCTTGCGGATGCGAGCAGGACGCACGCCCGCGTACATCATGACCACGTTGCCGCCCATGCTGTGCCCCACCAGGTCGATCGGCTGGTCGGGGCTGAGCAGGTCCAGCAGTGCATCCAGGTCGGCCAGGTAGTCCGGGAACCAGTAACTGTCGGTGAGCGGGGAGTCAGTCAGGCCATAGCCGCGCCAGTCAATGGCGACGATACGGCGTTGTTGCATGAACGGATCAGACAGGGCGTCCACCATGAACTGGTAGGAGGCACCGACATCCATCCAGCCGTGCACCAGCACCAGCAAGGGCTGGTCCGAGCGGGGCGTGCCCCATTGCAGCAGGTGGTAGCGGCAGCCGCGCAATGACACAAAGGTGCTGGTCGCTGGTCTGAGGACTTGGTACATACTTCGCCGATCATAAGGAGACAGGGCATGGTCAGCCGTCGCAAGCAGGACTCGTTCAGCAACCATTACGCCGCCTTGCATCAGGGCTTTGGCTGGCAGGTGCCGACCTTTTTCAATATGGCCGAGGCCTGTTGTGGTCGCTGGGCCAAGGACCCCGGCACGGCCGGGGCCACAGCCATTCAGGAGCATCTGGCAGGACAGGGGCCTGGACGCCGCTGGTCTTACGCTCAGTTGCAGGCTGCCGCCAACCGACTCAGTCAGGTGTTGCTTGCGCAGGGGGTGCAGCGCGGCGACCGGGTAGCCATTGTGCTGCCTCAGCGCTTTGAAACCGCCGTGGCCTACATGGCCGTGCTGCAGATGGGCGCGGTGGCCATGCCGCTGTCCATGCTGTTTGGGCCGGACGCCCTGTCGTTCCGCATTCAGGACAGCCAGGCAACAGTTGCCTTGGCCGATGAGTCGGCCTGGGGCGCCTTGCAACAGGCCCGCCAGGCCTGCCCGGGTTTGCGCACCGTGATTGGCGTGGGGCAGGCAGGCCCGCAGAGCGATCTGGATTTTGATGCGGCCTTACGCCGTCAGCCCGCCCGCTTCAAGCCTGTTCGCACCCGAGCCGATGACCCGGCCGTGCTGATTTACACCAGCGGCACGACCGGCAACCCCAAGGGCGCCCTGATCCCGCACAGGGCACTGATCGGCAACCTCACGGGTTTCATTTGCAGCCAGAACTGGTTTGGCTTTGACCCGAGCAAGCCGGGATCTTCGTCGGACGCGGTGTTCTGGTCGCCCGCCGACTGGGCCTGGACCGGGGGCCTGATGGACGCCTTGTTGCCCAGTCTGTATTTCGGCCGACCCATCGTTTCGTTCAACGGCCGCTTTTCGCCTGAGGTGGCATTCGAGATTTTGCACACCCACGACATCACCCACAGCTTTCTGTTTCCGACCGCGCTCAAGGCCATGATGAAGGCGGTGCCTGAACCGCGAGACCGTTACCGCCTGCGCCTGCAGGCCCTCATGAGTGCGGGGGAAGCGGTGGGGGATGCGGTTTTCGATTATTGCCAGCAGCAGTTGGGCGTCACCGTGAACGAAATGTTTGGCCAGACCGAGATCAACTACGTGGTGGGTAACTGCAGCCTCTTCTGGCCGCCCAAACCGGGCAGCATGGGCAGGGCTTACCCGGGCCATCGCGTGGCGGTGATCGATGAGGCCGGGCAGGTGTGTCCGCCCGGCACGCCCGGCGAAGTGGCGGTCAACCGTTTCGATGTTCACGGCCACCCCGACCCGGTGTTTTTCCTGGGTTACTGGAACAACGAGCAGGCCACCCGCAACAAGTACACCGGTGACTGGTGCCGCACCGGCGATGTGGCGGTCTGCGACGAAGAGGGCTACCTGTGGTACCAGGGGCGAACCGATGACATGTTCAAGGCAGCGGGCTACCGCATCGGCCCGGGCGAGATCGAGAACTGCCTGGTCAAGCACCCGGCGGTGCAGAACGCGGCGGTGGTGCCCAAGCCCGATGAGCAGCGCGGCGCACTGGTCAAGGCCTATGTGGTGCTCTCGCCCGATGCATGGGCAGCGCGCCAAAGGGCCGCCAGTGCATCCGACTATGAAGAGCAGTTGCGCCAGTCCTTGCAGGCCCATGTGCGTGGTTTGCTGGCCCCTTATGAGTACCCCAAGGAAATCGAGTTCATCGATCAGCTGCCGATGACGACGACCGGCAAGGTTCAGCGGCGCATCCTGCGCCTGCAGGAAGAAGACAGAGCCCGCGTCAGGGTCCGTGTTGGGGCATGACACAATCACCGCTTCCTGAGCATTTCACATTCAAGAGACACGCATGAACAAGGTTCAACTCGGCACCAGCGACCTGCACGTGACCCCCATTTGCCTGGGAACCATGACCTTTGGTGAACAGGTCAAGGAAGCCGATGCCCACCACATCCTGAGCCGCTCGCTCGATGCGGGCATCAACTTCATCGACACCGCCGAGATGTATTCGGTGCCGGCCAGGGCCGAGACCTGCGGGGCCACCGAGACCATCATCGGAAACTGGTTCGAAAAGAACCCGGGTGCCCGCCAGAAACTCGTGCTGGCCACCAAGGTGGCCGGGCCGTCCCGTGGCATGCCCTGGATCCGGGAGGGCGGCGGCATGACGGCGCAGGACATCCTGAACGCTTGCGATGGCAGCCTGCGGCGCCTGAAGACCGACGTGATCGACCTCTACCAGATCCACTGGCCCGAGCGCCATGTGCCGGTGTTTGGCATGAGCTATTTCGACCCGGCCAAGGACAAGTCGGTCACCTCCATCCACGCGCAGCTCGAAGCCCTGGGCCGGCTGGTCAAGGCGGGCAAGGTGCGCTACATCGGTCTGTCCAACGAGACGCCCTACGGTGTGCACGAATTCATCCGCCTGGCCGAGCAGTACGGTTTGCCGCGTGTGATGACGGTGCAAAACCCCTATGCCCTGACCAGCCGCTTCTACGACAACGGTCTGGACGAGACGTGCTACCGCCTGAAGGTCTCGATGCTGGCCTATTCGCCATTGGCCTTTGGTGCGCTGACCGGCAAATACGACCAGAGTGGCTTTGTGGGCGACAAGACGCCCGATGCGCGCATTTCGAATTACGAATCGGTGCGCAAGCAGCGCTGGGGGCGCGAAGAGGCCCTGGTGGCCGCGCGCCGCTACAACCAGCTCGCCCGCGACAACGGCCTGACGCCCACCCAGATGGCCCTGGCTTTTTGCTATCACCGCTGGAGCGTGGCCAGCACCATCATTGGCGTGACCTCTGTGGCGCAGCTCGATGAGGATCTGAAGGCCTGGGACATCACCCTCTGCCCGGAGTTGCTGCAGAAGATTGACGCCATCCGCTGGGAAATCCGCGATCCGGCCCTGTAAGCCTGCAGCATGGCGAAAAAGGAGAGGGTGAGCGAAACCCCGGCCACGGCGCTGCTGCGCCAGCAGGGTGTGGCCTTCACCGAACACCCTTACGAGTACCTGGAGCACGGGGGCGCTCAGCACAGCGCCCAAGTCCTGGGCCTCGATCCGTATTGCGTGGTCAAGACGCTCATCATGCAGGATCAGGACGCCAAGCCCCTGGTGGTGCTGATGCATGGCAACCGCAAAGTCTCCACCAGGAACCTTGCACGTCAGATCGGTGCCAAGTCGGTCGAACCCTGCGCCCCCGAGGTGGCCCATCGGCACAGCGGCTATCTGGTGGGCGGAACCTCGCCCTTTGGCACAAGTCGGTCCATGCCGGTCTACATCGAAGAAACCATTCTCGGATTGCCTCGCATCGTCATCAATGGCGGGCGCCGGGGTTATCTGCTGGGAATCGATCCCCAAGTCTGTGTCGATTTGCTGGGCGCCAAGCCGATCCAGTGCGCCCAGCCATAAGTGCGGTCATCGACCACTTTCACCGAACATCCTTCGCGGTCGGTGACCGCTCCTACAATCCCGGAACTCCAACACAAACACTGTCATGGAAAACCTTTTGCCTGTTGCTGTGGTGCTCGGCGGCTATCTGCTGGGTTCGCTGAGCTTTGCCGTCATCGTCAGCCGTCTCTTGGGTTTGTCCGACCCGCGAAGCTATGGCAGCAAGAACCCGGGTGCCACCAATGTACTGCGCTCGGGCAGCAAAAAGGCGGCCATTCTGACCCTGCTGCTGGACGCCCTCAAGGGCGGCGTGCCGGTGGCTCTGGTGCTGGCCTTCGGCCCATCGCATGGCTTGGGTGCTGGCACCGCCGCGATGGTTGGGTTGGCCGCTTTTCTGGGCCATCTGTACCCGGTGTTTTTCGGCTTTGCAGGTGGCAAGGGCGTGGCCACGGCGGTGGGTGTGCTGGTGGGCATGAATGGCTGGCTGGCGCTGGCGACGGTCCTGACCTTTGCCATCATCCTGTATTTCAGTCGCTACGTTTCGCTGGCTTCGATGGTGGCCGCGGTGTTCGCGCCGGTCTACTACCTCTTCGGGGACGGTGTGGCATGGCAGGCCGGCAGCCCCGAGGTCTTGTGTCTGTCGGTGATGGCGGTGTTGCTGGTCTGGCGGCACCGCGAGAACATCAACCGCCTGCTGGCCGGTACCGAATCGAAAATGGGCCGCAAAAAGTCATGAGCACACATTCGCAGCCCCTTGAGCGTTTGCATGTGGCATCGCGCTACAGCGAAGCGGCTATCTTCAACGGTGTGGTTTATCTTGCGGGCATGGTGCCCGAATGCGCCGAGACCGACATTCGCAGCCAGACCGCCGATGTGCTGCGCCAGATCGATCTGCGCTTGCTTGAGGCGGGCAGCGACAAGGCGCGCCTGTTGCGTGTGCAGATCTACCTGGCCGACATCGCTGACATTGCGGCCATGAATGAGGTCTGGGATGCGTGGGTGGTGCCAGGCAGTGCGCCGCCCCGCGCGACGGTGCAGGCTGCGCTGGCCAATCCCGCCTGGCGCATTGAGGTGGTGGCTACGGCCGCTCAGTCCTGAGGTGCCTGCGGCTGACGCAGCGGGCTGTGCTGCGTCAGCACGTCCAGGTAGTCCGCGACAGCCTCGCGCTCGCGCTCCAGAAAACGCCCGATGGCCTCGGCAAAGCCCGGGTGAGCGATCCAGTGCGCACTGGCGGTGCTGACCGGCAACAGGGCCCGGGCCATCTTGTGTTCGCCCTGGGCACCGCCTTCAAAGCGCTTGACGCCGTGCTGGATGCACCACTCGATGGGCTGGTAATAGCAGGCTTCGAAATGCAGGCAGTCCACCCGCTGCGTAGCGCCCCAGTAGCGGCCATAAGCCACATGGGCATGGCCTCGGGCATCGTGCTGCAGGCCGATCAGGCTCATGGCCATGGCCTGCACGTCCCGCTCACCGATGAAGATCACCCAGTTTTGAGGCATGTCGGTGCGCATGGCCTCGAAGAATCCCGGCTGCAGGTAGGGCGGGTTGCCATGTTCCCAGTAGGTTTGCTGGTAACACTGCAAGACAAAAGCCCAGTCGCGGTCGCTGGCTTCGCTGCCCAGGACGGTGCGGAACACCACACCAGCCTCGCGCACTTTGCGGCGCTCCTGGCGGATTTTTTTGCGTTTCTCCTGGTTCAGGCTGGCCAGAAAGCTTTCAAAGTCCAGCCAGCCCGGGTTCTGCCAGTGGAACTGCACCTGTTCGCGGCGCATCAGACCGGCTTGTGTGCAGGCCAGCTGGTCCACGTCATCGGCAAACAGGATGTGCAGCGAGCCCAAGGCTTCACGTTCGCACCAGGTCGTCAGCGCTTGCAGCAGTGCGGCGCGGTCGGCGCTGGAGCGTGCCAACAGGCGGGAGCCGGGGACGGGGGTGAAGGGCGAGGCCACAATGGCCTTGGGGTAATAGGCCAGGCCATGGCGCTGGTAGGCCTCGGCCCAGGCCCAGTCAAAGACGTATTCCCCGCGCGAATGTGTCTTGAGCCAGACCGGGCAAGCCGCGGCGAGCGTCTGCCCTTGCCAGAGGGTACACAGGCGCAGCGTCCAACCCGTTTGGGCTACGGCCGAGCCGCTGTTGGTCATGGCTTGCAGGTAGGCGTGTCGCATGAACGGGGTGGGCGTGGCTTGCGCCGCCAGCAGGGCGTCCCAAGTCTGCGATGCGATGTCACCCATGTCCTCAAGGACACGGGTGACATAATTGCCGTTCACACCGTCTTGCACCTGTATGACTCTCCAGATTTGCGTTGCCCAGCTCAATTTTGTCGTGGGCGACATGGCGGGCAATGCCCGCAAGATCATCGATTGCGCGCGCGAGGCTTATGCCCGTGGCATCCGTCTTGTGCTCACGCCCGAGTTGTCGATTTGCGGCTACGCCGCCGAAGACCTGTTTTTGCGCCCCGCCTTCATCGACGCCTGTGATGATGCCCTGAAAACCATCGCCCGGGAGCTGGCGGGGTTGAAGGGCCTGCATGTGGTGGTCGGTCACCCCGAAGGCGGTGGCGTGCGCACCCGCAGCGTGGCCGTGACGCGGCGACACAACCGCGCCTCGGTGCTTTGCGAAGGCGGCGTTGTCGCTCATTACGACAAGCGCGAGCTGCCCAACTACCAGGTGTTTGATGAACGCCGCTATTTCACGCCCGGTCAGGGTGTGGGCGTGTTCGAAGTGGATGGCGTGCGCGTGGGCCTGCTCATTTGCGAAGACGCCTGGTTCGAGGAGCCGGCTCGCCTGGCCCGTGACGCGGGTGCCCAGGTGCTGGCGGTGCTCAACGCCTCGCCATTTCATGCCGGCAAGAGCGCCGAGCGCGAGCAGCGCATGCGTGAGCGTGTGAAGGACTGTGGCCTGCCCCTCATTTATGCCCACCTGGTGGGTGGGCAGGACGAAGTCATTTTCGAGGGCCGTTCCTTTGCGCTGGACCACACCGGTGCAGTCGTGGCACGGGCCGAGGGCTTTCGTGAGGCAGCACTCGACATGCAGATTGACCTTCACGGCGGCCGCGCTGTGCTGGCGGCCGCTGCGTGCGCTGTGCAGGCGCTGCCGAGCCCTGAGGCCGAGCTGTGGGACGCCCTGGTGCTGGGCGTGCGCGACTACCTGGGCAAAAACGGTTTCAAGCAGGCCATTCTGGGCCTGTCGGGGGGGATCGATTCGGCCCTGGTGCTGGCGATCGCCGTGGATGCGATCGGTGCCGACAAGATCCATGCGGTCATGATGCCGTCGCCCTACACCGCCGACATCAGCTTGATTGACAGCCGCGACATGGTCCGTCGTCTGGGGGTGCGGTATGACGAGATCACGATTGCCCCCTTGTTCGAAGGCTTCAAATCTGCGCTGGCAGCGCAGTTTGCCGGCTTGACCGAAGACAGCACGGAAGAGAATATTCAGGCCCGCATTCGCGGCACGCTGCTGATGGCCTTGTCCAACAAGACGGGGGCCATCGTGCTCACTACCGGCAACAAGAGCGAGATGGCGACGGGTTACTGCACGCTCTACGGAGACATGGCGGGCGGTTTTGCCGTCATCAAGGACGTGCTCAAGACCAAGGTGTTCGCGCTGGCGCGCTGGCGCAACGCCCACGATCCCTATGGCTGTGGCAGCAACCCGATTCCCGAGCGCATCATCACCCGTCCCCCGAGCGCTGAACTGCGGCCCGACCAGAAGGACCAGGACAGCCTGCCGGCCTATGAGGTGCTGGACGCCATCATCGAGCGGTATATGGAAAATGACGAAGGCGTGGCTGCGCTGATCGCTGATGGGTATGAAGCAGCCGATGTCGAGAAGGTCACCCACCTCATCAAGATCAATGAATACAAGCGCCGCCAGGCACCCGTAGGCATCCGTGTGACCCACCGCAGCTTTGGCAAGGATTGGCGTTATCCTATGACCAACCGTTTTCGCACCTGATCAACCGAGGATTGCCGCCCATGAAACAGATCACCGCCATCATCAAGCCTTTCAAACTCGAGGAAGTCCGCGAGGGACTGGCCGAATGCGGCGTGACCGGTTTGACGGTCACCGAGGTCAAGGGTTTTGGTCGCCAGAAAGGCCATACCGAGCTCTACCGTGGTGCTGAGTACGTGGTCGACTTCCTGCCCAAGGTCAAGGTCGAAGTGGTGGTCAAGGACGATGACGTGGAACGTTGCATGGATGCCATCGTCAAGGCGGCCCGCACAGGCAAGATTGGAGACGGCAAGATTTTCGTCACCTCGGTCGACCGCGTGGTGCGGATTCGAACCGGTGAACAGGACGACAGCGCGATCTGAGTCCCGGAGGTTCAGAGCCTTTCGGTGTGGGCCGGCGGCGTAAAACCTGCGGCCTGTACCAACTGGCGCAACAAAGGGGCAGCTTCGTCGCCCATCTGCACCAGCTGCATTTGCCAGTCCCCCACGAAGCCTTCCTGCACCACGTCCTGCATGAAGGACATCATGCGCTCGTAGTAGCCACGGCTGCTCAATATCCCGATGGGCTTGTCGTGGTAGCCCAGCTGGCGCCAGGCCCAGACCTCGAACAGTTCCTCAAAGGTTCCGATGCCTCCGGGCAGAGCCAGAAACGCATCGGCGCGATCCATCATCATTCTCTTGCGCTCGTGCATGGTGTCCACCACATGCAGTTCGTCACAGCCCTCGTGAGCCCACTCGCGTTCCACCAGGGCACTGGGGATCACGCCCACCACACGGCCGCCTGCAGCGCGTGTGCTGTCGGCGAGCAGCCCCATCAGGCCATTGCGACCACCGCCATAAACCAGTTGACCCCCGTGTTGGCCAATCCATTGGCCGACCTCGGTGGCCACGGCGGCATAGTGCGGGTCGGCCCCCAGCCTGGAGCCGCAGTAGACGCAAATTGAAAAATGGGGGGCGATGGCCATGCCGACGGCCTTAACCTGCCAGCAGGGGCCACAGTGCGGCCAGCCAAACGCCTGCACACAGCAAAAGGCTGAGCAACACGGCGGCGCTGCCCATGTCCTTGGCACGCTTGGACAGCGCATGCCATTCGGGGCCAATGCGGTCGATGCACGACTCGATGCCGGTGTTGAGCAGCTCCACGATCATGACCAGCAGCACACTGCCGGCCAGCAGGGCCACTTCGACCCAGTCCTGCCCCACCCAAAAAGCCAGCGGCAGCATCACCATGGCGGCCATGGTCTCCTGGCGAAAGGCGGTTTCACCCCAACCCGCGACCAGGCCTTGCAGCGAGTAACCGCCAGCATGGAGGATGCGGGAAATGCCCTTGCGGGCTTTTTGTGGATTACTCGGTTCTGGAGGGGGATGGATGGGCATGCCCGGATTGTCGCTCAGCCTGAGCTGGCGGCAGAGACTCATCGGTAGGTAATCAGGCGTGTGCCTGCCAGCACGTCGTGCAAAAACTGCCGCTGTGGATGGAATCGGCTGAGCAATGCCCAGATCGCCACCCAGCCTGTTGTGAGCAGCAGTACCTCCGGGGCGGACAAGTGCATCGGCCAGGTCAGCGCCAACGGGGGCAGAAACCACAGCCAGCTGGCGAAGTAGCGCAGCAGAGCGCGCCCTTGTGTCAGGGCGAGTCCTGTTTTGTCCACCACCCGGATGTGCCAGGTTTTCATGGCCAGGGTCTGTCCACGGTGCCAAAACCAGGTGAAGTAAATGCCCAGCACGAGAAACAGGAAGGCCTGCAGGCCTGGCCGGTTGTCCATGGCATGGCGGGTCTGACTGAGGGCACCAAAGAGGTAGCCCGCCATGAAGACCACGCCAAACAGCAGCATGCCTTCGTAGAGCCAGCAGGCCATCCGGCGCGCCAGGGCCGGAGCCTGCAAATGTGCGGTCTCGCTGTCGGTTTTCCGATTCATGGGGCAGCCGCCTCAGAAGCCGCTTCAGCCTGCGCAGCGGGCATAACCGGGGCATCCGCAGCGGCTGCTGGCGCAGACGGTGTGGCCGGAAGGGGCAACAGCGTCTTTCGGTCGATGGGGGGCCGTGCAGGCAGTGCTGCAGAGGGCACACTGCGCACAGTGGGCTGTACAAGGCGGTCGGCCGCCACAGGTTTGCGGCTCGGTGCCGCTGTCTTGGCCGGCGCGAGTACACCGGCCGAGAGCTTGCGCTTTTCTTCCTCACTGAGGGCCTGGTATTCGTCCCATCGGGACTTTTTCTCATCCTTGGACAGACTTTGCAGGGTGTTGAAGTTCAGTCTGGCCTGGTTGCGCTGCACCGGGCTGAGGGCCACCCATTCTTTCATTCGGGCCTGCATGGTTTGTTGCTCGGATGTCGAAAGCTTGTCAAATTGCTGGGCAATGGTCAGCCATTTGCTTCGCTGGGCTTCCGTCAAGTCGCCCCAAGGGACGGCGAGCGGAGCCAATGCGGCTTTCTCATGGGGTTTGAGTTGTTGCCAGCGACCGCTGACTTGCAGCTTGGCGGAGCTGTCGGTGCTGGACTGAGCCAGGCAGACGGCCGGCAGGCCTGCCAATGCCATGCACAGACAGGCCGATTCAAGCAAGCGGGTCAAGCGACGCATGCGCCTCAGTCCTGGCTGCGAGATTCTGTGCCTGATTGGCGCAGGAACTGCATGAAGCCAGCATCGGAGTAAGCGGCAGGCGGAAGATCGTCCACCAGCAGGGCGGTGTCGATTTCGGCCAGATCGGACACGGTCTGCTCACTGTCAAGCCATTGAACCGTGATCAGCCCAGCCAGCAGAGCCAGTAGCGGCAGTGCCGAGCCGAGAATGCTCCACAGGCCCAAACCTTCGCTGGGCGGTCCGGCCAGGGTCAGACTGCTGCCCTGGGGAGCCAGCTGCAGCCGTGGAGCGGGCTCAGGTTTACGCATGGAGAGGGCCTGCAAGCGGGCGATGCGAAGGCGCTCTGAGAGGTCATGAGGCAGTTCACCGCATGATCGGGTCAGCATCCTGGCGAGGTTTTCGCCCATGCGGTCCAGCGGCTCGGACGGACCCAGCAAATCGTGTTGTTTCATGGTTGTATCCCTCGGGCGGACAGGATGCGGTGCAAGGCCTGGATGGCTCGGGAGCAGTGGGTTTTGACGCTGCCCTCGGTGCAACCCATCACGGCAGCCGTTTCGGCAACGTCAAGCTCTTCCCAATAACGCAGCAGGAAGGCCTCCCGTTGACGTGTGGGCAACTCCATGACTGCGGATTCGATATGTTGCATGGTTTGCAGGCGGCCAGTCCATTGCTCGGCGCTTTCCCCCATCTGTTGCCCGGTTTCACCGGCATGGACTTCGAGAAAGTCGAAGTCTTCCGACGCTTCCGCTGCGGAAAAATCGGCCAGAGGGGTGAAATGGGCGTTGCGGGTCTTTTGCCTTCGAAACCAGTCCAGCGTGGTGTTCGAAAGTATGCGCTGAAACAACAGAGGCAATTCCTGGGGCGGCTTGTCCCCGTAATGGGTGGACAACTTGATCATGCTGTCCTGCAGGATGTCGAGGGCCGCATCCTCATCGCGAACGTGGTAGTACGTGCGTTTGAAAGCCTTTTTTTCGGCTTGCTTGAGGAAATCCGAAAGCTCTTTTTCGGTGGCCAAGGTGGTCTCTGTAGAAGGCGAAATGCGCGCCGATTATGGCACCGAAGTCCTCGAGGGGCCCAGCCGACAGGATGCCGCCCCCAACAATGCCATAATCTCGCTTTTGCAATTTAAAAAAAGCAAACGGGTCACCGTCCGGCTCCGTCACGAAATTGGAGCCCATGGCGTTGGCCTTAAGTCCCGAAGCCACCTCACAAGGGTCGATGCCAAGGGGCACCGAAGGTTTTTCGTCAGAGAAATTCACAAAGGTTGAACAACATGGAAATCTCCAAAGCCGAAATGGCATCTGCTGCCGCTGCCCAAACGCAGGAACTGCGGGGCGCTGAAATCCTCGTCAAAGCCCTTCAGGCTGAAAACGTCAAGTACATCTGGGGCTACCCCGGCGGCGCCGTCCTGCATATTTACGACGCCTTCTACAAGCAGGACACCATCGAGCATGTGCTGGTGCGCCATGAGCAGGCGGCCGTGCACGCGGCCGACGGCTATGCCCGTGCAACAGGTGAAGTGGGCGTGGCCCTGGTGACTTCCGGCCCCGGTCTGACCAATGCCGTGACCGGCATTGCGACGGCGTACATGGACAGCATCCCGATGGTGATCATCTCCGGTCAGGTGCCCACGGCCGCGATCGGGCTGGACGCCTTCCAGGAGTGCGACACCGTCG
>CAYSIY010000040.1:0-13479 GCA_964431215.1 uncultured Limnohabitans sp.
GAACGCCTTGCTGGCCGACCCGGACGTGGTGCTGATCGATACGCGCAACGACTATGAGGTGGCCATTGGCACCTTCAGGGGCGCGATCAACCCGCAGATCAAGAATTTTGTGCAACTGCCCGCCTGGCTGGACGCGCAGGAGAAGCTTCGGGCCGACGGTGGCAAAAAACCGAAGGTGGCGATGTTTTGCACCGGCGGCATCCGCTGCGAAAAATCCACTGCACTCATGAAAATGCGCGGTTTTGACGAGGTCTACCACCTCGAAGGCGGCATCCTCAAATACCTCGAAGAGATTCCGCCCGAACAAAGCGCCTGGGAGGGCGAGTGCTTTGTGTTTGACGAGCGGGTGAGTGTGGGCCATGGTCTGGGCGTGGGCAGCCACGAGCTGTGCCGCTCTTGCCGCTGGCCCCTGAGCGCTCAGGACAAGCAGTCGCCGCACTACGTCAAAGGCGTGAGCTGCGCCCACTGCCACGATCAGCGCACCCCCGAGCAAAAGGCCAAGCTGGCCGAGCGCCAGCGCCAGGTGGAGCTGGCCGAGGCACGCGGCGAGCTGCATGTGGGGGCCAGGATGCCCCACCACGACGCGCCCTGATCCAAGCCACGGCCTGCTCCATTGTGGACACCCGATCCGGTCGGGTGTGACGGTACAGGGCTTACAAACTGGCCAGCAGCATGTCCCGGTATTCGTCTGCTGACGCCATGCGCGGGTTGGTCTTGTGGCAGTGGTCGGCCAGTGCGCCGCTGATCACGGCGTCAAACAGCCGCTCGGTCACGCCCATGGCCGCGAGGCCGGTGGGCAGGCCCAGGCGGGCATTCATGTCCTTGATCGCCTCGGGGATGTCGCTGCCGCTTTGCAGTCCCATGGCCTGGGCCATGCGGTTCAGGCGGTTTTCTTTCTGGACCGATTCGGCGGCGGCGTTGAAGCTGACCACGGCGGGCAAAAACATGGCGTTGAGCGTGCCGTGGTGCAGGCGCGGGTTCACGCCGCCCAGGCTGTGGCTGAGGCTGTGCACGCATCCCAAGCCCTTTTGGAAGGCCATGGCCCCCTGCATGCTGGCGCTCATCATGTTCAGACGCGCATCCCGGTCCTGGCCGTTGGCTGTGGCGCGTTCAATGTGCGCCCAGCCCCGCGCCAGGCCGTCGAGCGCAATGCCGTCGGCGGGCGGGTTGAAGGGCGCGGCCATGAAGGTTTCCATGCAGTGCGCAATCGCGTCCATGCCGGTGGCCGCCGTCAGCACAGGCGGCAGGCCCAGGGTGAGTTCGGGGTCGCAAATGGCGGCTTTGGGCACGATGAACCAGGAGTGGAAACCAACTTTGCGGCCATCGTCCAGAATCAAAATCGCGCCCCGAGCCACCTCGCTGCCGGTGCCCGCCGTGGTGGGCACGGCGATGAGCGGGGCCACCCGCTCGGTGATCCTGGGTGAGCCACCTTCGATGGTGGCGTAGGTCTTGAGCGGCCCTGGGTGCGTGGCGGCAATGGCCACGCCTTTGGCGCAGTCGATGGACGAGCCGCCGCCCAGCGCGATCAGGCCATCGCAGCCGTCCTGCTGGAAAAGGGCGGCGGCGGCGCGCACCGCAGCCTCGGTCGGGTTGGAGGGGGTCTGGTCGAACACGCTGGCCCTGACGCCGGGCAGGGCGGCGAGTGCCTTGTCCAGAATGCCGGCCGCCTTCACGCCCGCGTCGGTGACGATGAGCGGACGGGCGATGCCCACGCGTTCGCATTCGGCTCGCAGCAGGGCCAGTGCGCCAAAATCGATCTGGATCTGGGTGATGTAGTGGATGAACGACATACGGGGGGCTCCGGTGGGTGACAGGCCGGGACAGTCATCTGGCCCTGTGCGTTGTACGATGCGCGCTCATTTTGACCTGAAGCGCGTAGCCATCACGCGCTGCTCCGGTCACGTTGGCGATACGCATGAGCTCACACCCCATCCACCCGCAATCGCGTCTGGCGCCCGCCGCCCGGCTCTTGATCGAGCGCATCCAGCGCGCCGGACGTCCGCCCCTGGAGGCGCTGACCCCGGCGCAGGCGCGGGCGTTCTACAACATCGGTGGCCCGATCCTGGACTTGCAGCCACCGCCCCAGGTGGACCGCGTGCAGGACATCGAGGTGCCGGTGCGCGATGGCCACCGTTGTCCGGCCCGCCTGTACGCGCCCCACAGCGGCACGCCTTTGCACGTGCTGCTGTACCTGCACGGCGGCGGCTTCACCGTGGGCAGTCTGGCCACTCACGATGTGCTGTGCCGCCAGCTCAGCCGCCACGGCCATTGCGCCGTGCTCTCGCTGGACTACCGGCTGGCGCCTGAACACCGCTTTCCGACCGCGCTGCACGATGCCTGGGATGCCCTGAACTGGCTCAGAGGGGAGGGCGGGGCCGCGCTGGGTCTGGACACCGGGCGGCTGGCCATCGGTGGCGACAGTGCGGGCGGCACCCTGGCGGCGGTGTGCGCCATCATGGCCCGCGATGCCGGGCTGGGCCTGGCCTTGCAGTTGCTGTTCTACCCGGGCTGCACCGGCCGAAACGACCTGCCTTCGCACCAGGCGTATGGCCAGGGTTTCTTGCTGGACGTGAGCACCATTGACTGGTTTTTCAGCCATTACATTGACCCGGCCGATCGCGACGACTGGCGCTTTGCGCCGCTCAACGCCGATGACCACAGTGGCCTGGCCCCGGCCTGGATCGGTCTGGCCGAATGCGACCCGCTGGTGGACGGCGGCATGCGCTACGCCGATGCGCTGCGCATGGCGGGTGTGGCGGTCGATCTGGAAATCTACCGGGGCATGGTGCACGGCTTCATCACCATGGGCCGTGCCTTGCCCGATGCCCTGACCGCTCACGCCGACGCCGGACGGGCTTTGCGCGAGGCTTTTGATGTCATGGATACCCGGTCAAGCCGGGTATGACAACAACACAAGAAACGGGGCATACCCGCGCAAGCGGGTATCCATATTAGAAAAGGACACACATCATGAAACGTCAGGACTTCCGCTTCGCCCACCGCCTTCGTGTGCGCTGGGTCGAGGTCGACATGCAGCAGATCGTCTTCAATGGCCACTATCTGATGTACTTTGACACGGCCGTCACCGATTACTGGCGCAATCTGGCCATGCCGTATGCAGACACCATGCACCAGCTTGGAGGCGACCTTTACGTCAAAAAGGCCAGCGTCGAGTACCACGCCAGCGCCGAGATGGACGATTTTCTGGAGGTGTGCTTGCGTTGCGAGCGCATCGGTAACACGTCCATGACTTTTGCCGGTGCCATCTTCCGGGGCGATGAGCTGCTGATCACCAGTGAGCTGGTGTATGTCTACGCCGACCCGGTGGCCAAAAAATCACGACCGGTGCCTGCGGCGCTGCGTGATCTGCTTGAGAGCCATGAGCGTGGCGAAGACATGGTTCAGTTGCACCTGGGCCGTTGGCACGACCTGCAAAAGCTGGCCAGCCCGCTGCGTACCGAAGTGTTTGTGCATGAGCAAAAAGTGCCCGCTGAAATGGAATGGGACGAAGCCGACGCCACTGCACTGCATTGCGTAGCGGTCAACCGGATGGGGATGGCACTGGCCACCGGGCGCCTGCTGGCGCATGCGCCGGGGGTGGCCCGCATCGGGCGCATGGCCGTCAAGAAGCCCATGCGGGGGAGCCAACTGGGGGCGCGAGTGCTCCAGGCCCTGATGGACGCCGCCCGCGCACGCGGCGACCGGCAGGTGGTGTTGCATGCCCAATGCAGCGCTGAGGGCTTTTATGCCCGCGCAGGCTTTGCCCCGCATGGGGCTGTCTTCGAGGAGGCAGGCATTGCGCACATCGAAATGGTGTGCGATTTGTAGGCGCGGTCATTGACCGCGATTTCAAATGTCTTCAAGCAGGGCGTAGGGCAGGGGCAGGCATTGCAGTTCGGGGCCTTGGGCGCTGCCGGCATGCCAGCCGGACGACATGCTCTCGAGCGTCCCGCTGACCAGGGCATCAAAGCCACTGCCGTCAGGACGGGCCGCGCAAAGGACCACGGTGCCGCAGGCTTGCTCGGGGTCGGCTGGCGTAAAGACCTCTTGCCCGGCCATCAGCGCCTGCGCACTGAACACCCGGGCCATGCGTCGCTTGAGGGTGCCTCGGAACTGGCTTCGCGCCACGACCTCCTGCCCCGGGTAACAGCCTTTCTTGAAGTTCACGCCGCCCACGCTTTCGTAATTGAGCATCTGTGGGACGAAGGCCTCAAACACCGGCTGCATCACCATCGGCACACCGCTGAGCACGGTGCCCCAGGCCCAGACCTCGGGCGGGACGGCCGGGCCTTGGGGAGCGCGCTGCTCATGCGCGCCGATCCAGAGCGCCCGGGCTTGCTGCGATGGTCCGGCCACAGCAGGGTACAGCGCAATGGCGTAGCCATCGGCCCAGGCTTGGGCTTGCCAGGGCATGGCCTTGCCCACGGCGGCGCTGGCGCTGCCCCCCAGCAGGCCGCGAAGCTGCCACAGGGCACTGGCGTCGCTGAGCTTGACCTTGGCGCGCAGCACGAACATTGAAAGGCGCTTGAGCGTCTGGGCCAGCAGATCCAGCGGCAGAACGAGCAGCACCGTGTCAGGTGCCGTCTTGAGGACGACAAGGCTGGCTTGCATGCGCCCCTTGGCGTTGCAAAAGGCCGCCAGCCGGGCCTGGCCCACGGGCAGGAGCAGTACGTCGTGGGTCAGCTGGTTGTGCAGAAAGTGGGCCGCATCTTCCCCTTGGGCCTGGATCACGCCCAGATGGGGCAGGGCGCTGATGCCGTTGAGCTGTTCAAGGAGGTGCGCTGGGGGCAATGACATGGCGGGTGCGAGTGAAAGGTGAGGCAGAAACAAGGCCTGAATTATCATCTTCACCCTGTAAACATGCTGTTTTGAGGGTTTGCCTGTGCTCAAGGGATTGGTGAAATGGCTGGTCAGCCTCTTTGTCCTGGCCGTGCTGGCGGTCCTGGCGGCCGCATGGTGGTTGCATCAGCCCCTGGACACAGGCAGTGCGCAAGCCACACTGGATTTGTCGGTCGAGCCGGGCACCTCGCCCAAAGTGGTGGCGCAGGCGGTGGTCGACGCCGGCGTTCAGACATCGCCTACCGCACTCTATCTGTGGTTCCGCCTGTCGGGTCAGGATCGGCAGATCCGGGCGGGCAGCTATGAAATTGCCCCAGGCACCAGCCCGCGCCGCCTGCTGTCCATGCTGGTGCGGGGCGAAGAAAGCCTGCGAACGGTCACGCTGGTGGAGGGCTGGAACTGGCGACAGGTGCGGCAGGCCCTGGCCCGGGCCGACATGCTCCAGCCCCACAGCCGCGATTTGAGCGACGATGCCCTGATGGCCCAATTGGGTCGGCCGGGTGTGGCGCCCGAAGGTCGCTTCTATCCCGACACCTACAGCTACGCCAGGAACAGCAGTGACCTCAAGGTGCTTGAGCGCGCCCTCCAGGCCATGGACCGCCAATTGGCCAAAGCGTGGGCGGCGCGTTCGCCCGGGGTGGCCCTGAGTACTCCCGACGAGGCCCTGATCCTGGCCAGCATCGTGGAAAAGGAGACCGGCAAGGGTTCGGACCGGGCCATGATTTCCAGCGTCTTCCACAACCGGCTGCGCATCGGCATGCGTCTTCAGACCGATCCGACGGTGATTTACGGTCTGGGCGAGGCGTTTGATGGCAATCTGCGCAGGGTTCATCTGCAGACCGACACCCCCTGGAACACCTACACTCGGGCGGGCCTGCCACCCACGCCCATCGCCATGCCTGGCAAGGCCGCCCTGCTGGCTGCGGTACAGCCGGCCAGCAGCCAGGCGCTGTATTTTGTGGCGCGCGGCGATGGCTCCAGCCATTTCAGCGCTTCGCTCGAAGAGCACAACCGTGCCGTCAACCGCTACCAGCGGGGGCAATGATCTGCTTCGGATGGCCCGTTCAGGCCGGTGAACGGCCGATCCTCAAGCCCGGGCATGACAAAGCCCGGGTGTCATCCTCGGGCCTGATCCGGGGGGCCACACCTGCGACAATCGCACTCCATGACAGGCGGTCTTTTCATCAGCTTCGAGGGCATCGACGGTGCGGGCAAATCCACCCACATCGAGGCCGTGGCGACCCGTTTTCGCGAGGCGGGCAGGGCGGTGGTGCTCACCCGCGAGCCCGGAGGGACGCCGCTGTCCGAGACCTTGCGCGAACTGGTCCTGCACCAGCCCATGGATGCGCTGACCGAAGCCCTGCTGATGTTTGCCGCTCGCCGAGAGCACTTGGTTGAGGTGATCGAGCCGGCCTTGGCGCGGGGTGATGTGGTGCTCTGTGACCGCTTTACCGACTCCACCTTTGCCTATCAGGGGGGCGGACGCGGCTTTGACTGGGCCGTGCTGGGCCAGCTTGAAGCCATGGTGCAGGATCGGGGGCAGGGCGCGGTACGTCAACCGGACCTCACGGTCTGGTTCGATCTGGACCCGGCCGTGGCCGCCGAGCGCCTGGCTGGCACCCGGGTACCCGACAAGTTTGAATCGCAGCCGGCCGATTTTTTTGCAGCCGTCCGCCAGGGCTACCTGCGGCGCATGGCCGAAATGCCCGGGCGATTTGTCCGTATCGATGCAGCGCAAGTCCGTGAGGCGGTCTGGGGCGATGTCATGAGCGCGGTCGATGCCTGGGTGAGCAAAGGGCGAGCATGAGATCAGCGCCCTGGATCGCCCGACAGACCGAAAGCCTGCTGGCCCGGCGTGGCCACGCCTGGCTGCTGCAGGGTCCATCCGGACTGGGTCAGTACGAGCTGGCCCTCTCGCTGGTTTCGGCCTGGTTGTGCGAGCAGCCGACGGTCCATGGGGCCTGTGGCCACTGCCCGAGCTGCCACGCGGTGGAAGTGCGCACCCATGCCGACCTGGCGGTGCTGATGCCCGAGACGCATATGCTGGCGCTGGGCTGGCCGCTGCCGGAAAAGGCGCAGTCCGACATCGATGAAAAGAAACGCAAGCCCAGCAAGGAGATCCGGGTTGAGGCCATGTGTGAACTGGTCGAATTTGCCCAGCGCACCGACGCCCGTGGGCGTGGCAAGGCCGTGCTGGTGTTTCCCGCCGAACGCATGAATGCGATCACGGCCAACGCGCTGCTCAAGACATTGGAGGAGCCGGCGGGCGAGGTTCGTTTTGCGCTGGCCACCGAGGCCGCTCACCAGCTGCTGCCCACCATCCGAAGCCGTTGCCAGACGCACACCCTGATCTGGCCGCAGGCGGAGCAAGCCCAGGCCTGGCTGGCCGGGCAGGGCATCGACGCCACCGTGGCCGATGCCTTGCTGCGCACAGCGGGCGGTCGCCCCGACGATGTGCTGCGCCAACACGCCAAGGGCCTCACCCCCGCCTGGTGGGCGGCCTTGCCCCAGGCCATGCAGCAGGGCGATGCCTCGCACTTGTCCGAGCTCACACCGGCGCAGGCCATCGATGCCCTGCAAAAGCTCTGCCACGACCTCGTGCTGCGCAGTTCTGGCGGCCAACCTCGTTTCTTCCTGGCCAGCCAGCTGCCGGCCTGCAGTGCTTCGCTCATGACCCTGACCGACTGGTTCAAGCGGCTGATGCAGTCCGCGCGCACGGCCGAACACCCTTTCAATGCCGGGCTCATGCTCGAAGCCCTGGCCAACGACGCCCAGCAAGCCCTCAATGCCCGTCAAGCGGCACGGGCCTGACCCCCCATGTACATCGATTCGCACTGCCATCTGAACTTTCCCGAGTTGGCCAGCCAGCTCCCCGAAATCCTGAACGCCATGCACGCGGCTCAAGTGCACCAGGCGGTCGTCATTTGCACCACGATGGAAGAATTTGGTGCTGTCCGTGGTCTGGCGGAGCAATACCCGCACTTGTGGGCCACCGTGGGCGTACACCCTGACAACGAAGGCGTGCATGAGCCCAGCGCGCAGGAGCTGATCGATGGCGCGGCGCACCCCAAGGTCATCGCGATCGGCGAAACCGGTCTGGACTATTACCAGATGGATGAGCGCAAGGGGGGGCGCAGCGTGGCCGATCTGGAGTGGCAGCGCGAACGTTTTCGCACCCACATCCGGGCGGCACGCCAGGTACAACTGCCCTTGGTGATCCACACCCGCGCTGCCTCTGATGACACCATCGCCATCCTCAAGGAAGAAGGCGAGGAGGGCGGTTCGGGTGCAGCAGGTGGCGTTTTCCACTGCTTTACCGAGTCCATGGCCGTCGCACGTGCTGCCCTGGACCTGGGTTTCTACATTTCGTTTTCGGGCATCCTGACATTCAAGAGCGCGGCCGATCTGCGGGAAGTGGCCAAGTTTGTACCCCAGGACCGCTTTTTAATTGAAACCGACAGCCCCTATCTGGCGCCGGTGCCCCATCGCGGAAAAACCAACAACCCTTCTTTTGTGCCGCTGGTGGCCAAGCAGCTGGCTGAGCTGCGCGCTAGTGCCATCGAGGACATTGGCCGTCAGAGCAGCGAGAATTTCCACCGTCTTTTCCGTCGGACAGCACCGTCACACACCTGATAACCAAGGTGAACAGAGTCCTGCAAGACCTTGTTTCAAAAGTGTTTTCTGACTTCTTTAAAGTTCTTTATGAAATACATCAAGAAAATCCTGAAAAACATTGTCGCGATTGGATTTTTTGCCTTTTCATCATGGGTCGCGGCCGGTTCTTACGATGAGTTTTTCAAAGCCATTCAATTGGACCAGCCGACAACCGTCCAGAGTCTGCTCAAACGCGGATTTGACCCCAACACCGTTGACCCGGATGGCCTGCCAGCGTTGCTCAAATCTTTGCAGGAGCAGTCCTTTGAGGTGGCTCAGGTGCTGCTCAATGATCCCCAGATCCGTGCTGAGGTTCGCAATGCACGGGATGAATCGGCGCTGATGCTGGCCGCTTTGCGTGGCCAGGAGGCCCTGGTGGTCAAGCTGGTTTCATTGGGTGCGGCCGTTAACAAATCCGGCTGGACGCCTTTGCATTACGCCGCCACCGGCGGTCATGTGCGCGTGGCGGCTTTTTTGCTGGGTGCACGGGCCGATGTGAATGCGCTATCGCCCAATGGAACCTCACCGCTGATGATGGCGGCCATGTACGGCAACGCGGAGACCGTCAAATTGCTGCTCGAATCCGGAGCGCGGGTTCAGCAGCGCAATGCCCAGGGACTCAGTGCCGAAGACTTTGCCTCTCGTGCGGGCCGGGACGATTCACTCCAGCTGATTCGCCAGGTGCTTGCCCGTTGAGCTCTGCAGACTCGCTCAGACTTTGCACACCCACTGTGCTGATACTATGTATATTATGTAAAGTGTCGAATCAGTCTGGGGTGCCAGGTTGATTCGCCGCTTCAGGGCTTGAGGGTCAAGCTGTGGCGAAGGGTCAGTGCGTGCTGCTGCAGCGGTCGGTAAGCACCCTTGGCCCAGGGTTGGGCCATGTCCCTGCTACGATGATCGAAAGGATGGCCGGATTGCCCGGTCTGGTAAATGAATTGGGAACGCTCTGGATCGGACAGGTCGAAAATGGCACGCATGGACGCTGCATGGCGCGTGGCAAAGGGTTGCTGGCGTTCATTAGCCCAGTACTGCCCGACGTTGACCGTGAACAAATCGCCCTCGCTCTGAACCGATTGATCAAAAATGTGCCGCAGGACGGGCACCTTGCCAAACGGCCTGTGGCTGCTGAGTGCCGGATGCAACTGCCCCCAACGCCATCGTGATGGATCGGAGCCCATTTCAGTCGACAAACGCGTGAGGGTCTTGTCCATGGCCAGCGTGATTGCGGACCCGCAGCCCTGGGGGCACCAGTCAGCGTCCTGCCGGGTGAGCATGCCTTCAAGGCCTGCCCGAAAATGACGTTTACCGTAAAGCCTTGCAAAGCGGTCGGTGCCGATCCGTTCGGCCACCAGCAATTGGGTCAGCTCATGCGCCCACACATTGAGCACGGCGGCTGCAGCACTGTGGGCTGACATCTGGCCATCAAAACCGCGCAGCAGATCCATGGCCTGCACGGCCAGAGGGTGTCTGGACTGGGCCTGGAGCGCAAAAGGCAGTATGGCTTTGGCCCCAAGAGAGAGGACATCTCGCTGCATACGCGCCATGTCAGAGGCCTCGAGTTTCTTCTCCGTATCGAGCAACTGAAGGATGCGCTCGTAGCGCTCGGCCGAGGTCCAGTCACTGGTCAGAAAGTGGGGGTAGCCGGGCTCGGTGATGCGCTGGTTGGCGCTGGCGTAAGCCCCTCTGGCCTCGATCTGTGCCTGATTTTGCTCAGGGGTTTGCCCGTAAGGCAACCAGCCCGTCCAGTCGTACTGGGGCAACCAGCCTGGCGCCGGGGCGACGCCCATCAGGTCATTGGCCGGGTGACGAACGGGCACCCTGCCCGCCGCCTTGAAGGCCACCTGCCCTTGCGTGTCGGCCATGACCATGCTTTGCATGGGCGAGTGGTGAAGGGCAAATGCGGTCTGCAGCTCGGGGACGCTTTGTGCCAGATTAGCCTGCAGGCCGGCGTCGATGCTGCGGTTATCGGATTCCAAAGCCGCCCAGCGCAGGGCCACCGCATAACGGCGTTTGTCCAGCAAACCTTCGTAGATCGGCTGCACATCGCTGATCACCGGGCCATGGCGGGTGCTGCGCACCTTGAGTGTCACAACGCCCTGCCCTTTGACGCGGATCGACTCCTCGCGCACCGAAAATAGTGCCCAGCCCCCGGGTGTGCGGTAGCGCTGCGGCGCTGCGGTATCGATCTGCTCGAGGTAAAGGTCCTGGACATCGGGTCCGGTATTGGTAAAGCCCCAGGCCACCCCTGCGGTTCGGCCCAGCACCACAGCAGGCAAGCCGGGAAGCGTCGCGCCAATCACATCAAGCGCAGGCAGCTCGCCGTGTGCGGGGGCCTGCAAATGCGCGAAATACCAGATGGCCGGAGCACTCAGCGCCAGGTGAGGGTCGTTGGCCAGCAAGGGCTTGCCGCTCACCGTGCGCGTGCCGGGAATGACCCAGTTGTTGCTGCCCTTGCCATCCAGTGTGCCCATGTCGCGCACCCATTCGTGCGACCAGCTTGCCAGTGCGCCGTGGACGACAGGCCGCGCCGCTTGTGGGCCACCGGCTTGGGCATAGGCACCGAGCTCACGGTAAAGTCTGGCCAGATCGACAGCGCTGGCGGGGGCCTCTGCGGCGTAAGGGGGCATCAATTGCCAGAGTTGCCCGGTGCTGAGCACCTGGGCCAGGGAAAAACGGGCCGCTTCATTGCCCCAGTTGCCCCCCAGATCGAGCGCCATCATGAGCGCCCAGGCCACGCTGTCTTCGGGCGTCCAGGCCAGCCCCCCGTCGCCGCCAGCCTGGACGCCGAGCCAACGGAACTCCGGCGAGCGGCCCGCTACGCCGCTGGCATGCGCGGCCACCACACCATCGCTGTAGGCCTGCAAGGCCAGGCGTGAAAGAGGCGACAAGCCCGCCAGCTGTTGGCGCGCGGCCTGCATCAGGCCCAGTGTTCTCATGAGCTTGTCGGTGTCGAGCGTCGAAGGCCCCAGGATTTCGGACAACTCCCCGCGCATCAGTCGGCGGTTGAATTCAAGCTGCCAGCCGCGCTCCTGCGCATGCACAAAGCCCAGCGCACGCCAGGCATCGGCCGCGTTGCCTGCACGAATGTGCACCACATCGGCAGCGTCCCGCCCCACTTCGACCGCGGCCGACAGGCCAGGCAAAGTGCGCTGACCGTCCAGCTGCGGCAGGCTGTGCATCATCTGCGTCATCAGAACGCCACCGGCGCAGAGCACGAACACAAGAAACGCCACCACCGCGCGACCGATCCATTTCATGGCCATATCCTTGCAAAACCCTCGCCCGTCATGACGTGAGGCTTCAAATATGGCCCCAGACCATGAGCGCGTCACGCCCCTCTGTGACAAGGTCGATCTTCGCACCGACCGGCAACAGCACTTTGGTGGGCACATGCCCAAAAGGCAGACCGGTCAGCAAGGGGGCCTTGATCTGGCTGCGCAGCCCCTGCACCACCGTGGCGAGCTTGAACCCCTTGTCGTGCCCGGGCACCAGCTTGTATTGGGTGAACTGCCCCAGCACCACCGCCCTTTGCCGGGCCAAAACGCCCGCATGCAGCAGCTGCGTGAGCATGCGCTCGATGCGGTAGGGATGCTCGCCAACGTCCTCCAGAAAAAGCACGCCTTTGTCGATGGACGGAAAGTACGGCGTGCCCAGCATCGAGGTCAGAACGCTCAGGTTGCCCCCCCAGAGCACGCCGTCCGACACACGGGCCGCTGTCGCGGCTTCGGCAGCCGGGCGTTGCCAGCCAGCGCCCTCCCCTTGCTCGGCCAGCAGATCCTCAAAGCAGGCCAGCATGATGTCATCAGGTTCATTGACAGGGCCAAAGTCTTCACCCAGCGCGGGACCTTGCCAGGTGATGCGGCCCGTTTTGGCCAGCACCGCCAGATTGAAGGCCGTGAAGTCACTTAACCCCACGAACCGGGTACCGCCGTCGATCGCTTTGGCGATTTGTTTGTAGGGCAGGTCTGGCAGGATGCGCGTGAGGCCATAACCGCCGCGGGAAATCAGGGCCACATCGGCACCACTGGCGGCGGCGCGGCCAATGGCAGCAATACGGGTGGCATCGTCGCCCGCAAAGCGCGTGTGGCTGGCCAGGGCCGCATCGTCGACTTCCACCTGGTGCCCAAGGGCCTGCAGACGCCGCACGCCACGACGGAAAGCCGCTTTGTCGCGCACCGCTCCGGAGGGAGAAAAAATGTAGATGTGGGCCATGGAGTACGTTGGCGTTCAGGGCTTGAAGTGTCGCACAGCCGCCTCGGCAATCGCCCTGCCCTGCTCCGGCACAAAATGCCCTGCGTTGGGCAAGAGCACAGGCTCGGGGCAGCCTTTGATCAGGCCTTGAAGCGGACGCATCGCCGGTTCGCCCAGCACTGGGTCTTGTTGCCCGATGACCATCAGACTGCGGCCCTGCCATTGCGTTTGCCAGAAGGATTTGGCCTGGCGTGAGCAGTCGGCCCCTGGCGAATCGACAGATTCCGGAACCATGGCCGGAAAGGCCCGCAGCGCCGCACGGTAGCCCTTGTCCGGAAAAGGCGCGTTGTAGGCGGCCGCCTCGGCGGGGTCGAGTTCAGGATGGCCACGCAAAAAAAGTCTGGCCACATCAAATTGCGGCTGGCTCCTGCACCAGTCCCGCCAGGCCAGAAAACCGGGGCTCAGGGGCTGCTCACCGGTGGCCAGCAGGGTGTTCATGAGCAGCAGCCCCCGATAGCGCCGGGGAGCCACCATCGGCAAGGTCAGGCCCAGAATACCGCCCCAGTCCTGCACCACCAGCACCACGCGCTGAAGGTCGAGCCGCTCGACGAGCTCGAGTAAGGACTGGCGATGCACTTCGAAGCGGTGAAATCCCTCTTTTTTCGGCTTGTCGCTCTTGCCAAAGCCGATCAGGTCAGGGGCCACCACCCGATGCCCGGCAGCAAGCCAGACCGGGATCATCTTGCGGTAGAGGTAGCTCCAGGCCGGGTTGCCGTGCAGGCACAGCCAGGT
>CAYSIY010000041.1:0-13421 GCA_964431215.1 uncultured Limnohabitans sp.
AAGAGATCGCCCGCTTCATGGCCCACAAGGGCGCGAACGAGGTGTCGCCCGAACAACTGATCGTCACCACCGGCAGCCAGCAAGCGCTCGATCTTCTGGGCAAGACGTTGATCGGCCCGGGCGACAAAGTGATCGTCGAAGGCCCGACTTTCCTGGCCACCATCCAGTGCTTTCGCTTGTACGGTGCCGAGCTGGTGAGCGCCCCGATTGATGGCGACGGCGTGCAGACCGACCCGCTCGAAGCCCTGATGGCCGAGCACAGGCCCAAATTTGTCTACCTCATTCCGACCTTTGGCAACCCCAGCGGGGCGATGTTGAGCGCCGAGCGCCGCAAGCGCGTGCTCGAACTTGCCGTGAAATACAACACCCTGATCGTGGAAGACGACCCCTATGGTGATCTGTATTTTGGCGAGGCCCCGCCGCCCAGCCTGCTGGCCATGAGCCCCCAGGTGCCGGGCAGCCGTGAGCTGCTGGTGCATTGCGGCTCGCTCTCCAAGGTGCTCTCGCCCGGTCTGCGTGTGGGCTGGATGATCGGTCCGGCCGAGCTGCTGGCCAAAGCCACCATGTGCAAGCAGTTCAGCGACGCCCACACCAGCACCTTTGCCCAGGCCACGGCAGCCCAATACCTGCGTGCTGGCCGCATGCCTGCCACGCTGGAGAAGGTGCGCCGCGTGTACGCCCAGCGCGCCCAAACCCTTGGCAATGCCTTGCGCCAGCATCTGGGCGATGCCGTGAGTTTTGTGCAGCCGCAAGGCGGGTTGTTTGTGTGGGCACGCCTGACCGGCGCTGGCGGAAAACTCGCCGATGGCCACACCTATGCCCAGCGCGCCATTGAGCAGGGCGTGGCTTTCGTTCCCGGAGCCCCGTTCTTTTGTGCCAACCCCGACCCCGCGACTTTCCGCCTGAGTTTTGCCACCGCCCCCGAAGACAAGATCCTTGAGGGCGTCTCTCGTCTGGCCAAGGCGCTTTAATTGATTGTCTTGAACCCTGAAGACCAGCTCGGACCGCTCAGGCGCTGAGCGATGGCGGCAGGTACTGTCGGCACAGGGTCTGGAACGACGCCAGCCGTGGCTCGGTGATGCCTTCTTCGAGCAGGATCACCGCCACATCGGGGACCATGCGCGCGGCTTCGCGGGCGTCCAGAAAAAGCGCCCGCCAACGTCGGGCCAGGACATCCTCGACGGTGCAGGCGTACTCGGACCGCACCGCATAACGCACCATGGCTTCGGTCAGGCCCAGTCCGATCTGGCGGGTCGCACCCGGACAGGCCTGTACCTCGTTAGCCAGCAGGCCATAAAGGTGCAGGCCTGGCGCCGCATGCAGGGGCACGCGGGCGCTTGTGGGGGCAGGGGCACCCAGCAAAGGGGCCAGCCGCTGACCGGCCGCCCGGCGCGGCAGGAGACCGGCGGCCATGCAATGGGTCAGCACATCCGCCGCCATGGCGCGGTAGGTGGTCCATTTTCCACCCACCACGGTCACCAGGCCATCGCTGTCCTGCACGATGGTGTGCTCCCGGGACAGCTGCCCAGTTGACGCGTGCCGGTCACCGACCGCTGCCACCAATGGACGCAGGCCCACCCACTGGCTGAGCACATCCCGTTCGTGGACGGGACGGGTTAGCACTGTGCTGGCTTCGGTCAGGATGAACTGCCGCTCCTCTTCAAAAGCCTCGGGTTCACGCGGCAGGTCTTTGCGTGGCGTGTCGGTCGTGCCCAGAATGAGCTTGCCCAGCCAGGGCACGGCAAACAGCACACGCCCATCTCGCGTGCGTGGGACCAGCAGGGCCTGATCGCCACCCAGAAAGTCGCGGTCGACCACCAGGTGGACGCCCTGGCTGGGTTTGACCAGGCTGTTCAGGGCCCCTTTGTTGCCTTCGGCTTTGCGCACGGCATCCACCCAAACCCCCGCGGCATTGACAACACACCGGGCCTGCACCTCGAAGGTGTCGCTGCTCAGCATGTCCTGGACTTCGACGCAGGCCTGTCCGCGATCGGCCCACCGGATGTGGCGCACCGCCGTGTGGTTGCGCAGCTGGGCACCGTTGCGTTCGGCGGTCCTGGCCAGGGTGAGCGCCAGTCGGGCATCGTCCATCTGGCCGTCCCAGTACTGAATGCCGCCACGCAATCCCGTCTTGCGCAGGCCCGGCAGGGCCTGCACCGTGGCCTGCGGCCCCATCCAGCGCGTGGGGCCCAGCCTGCGTTGGCCAGCTATCAGGCCATAGAGCATGAGGCCTGCACCATAGAAGGGCTGGTGCCACCAGGCATAGGCGGGCATGACAAAACCCAAGGCCTGGGCCAGGTGCGGGGCCATGCCGATCACGGCGCTGCGCTCGTTCAGAGCTTCATGGACCAGAGACCACTGGCCCTGAGCGAGGTAGCGCACACCACCGTGCAGCAGCTTGGTCGATCGCGATGAGGTGCCACTGCCAAAGTCATGCGATTCGAACAGCACCACATCCAGCCCCCGCTGAGCGGCTTCAAGCGCCAGACCCAGACCTGTGGCGCCACCGCCGACGATCGCCAGGTCAAACCCTTTCCCGTCGCGGGGCTGCGGTCTGGGGCGGGGCAGGTTCATGCCCTGCTGGCCGGGCTGAAGAGGTCCACCCGGTCGGTGATGATGCCGTCTGTGCCCAGGGCGATCAGCTGCTGCGCCACCGACTCGTCGTTGACGGTGTAGCTCAGGGCACGCATGCCCGCGCCATGCACCTGCGCCACGGTGTCGGCGTTCCACAGTGCGTAGTGGCAGACCACGGCCACGCAAGCCAGCGCCTGTGCCTGCCCCAGCCAGCCGTCACGCAGCGAGTCCAGCAGGAGGCCACGGGGCAGATGGGCGGCAGCGTTGCGGGCGCCCGCCAGCGCTTCGGGCTGAAAGGAGGTCAGCAGGGGCGGGACCGGCTGGCCTTGCCACAGCCGGGCGGATTCCCGGGCCACCGTCTCGCCGGTCTGACGCTCGGTGCCGGGTGTGGGCTTGATCTCGATGTTGAGCAGATGTCCGTTTCCCAGGCAAAAGCGCGCCAGGGCTTCGAGCCGGGGCAGGGGCTCGCCGGCATACAGCCGCTGATGCCAGCTGCCCGCGTCCAGTTGCGACAGGGCATGCCATGCCAGTTCGCCAGCGATGCCCACGCCATTGGTCGTGCGCTCCAGCGTGGCGTCGTGCATCAGGAACACCTGGCCATCGGCGCTGAGCTTGGCGTCGCATTCGAACATGCGGTAGCCGTGCTGCGCGCCGAGCCGGAAGGCGGCCAGGGTGTTTTCGGGGGCGAGCTTGCCTGCACCTCGGTGGGCAATCCAGAAGGGGTAGGGCCAGAGGGTCATGGTGCACACTCGCTGTTCACGTCAGCGGATCAGTCCGCGATGCGCAGCCCGGTGGCAGCGTCGAAGCGGTGCAGCCGTTGCGTGCGGGGACTGGCGTGAAACGTATCCCCAGGTCGGGGCGAGGCCATCGCCTCGTCGAGCCGCAGCGTCAGGGCCTCGTCGCCCAGGCGGGCGTGCACCAGCCGTTCCGCACCCAGCAGCTCGACCGTCTCGGCCACCAGGGTCCAGCCCTCGCCAGGGGTCAGGTCGATGTGTTCGGGCCGGATGCCCAGGATCTCTCCGGCGGTGCCACCGGGCACCCGGTGCAGCAGGTTCATTGGTGGTGAGCCGATGAAGCTGGCTACAAACGTGCTGGCTGGCCGGTTGTAGACTTCATCGGGCGTGTCGAATTGCTCCATGAGTCCGGAGTTCATCACGATCATGCGCTGCGCCAACGTCATCGCCTCGACTTGGTCGTGGGTGACGAACAGGCTGGTGATGCCGAGCTCACGGTGCAGTTTCTGGATCTCCAGCCGGGTCTGGGCGCGCAACTTAGCGTCCAGGTTGGACAGCGGCTCGTCAAACAAAAAGACCTGGGGCTGGCGTACGATGGCTCGGCCCATGGCCACGCGCTGTCGCTGACCTCCCGAGAGCTGGCGCGGCTTACGATCGAGCAGCGGCATCAGCTCCAGAATGGCGGCGGCCTTTTCAACCCGCATGCGAATATCGTCCTTCGAGCATTTCCGGATCTTCAGTCCATAGGCCATATTGTCGAATACGCTCATGTGCGGGTAGAGCGCGTAGTTCTGGAACACCATGGCAATGTCGCGCTCGGCAGGCTCGAGGGTGTTGACCACCCGTTCGCCGATGCGGATCTCGCCACTGCTGATCACTTCGAGGCCAGCGACCATGCGCAGCAGGGTCGATTTGCCGCAGCCCGAGGGCCCGACGATGACGACGAACTCGCCGTCATTGACCACCGCATTGACGCCGTGGATGACCTGCAGCGATTGTTTGCCCTGGTGGTATTGCTTGATGACTTGGATGAGGCTGAGTGATGCCATGGAGGATGATTACTTTTCGGTGTCGATCAGGCCCTTGACGAACCACTTCTGCATGAGGATGACCACCAGGGCTGGCGGGATCATGGCCAGCATGGCGGTGGCCATGACCACATTCCATTCGGTGTAGGCCTCGCCCGCGATTAGGCGTTTGATGCCCAGTACGATGGGATACATGTTTTCGTCGGTGGTCACCAGTAGCGGCCAGAGGTACTGGTTCCAGCCGTAAATGAACTGGATCACAAACAGGGCGGCAATGGACGTGGCCGAAATGGGCAACAGCACGTCGAAGAAAAAGCGCATGGGACCGGCGCCGTCCATGCGTGCGGCCTCGACCAGTTCGTCGGGAACCGTCAGGAAGAACTGCCGAAACAGGAAAGTGGCGGTGGCGGATGCGATCAGGGGCACGGTCAGGCCCGCGTAGCTGTTGAGCATGCCCAGGTCCGACACGACCTCATAAGTGGGGCCGATCCGCACTTCCACCGGTAGCATCAGGGTGACAAAAATCATCCAGAACACAAGATTGCGAAGCGGAAAGCGAAAGTAGACGATGGCAAATGCCGACAGCAGCGATATAGCAATCTTGCCGATCGCGATCACCAGTGCGCTGATCAGACTTACCCCCATCATCGGTCCCCCGGCCGGGAACTTGCTCCCCGTGCTGCTCTCGCCACCCAGCAAGGCAAGCCGATAGGTTTCGACAAAGTGGGTGCCAGGCAGCAGCGACAGCGGCCGACTCTGGGCGATTTCCTGGGCAGACTGGGTCGAGGCCACCAGCGTCAGGTAGACCGGAAAGGCCACCACTGCCACTCCCACAATCAAGATGGCGTGGGCCATGAAATTAAGCAAGGGACGGCGTTCGATCATGGGCGACCCTCAGTACTGTACCTTGCGTTCGACATAGCCGAACTGGATTACGGTCAGCGCAATCACGATACCCATCAGGATCACCGACTGCGCGGCGGAGCCGCCCATGTCCAGCGCTTTAAAGCCATCGTAATACACCTTATACACCAGGATGGCTGTGGCCTTGCCTGGCCCGCCTTGGGTGGCTGCGTCCACAATCGCAAAGGTGTCGAAAAAGGCGTAGACCACATTAATCACCAGCAGGAAAAACGTGGTGGGAGACAGCAGTGGAAACACGATGGTCCAGAAGCGCCGCGTCGGCGTGGCACCGTCGATGGCAGCAGCTTCGATCAGAGATTTGGGAATGGACTGTAGGCCAGCCAGAAAAAACAGGAAGTTGTAAGAGATCTGTTTCCAGACGGCGGCCATGACGATCAGTGCCATGGCGTGCTCGCTCTTGAGCACGTGGTTCCAGTCCAGGCCCAAGGTTTGCAACAGGTAGGCCACCACACCCATGGGGGAGGCGAACATGAACAGCCACAGGACACCGGCCACGGCAGGTGCTACCGCATAAGGCCAGATCAACAGGGTTTTGTAGATCCCCGCGCCCCGGATCACGCGGTTGGCCATCACCGCCAGCAGGAGCGCGATCGATATGCCGCACACGGCCACCAGTACCGAGAACACGGCGGTAGTCTGGAATGATTCCAGGTAAGTCGTGTCGGCCCAGAGTCGCTCGAAGTTTTGTAGGCCGACGAACTCGGTTGTAGTCCCGAAGGCGTCCTGCTCCAGCACGCTTTGGTACAGCGCCTGGCCAGCGGGCCAGAAAAAAAACACCAGCACGATCGCTAACTGCGGCGCGACCAGCGCCCAGGGCAGCCAGGCTGATCGGAAGCGAACACGTTTTTCCATGGAAGCAGGGGACAAGGATGGTCACCAGCTCCGAGGGCCAGTGACCGCTGATGGAGAGAGGGCTGGGCCATCCGCAGAGCCCGGCGCAGGCTTTACATGCGGCCCTGGTGGGCCTTCTGAAAGCGTTCAAGCTGCTCGTTGCCGCGCTTGACCGCAGTGTCCAGGGCTTCCTTGGCCGTCTTCTTGCCCGCCCAGACCTGCTCCAGCTCTTCGTCGTTGATGGTGCGGATCTGTACAAAATTGCCCAGGCGGATACCGCGCGACTTGTCGGTCGTCTTGCGGATCATCTGCTCGACCGACACATCGGTGCCAGGGTTTTGCTTGTAGAAGCCCGATTTCTCGGTCATTTCATAGGAAGCAGGGGTCAGGGGAAGATAGCCGGTGCGCTGGTGGCTGCGGGCATCGATCTCGGGCTTGGACAGATGGGCAAAAAACTGCGCAATGCCTTTGTATTCTTCGGCCTTCTTGCCTGCCATCACCCATAGGCTGGCACCGCCGATCACCGTGTTCTGGGGCGCACCCGGCACGTCGGGGTAATAGGGCAGGGTGGAGATGCCTGAGGCGAACTTGGCGTTGCGTTTGATGTTGCCGTAGAGAGCTGAGCTACCGGTGGTCATGGCGCATTCGCCAGAAACAAAGGTGGCATCTGCGGCATTACCGCGACCCTTGTAGACAAACAGCCCGGTTTTGGCCATGTTGGCCAGGTTTTCGATATGCCTGACGTGCAGGGGGCTGTTGTAGCTCAGGCGTGCGTCGATACCGCGCATGCCGTTGCCTTTGGTGGCGAACTCGGTGTTGTGCCAGGCGGAGAAGCTCTCCAGCTGTGTCCAGCTGACCCAACTGGTGGTGAATGGGCATTTATGGCCGCTGGCCTTGAGCTTGGCTGCTGCCAGAGCCACTTCCGGCCAGGTCTTGGGCGGCTTGTCCGGGTCGAGCGCTGCGGCCTTGAAGGCGTCCCTGTTGTAGTGGAACACCGTGGTCGAGCTGTTGAAGGGGAAGCTCAGCATCTGGCCGCTGGGGGCGGTGTAATAACCCGCCACCGCCGACACATAGCTCTTGGGGTCGAACTTGAGGCCAGCGTCGGCCATGATTTTGCCCACGGGTACGACGGCTCCCTGGCTGGCCATCATGGTGGCAGTACCGACCTCAAATACCTGGAGGATGTGGGGCGCATTGCCGGCGCGGAAGGCCGCAATCGCAGCCGTCATAGATTCGTCGTAACTGCCCTTGAAAGTCGGCACGATCTTGTATTGCGACTGGCTGGCGTTGAAGTCCTTGGCATGGTCGTTGACCCACTCGCCCAGGGCACCGCCCATGGAGTGCCACCACTGGATTTCGGTCTGTGCTTGGGCACCGAGGGCACTCAGCCCCAAAATGGCGGCGGCCGCAGCCTGAACTGGAAAATGACGCTTCATGGTTTCTCCTGGTGGTGAAGTGGGACGCAAGCCATTGTCAGACTACTTTTTTTCAGATTGGTGACAAAACGGGCACAGTCCATTGGGGTTCCGCATCATGCTTTCCATGACTGGAGGGTTTATCGTCGCGCCATGTTGCTTACCTGCTTGCCCTCGACCAGGGCACTTCCAGTTCCCGCAGCATCGTGTTTTGCTCCGAAGGCAGGGCCGTGGCCATGACGCAGCGCGAACTCAGCCAGCACTTTTCCCGGCTCGACTGGGTCGAGCACGACTCCATGGAGATCTCGCAGACCCACTCGGCCACGGCGCAAGAGGCGTTGGTCGGTGCCGCCCGGCATGGCGGGCGAGCATCAAAGTGCCCTATTCGGTCATGCCTGTTTTGGCCGCGGCATGGCCAGACCAGCGGCCACGGCTTGCTGACGACTGCGGCCGCGCAGGGTAAGGGCCTGCCCCATTAGGCCCTGGAGGGCAGCTTCTTCATGGGCGAAGCGGTGGTGCAGTGTTTGCGCGATGGCCTGGGTCTCATCACCGAGACCACGGCGCTCGGATCGGCTTGTCTGGCCAGTTTGCAGTCGGGGGAAATGCGGATCTGGATGCCTTGTCAACCCGATGGCGTGTCGACCGAATGCTTGCAGACCCGTGCAGGCATGACACTCAGGGCCTGACGACTTCGAGCAGCCGGTCCAGCCCGCCCTCGTTGATGGCCACCATGGCCTGCTCGCGCACCCTGGGCTTGGCATGGTAGGCCACCGACAGGCCGGCCTCGCCCATCATGGGCAGATCGTTGGCACCATCGCCCATGGCAATCGCCTGTCGGGGCGAAATGCCCATCCGGGCGCAGGTTTGCAGCAGCATGCGGCGCTTTTCCTCGCCGTCACAAATGTCGCCCCAGTCCTGGTCAACCATGCGGCCGGTCAGCACGCCATGGTCGATTTCGAGCACGTTGGAGCGGGTCCAGTCGATGCCCAGCAAATCGCGCACGTGGTCGGTGAAGTAGGTGAAACCGCCCGAAACCAGCAGCACTTTCATGCCGGCCGCCTTGCAAGCCTTGACCAGATCGGCCGCACCCGGGTTCAGGCGCAGGCGCTCGGTCAACACCTGCTGCATATGCCCTGTGCTCACGCCCTTGAGCAGGGCCACGCGCTGGCGCAGACTTTCCTTGTAATCGGCGATCTCGCCGCGCATGGCCGCCTCGGTGATGGCCGCCACCTCGGCCTTGCGACCGGCGGCATCGGCGATCTCGTCCACACATTCGATGTTGATCAGCGTCGAGTCCATGTCGAAAGCGATCAGCCTGAATTCGGACAGCGACAGGGGGGCGGCAAAGCCCTGGATCACCAGACCCGGGGCGAACTCGGTTACAGAAGTCATGGCCCGATTATCGCGGCTCGGGCCGGGCATCCTCCACAATGCCAGGGGCGTGGGCATTGGAGCCCACAGCCCAGCCCACCAGGAGAAGCACCGCATGAACACCTCGTCAAGCCGCCGCCGCCGCTGCGCAATTGCCCTGGCCCTCGGGGGCCTGAGTTGGAGTCTGGGCTTGCAGGCGCAGACCAGCCCGACTGCCGAACCGTTTCAGGTGGTCAACCTGAGCGCCAGCGCTTTTGAACAAGTGCCCCATGACTGGCTGCGGGTGGTGGTGCGGGCCACGCAGGAGGGGGCCGATGCCATGCTGGTGCAAAAGCAACTCAAGAAAACGGTGGACGAGGCGCTCGTCCAACTGCGCCCGCAAGCCCAGCCCCGTCAAATGGAGCTGTCGAGCGAACAGTTCGCAATCAACCCGCGCTACAACGACAAAGGCCGCATCGTGGGCTGGCAGGGCCAGGCCGATCTGGTGATCGAGGGGCGCGATTTCGCAAGAATTGCCCAGGCGGCGGGCGGCGTGCCTCGCATGAGCGTGGAGTCGGCGCAGTTTTCTCTGTCCCGCGAAGCGCGCCAGCAGCTCGAAGCCCAAGTCCAGAGCCAGGCCGTGCAGCAGTTTCGCCAAAAAGCGCAACAACTGAGCAAGGACTTCGGCTTTGGCGGCTACACCTTGCGGCAACTGACGGTGGGCTCGGCGGATCGGCCCGCCCCCCTCGTGCCGCTGATGGCCATGGCCCGAACCGCAGCGGCCGAAGCCGCCCCCAGCCCCGTGCCGCTGGAGGGCGGCAAGGCGGTCTTGCAGATCACCGTGAGCGGCAGCATCCAGTTGCGATGAATGCCCGCCATCGGCGATGTTGGAGTCGCCCCGCAGGCTCATGGGGCGAGCCTGGTTCTTGCTATGCTCAGGCGAGACTCCCTGGTCCGTACCCATGCTCGACGACATCAAGAAAACCCTCTGGGCCACCGCCGACAAGCTGCGCGCCAACATGGACGCCGCCGAATACAAGCACCTGGTGCTCGGCCTGATCTTCATCAAATACATCAGCGACAGTTTTGAGGCCCACAAAACCAGCCTGAGCCAGCGCCTGCGCGACCCTGCCGATGAGCTGTTTTATGGCGACGCCGCCGACGAGGACATTGCCGCCGAGCTGGAAGACCGCGACTACTTCACCGCGGCCAATGTGTTTTGGGTGCCCGAAGGTGCCCGCTGGGCCGCGCTGCAAGCTGCTGCGCCGCAGCCCGACGTTGGCAAGCGCATTGACGATGCGCTCACCGCCATCGAGCAAGAAAACCCGCGCCTCAAAGGCATCTTGGACAAGCGGTTTGCCCGCGCCCAAGCTCAGTCACATTTGCCCGACGGCAAGCTTGGCGAGCTGGTCAACCTGGTGGCGACCATCGGTTTTGGCGAAAACCCGTCCGCCGCCCGCGACATCCTGGGGCAGGTGTACGAATACTTTTTGGGCATGTTTGCCAGTGCCGAAGGCAAGCGGGGAGGGCAGTTCTACACGCCCGCCAGCATCGTCAAAACCCTGTTGGAGGTGCTGGCCCCCACCAAAGGCCAGGTGTACGACCCTTGCTGCGGCTCCAGCGGCATGTTTGTGCAGAGCGAAAAGTTCATCGAAGCGCACGGCGGCAAGCTGGGTGACATGTCCATCTACGGCCAGGAAGCCAACCCCACCACCTGGCGGCTGGCGGCCATGAACCTCGTGATTCGGGGCATGGACTACAACCTGGGCAAAGAGCCCGCCGACACCTTCACCAAAAACCAGCACCCCGACCTGCGCGCTGATTACTGCCTGGCCAACCCGCCCTTCAATATCAGCGACTGGTGGCACCCCAGCCTGGAGGGTGACGCCCGTTGGGTGTACGGCACGCCGCCGCAAGGCAACGCCAACTACGCCTGGCTGCAACACATCCTGCACCACCTCAAGCCCACGGGCCGGGCAGGCATTGTGCTGGCCAATGGCAGCATGAGCAGCAGCCAAAACTCAGAGGGCCAGATTCGCGCCGCCATGGTCGAGGCCGACGTGGTGGAGGTCATGGTCGCCTTGCCCGGCCAGCTCTTCTTCAACACGCAAATCCCGGCCTGCCTGTGGTTTTTGGCCAAACAAAAAAGCCGCAAGGGCGAAGTGCTGTTCATCGACGCCCGCAAGCTCGGCCGCATGATCAGCCGCGTGCAGTGCGAGCTGACCGACGAAACCATCCAGCGCATCGCCCAAACCGTCGCCGCCTGGCGCGGTGAGTGTCATCCCGCCACCTCCGGTCATTCCCGCGAAGGCGGGAATCCACCCCCCACCCGTCATTCCCGCGAAAGCGGGAATCCATGCATTCCTTACCAGGACATCCCCGGCTTTTGCCGCAGCGTGCCCCTGGCCGAAATCGCCCAGCACGGCCACGTCCTCACCCCCGGCCGCTACGTGGGTGCCGAAGAAGTGGACGACGACGACGAAGCCTTTGCCGACAAGATGCAAACGCTCACCGCCAAACTAGGCGAGCAAATGGCCAAAGGCGCCGAGCTCGACGCCCTGATTCGCCAGAAGCTGGGGGGGCTGGGGTATGAGTTCTGATTGGGTTCCATTCACTGAGCTGTTATCTGCGATCGTTGATAACCGTGGGCGAACATGCCCAGTTGGTGAGTCGGGGCTACCACTGATCGCTACAAACTGCATCGACTCAACTAGTCTTTACCCACGCTACGACACAACACGTTTCGTTTCGGATGAGACCTATAAAACATGGTTCAGAGGTCATCCAAGACCCGGAGACATATTATTTGTCTGTAAAGGTAGCCCAGGCCGTACCAATTGGGTGCCTGACCCAGTAGATTTTTGTATCGCTCAGGATATGGTCTCAGTCAGGGCTGATCCAGAAAAGATTTACCCGAAGTATTTGTTCGCAGCGCTCAGGTCGTCAGTTGTGCAAGCTCAAATTGACAACATGCATGTTGGCACAATGATTCCTCACTTCAAAAAGGGCGATTTTGGAAAGCTGAGCATTCCTGTTCCGAGCCGGAGCGCTCAGCATGAAATAGGTGATTTCTACTTTTCAATCTCTGAGCGCATCAATCTTTTGCGCGAAACCAATACCACCCTCGAAGCCATCGCCCAAGCCCTGTTCAAGTCCTGGTTCGTTGACTTCGACCCCGTCAACGCCAAGATGCAAGGCCGCGCCCCCGAAGGCATGGACCAAGCCACCGCCGCCCTGTTTCCCGACAGCTTCGAAGAGTCGGAGTTGGGGCCTTTGCCGAAGGGGTGGTCGTTTTGTCCGGTTTATGACTTGGCATCATTTATCAACGGAGCTGCATACAAGGCGTTTGAGCCAAACGCTGAAAGGCGTGGCTTACCGATCATCAAAATTGCTGAATTGAAATCTGGTGTGTCGGCAACGACGGCTTTTTCGGCCGTGGTCATGCCAGAAAAGTATTTGATTGAGACAGGTGATATTTTGTTTTCTTGGTCTGGAAATCCAGACACATCGATAGATACATTTGTTTGGGCTCACGAAGCCGCATGGTTGAATCAACACATTTTTAGAGTGGTTCCAAATGAGCAAGTTGAGCGTGCATTTGTGTTGCAGACGTTGCGATTTCTGAGGCCGGTTTTTGCCGAGCTAGCAAGAAACAAACAGACCACTGGATTAGGTCATGTGACAGTCGCAGACCTGAAACGGTTGTTGGTAGTGAGGCCAGATGCGAAGTCATTGAATCTTTTTAATCGAATCGCGGGAACTGTTCAGCAACGAATTTTTGAAAACGAGAGACAGGCTTTATCACTTTCGAACCTTCGCGATACGTTGTTACCGCATTTGATTTCCGGACAATTTGAGATGAAAGGTACTTATGCCAGGTGATGAAATTTTGGTGTCAACGGCAATAGCTGTTGGTGGTTATGTTGGCACTAAATTGTTTGGCACGGCGCTGGCGACAATGGGCGACGACATTAACAAGCTCTATGTGCGGGGGCGCGACAAAATTATTGATGCTGCGACGAAAAAGGTTGAGAACCCAGAAGATGGCATGACGGTAAACCTTCGGGCTGCGCGAGATGTTCTTTGGAATGGTGCAATTACCGAAGATGAGGTATGCGCCGAATATTTCGGGGGAATGCTGGCTGCAGCACGCAGTGAGGATGGTAAAGACGATGGCGTTGTTCATTACGTAGACACGATAAAAGCGATGTCGGCTCGGCAATTAGAACTGCACTATGTGATCTACAAGTCGTGGCAAAAATTATTGAATCAAAAAATTGAGATGCCAATCAATGTTGCGCTAAGTGCGGATGTTCAGAAGTGGAAGATTTTTATGGCAGGGCTTGAGTTGGGTGCTCGCCAATTACCTTATGACCGAGATTTGACCGTGCTTCATAGATTAGGGCTTATCCAAGACTTCAGGTATGACAATCACGCCGTTGATGGCAAGAATCTCCCTTATGCAAGCGTTACACCAACGACGTTTGGTGTCATGCTTTTTGCTGTTGCGCATAACAAAATGGAGGCATGGCGAAATTTTGGATCTGAGAACTACGAGTCAACAT
>CAYSIY010000042.1:0-13413 GCA_964431215.1 uncultured Limnohabitans sp.
CGCAGTTCACCGCCACCAGCATGATCGGCATGATCGCGCTGGCCGGCATCATCGTTCGCAACTCCATCCTGCTGGTGGATTTCATTGAGCTGCAGCTCAAGACGGGCATGGACTTCAAGCAGGCGGTGGTGCAGTCCGCCGCCGTGCGTGCCCAGCCGATTGCGCTGACCGGCCTGGCCGCCATGATCGGTGCCTTCTTCATTCTGGATGACCCGATCTTCAATGGCCTGGCCATCTCGCTGATCTTCGGCATTCTGGTCTCCACCCTGCTCACGCTGGTGGTGATCCCGGTGCTGTACTACGCGCTCTACCGCAAGCGCTATGAAGTTGCCTGACTGAACCCCGATGTCGCACCGGTACACCTCATATGTCACCCCGGACTTGATCCGGGGTCCATGGATTGCCGCTTTTGCGGGAATGACTTGATTTTTTTAAGGAGAAATGAAATGACCGTTGAACGTTACATCCGCGTGATCGCGGGCCTGTTCATCCTGACGTCTCTGGCGCTGGGGGTGGAGGCCTCCCCCTTGTTTGTGAGCCCATGGTTTCTGGCCTTCACCGCCTTTGTGGGCCTGAACCTGTTCCAGTTCGGCTTCACCAACATCTGCCCGATGGCCACCATCCTGCGCAAGCTGGGGGTGAAAGACGGCTGCGATAGCGTCTGCAAGCGCGGCTGATTGCACAAGGATCGGCTTCCCGCTCTGCTGCGCGGCTTGTGGCGCGGTTGTTGTTGTGCTTGCTCAATCGAAGCAAGACGCTGGGGCATTCAGTCGTCGTCCTCGCCCTGGAAGCCGCCCACAGGATGAAGCCAGGCAGGCTGCGCCAGAAACTGTGGGTCAACCGCATATTGCCAAGACTCCCAGAGCCAGAAACCCACAACCAGGATCAGCAGTGCAAGACTGGCCGTGACGAGATTGTGTTTAACCAAGCTCGGACCGCCACCGCTGTCGCAGCCTGTGATCATCGGCCTCACGTTGACAGCCGGTGCAAACACGGTCAGCAAGCTCACTGAGCCGGTATGGCAAATGACCGCCAGCAGCATGAAGTTTGCGGTGACTTCATGAACCTCTTCGATCCATGTCCTTGCGACACCGAAGTAGGTCATGTAACCCGTCACGAGCACTGGCAACGAGCTCAAGAGCAGGACGACCAGTGACAGAGCCAGCAGATGTCTGAGGAGCGTTGACCCCTCCATTCGGCGCAGTCCGTCCTGCCATTGTGCGCTGCCAGGTAGCCGCCGCAGCAGAGGACCCAACTGCACTCTGCGGGGGCCAGTCACGCCCCAGATCAAGCGAAGCAGGACGGTAAATGCCAAGGTGTAGCCCGATGTCACGTGCACCAGTCTCCAGCCGTGCGCCTCCGAAGTGATGTAGGCCATGAAAAAACACAGTGCCATCAGACCGTGCAAGGCGCGTGTGAAGGAGTCAACCACGACTCGCTTGCCTGCAGACCCGGTGTTGCGTAGGTGTGCCATTTTTTCTCCTGAGGTGACGCATTCTGAGTGGTTGCAGCCGTGTGTGAATTGATCCGTGACAAGAGATTTGCCCGACTAAATTGCTCAGGATGGGTGTAAATGTGCATTCTGCACATTTATAATGGCAGCATCGGACTCCCACATGACTTTCAAAATTTCTCCCGACGGTTTGCAGGCAGAGCAGAGCGCCCTTCTGGCGGTTCTTCAGCAGTTGCTGAGTCCGCTGGCCGAGCTCTGTCTGGCCAAGGGTGTCTCCATTCAGGCGGCCGAGGAGGTGTTGCGCCGCGCTTACGTCCAGGCTGCTGCCGCTGCTTGCGAAGACCACGGCTCTTCGCGTCTGACCAGTCGCATCAGCACCATGACCGGACTGACCCGGCGCGAAGTGGCCCGTCTGCAATCACAAGAGATCCCGGGGCAGCCGTCGACCCGCACGGTCGCGACGGATGTGCTCACTTACTGGGCGTCCCAATCCGAATACGTCAATAAAAGAGGGCTGCCTATCCGGCTTCCTCGCACAGGCGAGTCCCCCAGCTTTGAGGCGCTGGCCAGCAGTGTCACCAAGGATGTGCATCCCAAGTCGATCCTCGCGGACATGGTGCGACGTGGACTCGTGACCCATAACGAAAAAAACGACACCGTGTCCGTCGTGCGGGACATCTTTGTGCCGACCACTGAATGGCCTCAGATGGTGGGCTACATGGGGGTCAACGTCGGCGACCACCTCCAGGCCAGTGTGGACAACGTCCTGCATGGCGGCAACAGGCATTTCGAGCAATCTCTTCTGGCAGACGAACTGTCAGAGCAATCGCTGGAAGCAGCCAAAGCCATGATCACAGCGCAGTGGCGCGATCTGATGACGCAAATCGGTCCCCAGCTTCAAGCCCTGATGGACCAGGACAAAGCACTGGGGCGTGAGCAAACCCAACAGCTTCGCATTGGTCTGTACTCGTACATGAGGGCCATGACGCAGGCCCAGCCGAACCCCGAGCAAACAGCGGCAAATGAAGGAACTCCATGAAAATCAATCCACCATCGGTCTTCACACGAAGAGCGGCATTGCTGGGCATCACCGGACTGCTGGCAAAACTCGCCGGGTGTGGCGGCAGCGGCACAGACATTGCCGGGCTTTCCAGCGGGGGCACTGGCTCATTCACCTCCGGAACGATCACGGGCCTGGGTTCCATCATCGTCAATGGCATTCGCTACAACGACGATGCCGCCCGCATTGTTGCGTCGGACGACACGAGTGCTCACCATACCGAATTGCAACTGGGCATGGTAGTCACGATCGAGGGGTCGACGGTTACCCCAGCGGCATCCACCACCAGCCTGCCCACAGCAACGGCGTACAGCATCACCTATGGCAGCGAGTGGAGAGGCCCGGTCAGCAACATTGGCACGACAAGCTTTGAAGTGCTTGGCCACACGGTGGACGTTCTGTCCACCACGCTCGTGGATGGTGTCACGAGCCAGTACGCCAACATCAAGGCCGACCAATATGTCGAGGTCTATGGCTATGTAGACCCTGTGGATGGACATATCCAGGCCAGTCGGATTGAGGTTTCCGATGCGCAGCCAGGCAGTTACAAACTCAGCGGTTCGATCACCCAGATCAATCGGGTCAACCGCACTGCCAAACTGGGCTTGACACCGATCCGTTGGGAGGCTGCCGGCGTGTTGCCAGCCAACACGGCAGAAAACGACTTCGTACGCGTTCAGCTCCATCCAGTATCTACAGCGGGAATATGGACCGCCACGCGCATCCAGCTTGTCAGTTCTCCTTTGGCTGAGTTGTCGGGCGATCACGACTACGAAGCCGAGGTGCAGGGCAGCATCACGGCTTATCAGTCCAATGCCAGCTTTGTGGTCAATGGCATCCCTGTCAATGCCGCAAATGCACGCATCACCGGCAATTTGAATGCAGGGGTGGTGGTGGAGATCGAAGGAAACATCCGCGCTGGCCAATTGCTGGCCACCCAGGTCGAGGTCAAAAGCTCGGCCCGAATGGAGTCTCAGGAGTTTGAGTTCTACGGTGTCGTCAGCAAGGTGACACCCCAGACATTTGAAGTTCGGGGCCAGACCTTCGACTACGACAACAACACTGAAAACAACAGCCTGCTGCGCCAAACACCTCTGCCGCAGGTGGAGGTCAAGGCCAGCCGCCGCAACGGGCGCTGGTATGCCCTTGAAATTGATCTCGAAGACTGAAACCCACCAGGAAAGACCATGTCAACCCCCTCCTTTGCCAAATTCAAAATTCCATTGTCGGCAGCAGTGTCGGCCGTCTTGCTCGTCACCGCATGCGGGGGCAGCGGTAGTTCTGGCGCCCTGCCCTCTGCAAATATCCTCAGTGGCATGGCGGTGGATGGCTACATTCAGGGGGCCTCGGTTTTTCTGGATGTCAACCGTAACGGCGTTCAAGACCCCGGAGAGCCTGCCACAAGTACCGATCAGAGCGGGCGATACACGCTGGATCTCGGAGCCACCGCTGGATCGGTGACGGGCTTGCCGGTGATCGTCACAGGTGGCGTGGACTCCGACACTGGGCTGGTCTTCACCGGCAAGCTGTCAGCGCCTGTTGAGTCCATCCAACAGGCACAGGTGATCACGCCCCTGACCACCCTGGTCGATGCCATGGTGGCCTACCAGTATGCTGCGGATGTTCCGACAGCGAAGCAAAAGGTTGCCGCAGCCCTGGGTCTGACGGTCGATCAACTCTCGACCGATCCGGTCGCCGCGATTGCCAATGCGCCAGGCATTTACACGCAGGCCGTGACGCTGCAACGCTCGATTCAGTTGCTGGCTGCCGCCAACGCTCAATCTGGCGAGGCGTCACATGAATCGCAGGAACGTGTCATCAAAGCGCTGGCTCAGGCGATTCGTGTCCAGTCGACACCGGTCGATGTCGCTCAGCTGGTGGCTTCGCTGCCCTTGCAAAGCTCCAGTGCCGCTCGTCAATTGGCATCTGCTCTGGACAGGTCGGTGCGAACCGGGCTTCGATACTACGGCCATGACGGTGCCAAAGTGGCCTTGAAAGCCTTGGACGAAGTGCGCAGCCGCATGGAATCTGATCGAGATGACGACATTGCACGCACCGCAGACCGGATTGATCGCGAGCGCGGAAAAAGCAGCTCGAATCCCTACACCAAGCTCGTCACGCCAGGTTCGGAAAAGGCTGCCATTGATCTGGTCAGGGCGACTGCGACAAAGCCAGTCGTTCGCCTGCAGCCAGCCAATACGGCGGGCCGTTTGCTGGCCTCCAATTGCTTCCAGTGTCATGGTACGGGCGGCATAGGGGGCTTTGACAACATCCGGGGCAAAGAGGCCTCCGAGGTTCGGGAATACCTGAGTCGACCAGCCAGCAGCTCCATCATGGCAGCGCATGCGCAGGGCTACACCACGGCACAACTCAACGCCATTATCAGCTACCTTCAACAATGAAAAGGGAAGGCACCACCATGAAAACCCATGCACCCATGAACTCACGCCGAAAAATACTGATGCTGGCTGCTGCAGCCATGTCCTCGGGCATTGTTCCGATTCTGGGCAAAGCCGATGACGACGACTCCCATGAACGCTACGACTATGAAGACAAATACAAATCGGCAGACAACACCACGTTTGCACCTGCCAACACAGGACTGAGCGGAAAAATTGTGGTCATCGGCGGTGGCATGGCGGGCGTGACGGCGGCCAAGTATCTGCGCTTGTGGGGAGGCGTCGGCATTCAAGTCACCCTGGTCGAGCCGAGTCTGGCCTATACCTCCAACATCATGAGCAATCTGGTGCTTAACAACAGCCGCTCCATCAACAGTCTGGCCTATGGGTACACCAGTCTGGCGGCCAAATACGGTGTCGTGGTCAAGCGGGCGGCGGTAGAGGGCATTCACCCCGCCGCCAGGTCCGTGACACTGTCAGATGGCACGGTGCTGAGCTATGACCGCCTGATCGTCGCCCCGGGTGTCGACTTCATGGATGCCTATGGTCTGACCCAAACCGACTATGAAAGCCAAACCCCGCACGCCTGGCGTGCGGGTGCGCAAACCGAACTCCTGCGCAGCCAGTTGGCCGCCATGCCTGACAACGATGTGTTTGTCATGACCATTCCAAAGGCGCCTTACCGTTGTCCTCCGGGGCCTTATGAACGTGCCTGCCTGGTGGCAGACTACCTCAAGACCTACAAAGGTGCAGCCTCCAAAGTCATGGTGCTGGATGAAAACCTCTCCATACAGGCAGAAGTCGAGAACTTCACCTATGCCTTCAATGCCCTGCACAAAGGGGTGATTGATTACCAGGCGGGTATCAGCGACATTCAGATCAACCCGACGACCAGACAGGTGGATTTCCGGGATGCAGTGGGCGCACCCAAGACCATCAAGGCGCGGGTCATCAACCCCATTGCGCCACAGCGGGCGGCAGGCAGCGCCACCGGACAATGGCTGGCCAAAGCTGGACTCAACAACAGTGCCGACGGGCGCTGGTGTGTGGTGAATGTGCTCAATTACGAATCAACCGCTGTTGCCGGTGTGCATGTGATCGGTGACGCCGCCAGCTGTGGATTGCCCAAAGCGGGCCATGTTGCGAACCAGGAGGCCAAAATTTGTGCAGATGCCATCATTCGTGGCCTTGCGGGCCAAAGCCCTGACCCTGCGCCGGTGGCCAATTCAGCCTGCTACTCGCCAGTGACTGCATCGACCGCCTCGTGGTTGACAGCGGTCTACCAATACGATCCGGTCAGTCAAAAAATGCTGCTGGCGGCCCAGGGGGGCCAGACGGCAGGTGCCCGAGCCACCGAATCTGCTTCGATCACAGCGGCCAACTTCCGCCAGATGAATACATGGTTCAACAGCCTGATGGGCGATAGCTTCGCCTGAGGCCTGGGCCTTAGGGCCGAGAGCGCGCGCCCCTGTGTCCGGGTCGGGCTGTTGCCACGGACAATCCGGCCTATAGTGAGCGTTTTTTGCCTGAAGGAGACAACTCATGGATTTGCAACTCAAGGACAAAACGGCACTGGTGACCGGTGCCAGCGTGGGCATCGGGCGCGGCATTGCCAAAGCCCTGGCCGCAGAAGGGGTGCGGGTGGCGGTGTCAGCCCGGCGTGTCGACAAGCTGCAGGAGCTGGCCAGCGAGATCGTCGCCGCAGGCGGGCACGCACCCGTCATCATTGCCTCTGACCTGTACGAAGAAGACGCGGCCAGCAAGCTGGCGGCCGCCGCCATCGCCGGCCTGGGGCATGTGGACATTCTGGTGAACAACGCGGGCGGCTCCCGCAGCTTCAAGGACCTGCATGTGAGCGAGGCGGCCTGGCAGGAAGCCATCACGCTCAACTTTCACCGCCCGCGCCAGGTGGCCGATGCCCTGATTGACCAGATGATCGAGCGCCACTGGGGCCGCATCATCAACATCACCGGCAAGAGCGAGCCCGAACACACCAACGGGGCCTTCTGTGCCAAGGCCGGTCTGCACAGCTGGGCCAAGGGCCTCTCGCGCATGGTCGGCAAGCATGGCATCACCGTCAATTGCGTGCCCCCGGGGCGCATCCACTCCGAACAGATTTTCCGCAACTACACGCCCGAATACCGCCAGTGGCAGTGCGAAAACGAGATTCCGGTCGGGCGTTATGGCGAGCCCGAAGACATGGCCAATCTGGTCACCTTCTTGGCCTCGCCGCTGGCGGGCTACATCACCGGGGCGGTCATCCCGGTCGATGGCGGCTTGCGCAAGTACCAGTTCTGAGGCCTGCAGCCCGGGCATCGCGCCCGGGTCGCGTCAACCGCCTGAGGGCAGACGACGCTTGCGCAGCGCGGCGCGCAGGTGTTCGTGAAACATCGCTGCGGCAGGGCGCAAGGCGCTGCCCTGTTTGCGCAGCAGGCCCAGGCTGCGCGAGATGGTGGGCTTGCGCAGTGGCAGCCCCACCACAGTGGGGTGATTGGCCGGCAAGGCGGTTCGGGGCACGGCGGCAATCCCAAGCCCCGCTTCGACCATGCCCAGCAAGGTGCCAATGTGGCTGACCTCGAAGGCGTAGTCCGGATGGAGCCCGACCTTGCTCATCACATCGTCGAGCAGTTGCCGGTTGCCGCTGCTGCGTGCCACTGAAATCAGGCGTTCCGGTTCGATCTGCGACCAGTTCAGGGCGCTGCGTGTGGCCAGGGGATGGTCGCGCCGCATCGCCACCACAAAGGGGTCGTCGTGGATGCCCTCAAAGGCGATTTCGGGCATGAGCGTGTTCATGAAACCGATGCCGAAGTCCGACTCTCCCGTCAGCACGCTCTGCAGGGTCTGGTTCATGGATTCGTCAATCACCCGGATGCGGATCGAGGGGTACTTGGCCGAAAAACTGCTGATCACCTGCGGCAGAAAGTAGATGGCCGCCGAGGGCACACAGGCCACCGTGACCCGCCCGCTGCGCGTGGCGGCGATGTCCGAGATGCCCAGGATGGCCGATTCGAGGTCGTCAATGGCGGACCTGGCACGCTCCAGGAACACACGCCCCAGGCTGGTCAGCTCCACCTCCCGAGTGGTCCGGTTGAACAGTCGCGCACCGATGATGGATTCGAGTTTATCGATGCGTCGGCTCAGGGCCGGTGGCGAGAGGTGGATCTGGTCTGCCGCTGCCCGAAAACTGCCGCGCTCGGCCACCGCAATGAAGGCCTGCAATTGCTGCAGATCGAAATTGATGCGTTTCATGCACCAATCATATTAAAAGTTGCACTTCAACAAAGAGGGCATTTGCGCCACCATTCGCAGCCTTGAATGTGCGGGCCTGCGCTGGCCCGGAAAAAATGAAAGACCCAACATGAAACAACTTCTCAAGCATTGCGGTGCGCTGCTGCTGGCACTGGCCAGCGCATGGGGCCATGCCCAGACCGACAAACCGATCACCATCGTGGTGCCCACGGCTGCCGGTGGCGGCAATGACGCCATGGCCCGCACGGTCGGGCAAAAGCTGGGCGTGCTGCTCGGTCGCCCGGTGATCGTCGAGAACAGAGCGGGCGCCAATGGCGCACTGGCCGCCGAGTACGTGGCCAAGGCCGCCCCCGACGGCAACACCCTGATGTTCGGCTACATCGCCACCCATGCCATGAACCCGGCCCTGCAAAAGCTGCGCTACGACCCCGTCAAGGATTTCGAGCCGGTCGGCCTCGTCGGCTATTCGCCCACGCTCATGGTGGTCAATCCCTCGCTCAAGGTCCGCGATGTCAAGGATCTGGTGCGCCTGCTCAAGGAAAAGCCGGACGCCTACAGCGTGGCTTCGGCGGGCAATGGCACCGCCCCCCATTTCGCGGCCGAACTGTTCAAGATGGCCACACAGACGGCCATGCTGCACGTGCCCTACAAAGGCTCTGCGCCTGCGATCAATGACACCATTGGTGGGCAGACGCAGGTGATGTTCCCCAGCTTGTTCACCGGAGCCCCCTTCGTCAAGGCAGGGCGTCTTCAGGGCCTGGCCATTGCCGGGGCCAGGCGCTCGGCCCTGCTGCCCGATGTGCCCACCCTCAAGGAGCAAGGCATCGAGGGCGTGGAGGTGGACCAGTGGTACGGCATCTTCGCGCCCGCCCGCACGCCCCGGGAGCAGATCGTGCGCCTGAACCAGGCCCTCAACAAGGTCCTGACCGACAAGGAGATCATCCAGCGCATCGAAGGCCATGGGGCCGATGTGGAAACCAGCACCCCCGAGCAACTGGGCGAGATGGTGCGCAAGGACCTGGCCAAATGGCGTCAGGTGGTGGTCAAAGCCAAGCTGCAGGCCGACTGATGTCCAGCATCCAGCGAACCCTTCCCTGTGTGCTCATGCGCGCGGGCACCTCCCGTGGGCCGTTCTTCCTCAAGGACTGGCTGCCCGCTGACCCGGTCGCCCGCGACCAGGCCCTGATCGGGGCCATTGGCGCGTCCGACCCCTTGCAGCTCGATGGCCTGGGCGGCAACAGCACCCTCAACAGCAAGGTGGCCATCGTCTCAAGGTCTGCCCTGCCCGATTGCGATCTGGACTACCTCTTTGCCCAGGTGGGGGTGGGGCACCAGTCGGTCGACACCCGCCCCAACTGCGGCAACATGCTCTCGGGCGTCGCGCCGTTCGCCATTGAGCAGGGGCTGATCGAAGCGCAGGACGGCACCACCACCGTGCGCATTCACAACGTCAACACCGGGGCCAGGATCGAGGCCACGGTGCAGACGCCGGGCGGCCGGGTCACCTACGAAGGCCAGGCCCGGATTGACGGGGTGGCCGGCACCGCCGCCCCGATCCTGCTGAACTTTCTGGAGGCCTGGGGCGCGGTCACAGGGCATCTGTTTCCCACGGGCCACCGGACCGAGCGCATTGAAGGCGTGCCCGTGACCTGCATCGATGCTGCCATGCCCCTGATGGTGGTGCGTGCCAGCGATCTGGGCTTGAGCGGACGCGAACGTCCGGCCGAGCTCGATGCCCATGCGGCTTTGCTGGAGAAGATCGAGGCGATGCGCCTGGAGGCCGGCAGGCGCATGGGCCTGGGCGATGTGTCAGGCAGTGTGGTGCCCAAGCCGGTCATCGTCAGCCCGGGCGACAGCCCCGACAGCATCGTCTCGCGTTACTTCACGCCGCACCGCTGCCATGCCTCGCATGCCGTCACCGGGGCCATTGGCGTGAGCACCGCCTTTGCGCTGCCGGGAACGGTGGCCTCCGGGCTGGTGCGGGCCAGCGGACGTCATCTGCTGTCGGTGGTGCATCCGCAGGGTCAGATCGACATCGATGTGACCGTGGCGGGCGAGGGCGACGATGCGGTGGTGCAAAAGGCCGCGCTGGTGCGCACCGCCCGCAAGATCATGCAGGGCGAACTGCATCTGCCCGATTACGTTTTCCCGCCCGAACAGGCACAGCCGAGCCAGAACGAGTACCCCAGCGAAGAGATCACCATCATCGTGCCCACCAGTACCGGTGGAGGCAACGACACCATGGCCCGGGTGCTGGCACGCAAGCTGGGGCCCCAGCTTGGGCAGTCGATTGCGGTGGACAACCGGGCGGGGGCGAACGGCAGCGTGGCCGCCGAATACGTGGCCGCTGCACGTCCGGATGGCCACACCCTGATGTTCGGCTACATCGCCACCCACGGCATCAACCCGGTCATGCAGGAGGTGCGCTACGACCCGCTGTCAGACTTTGCGCCGGTGGGCCTCGTTGGCCATTCGCCCAGCGTGCTGGTGGTGCGGGCCGGTCAAGGCCTCCGGAGCGCCACTGATCTGCTTGCGCAACTGCGCGACCGGCCCCAGGCCATGAACTACGCCTCGGCGGGTGAGGGCACCGTGCCGCACCTGGCCGCAGAAATTTTGCTGGGCCGCCATGGCCTGGAGGCCGAGGGCGTGACGCATGCCGGCGCGGCTCCCGCCCTCAATGCGCTGGTGCGCGGGCAGGCGCAGTGGATGGTGCCCAGCCTGTTCAGCGCCCTGCCTTACCTCAAGACCGGCAAGCTGCTGGCGCTGGCGGTGGCCGGCCCGCAGAGGTTGCCGTCGTGGCCGCAACTGCCCACCTTTGGCGAGCTGGGCCTGGAGGCGCTCGATCTGACCCAGTGGTATGGCCTCTTTGCCCCTGCCGGCACGCCAGCAACGGTGGTCGAGAGCCTCAATGCGGCACTCAACACGGTGCTGGCCGACCCCGAGACCATCGCCCATCTGCTGGCCGATGGCGTGCAGGTGCAGAGCAGTTCGCCGCAGGCGCTGGGGCGGCACGTGCAGTCTGAACTCTCGCACTGGCGGCAGGTGCTCGAAGACCTGCGCCTGGCACAGGCCCTGGACCTGGCCGCTTGATGGGCGGTGGACGCGCCGGGCCGCATGCGGCGCGGCTTGCGCCCGGCACGCACCTCGACAGGGGGGTGCTTTCGGGCAACAATCACCGCCTTTTGGGCAGCTCCCGCGCATGAAGATCGATTTCGACGGCCTGCAGGCCTTTGTCACGGTGGCCGAACTCGGGGCTTTCAACAAGGCCGCCGACAAGCTCCACCTGACCCAGGCCGCCCTGACCCGTCGCATCCAGAAGCTTGAGCACTATCTGGAGCTCAAGCTGATTGACCGCACCACCCGCCACATGGCCCTGACGCCGGTGGGGCGCGATCTGTTGCCCAAGGCCCGTGCGCTGGTGCAGGACATGGCCAGCACCTTCAGCCAGCTCAAGGACGCCTCCAAGGCCGGCCAGGGCCACTTCACCCTGGCCTGTGTGCCCACGCTGGCCACCTCGGTGTTGCCGGGGCTGATCCGGCAATACCGCGACCAGTTTCCGGGCAACCGCATCCGGCTGGTCGATGCCAGCGCCACCGAAATCCGCGAGGCCGTGCTGGGCCATCAGGCCGAACTCGGCGTGACGGTGCAGGGGGTCAGGCAGGCCGAGCTCGAAGAGACCGCGTTGTTTGATGACCCCCTGATGTTCTATTGCCGCGACACGCACCCGCTCAGCCGCCGCCCCTGGCTGACCTGGGCCGACATGGACCTGGACGACCTGATCGAGGTCAGCAGCTTTACCGGCACCCGCATCGTCATGAACTACCAGTTGGCCCAAAAAGGCATCGAGCTGCAGGGCCACTACGAGGTGCAGCACCATGCCACCGCGCTCAATCTGGTGGCCGCAGGGGTGGGCTGCGCCATCATGCCCGCCACCACCTGCGCCGATGGCGACCGGCCAGGGGTGGTGCGCATCGCGCTCAAGTCGCCGGTCGTGCGCCGCAAGATCGTGCTGGTGCGCCGCAAGGGGGCGACGCTCTCGCCAGCGGCGCAGGCTTTCAGCGACATCGTCCTGCGCATGGCCAAGGCGGGCATCCGGCCCTGAGCGCCCCCTGAGCGCTCCATGAGCGCCCTCTCTCAAGCTGGCCTGGCTGACCACAGGCAGTCCGGTCGATTGTTTCGATCATCGAGACAATCGCGGACATATTTTCATTTGTTGAAGAGGCCCCCATCCCCCATACTCCGCGCCTGACCGGAGGAAACCTGACGTGAGTACCGATGTTTTGGTGATTGGCGGCGGCAATGCCGCCCTCTGCGCCGCCCTGATGGCGCGCGAAGCCGGGGCCAGCGTGCGTGTGCTCGAAGCCGCACCCCGCGAGTGGCGCGGCGGCAACTCCAGCCACACCCGCAACCTGCGCTGCATGCACGACGCCCCGCAGGACGTGCTGGTGGACGCCTACCCCGAAGAAGAGTTCTGGCAGGACCTGCTCAAGGTCACCGGCGGGCTGACCGACGAGACGCTGGCGCGGCTGGTGATCCGGCATTCGGCCACCTGCCGCCCCTGGATGGCCCGGCACGGCGTGCGGTTTCAGCCATCCTTGTCTGGCGCTTTGCACACCGCCCGTACCAATGCCTTCTTCATGGGTGGGGGCAAGGCGCTCATCAACGCCTATTACCGCAGCGCCGAAAGCCTGGGCGTGCAGATCGACTACAACGCCGAGGTCGCTGAGCTGGAGCTCGACGATGGCCGCTTTGTGGCCGCCTGGGTCAGCCACAAGCAGCCCGACGGCCAGGTGCGGCGCGAACGCATCGAGGCCCGCGCCTGCGTGCTGGCCGCCGGGGGCTTCGAGTCCAACCGCGAATGGCTGCGCCAGGCCTGGGGACAGAATGAACGCGGCGAATACCCGGCTGACCAGTTCCTCATTCGCGGCACACGCTTCAACCAGGGCACCTTGCTCAAGTTCATGATGGCGCAGGGAGCCGACATGATCGGCGACCCGACGCAGGCGCACATGGTGGCCATCGATGCCCGCGCCCCTTTGTACGACGGCGGCATCTGCACCCGCATCGATTGCGTCTCGCTGGGCGTGGTGGTCAACCGCGAGGCGCGCCGCTTTTACGACGAGGGCGAAGACTTCTGGCCCAAGCGCTACGCCATCTGGGGACGGCTGGTGGCTCAGCAGCCCGGGCAGGTGGCGTATTCCATCATCGACGCCAAGGCCATCGGGCGCTTCATGCCGCCCGTCTTTGAGGGC
>CAYSIY010000043.1:0-12960 GCA_964431215.1 uncultured Limnohabitans sp.
ATGGCGAATGGCTATGTGGAGGAATTTCAGAAATTGCTTTCTCGTTTGGCAGTGACCGAAGCACAGCATCGACGGTTATTTTTTGAGAGGCAACTTAAGCAAACCAAAGAGCAATTGATACAGGCAGAGATTGATCTGAAATCAACCGGTGTATCAGACAAGGTTCTTAAATCCAATCCTGCGTCTGCCTTGGCTTCAGTTTCTGCCCTCAAGGCTCAGATCATGGCACAAGAGATTAAATTGGGCGCTATGCGTGGTTATTACAATCCCAATGCACTTGACATTAAATTGGCGGAGAATGAACTGGGCAACTTGCGCAATCAGTTGGCACGGCAGCAGGCTGATGATGTAGAAATTGTGCGCGAAGGTGGCTCTGGAAGAGATTATATTTCAGCCTATCGTAATTTCAAATACTTTGAAAATCTCCATGATATTTTTTCGAGGCAATATGAAATTGCTCGCGCAGATGAGGCGCGGGAGGGTGTAAAAGTACAGATTCTGGATGTGGCAAAAGTCCCCGAGCATAAGTCCAGACCGCGCCGTATTTATATGGCTATGATGGCTGGCCTGTTTGTATTTTTGTTGACAGTTGTGGTTATTCTGGTCAAGAGCTTTTGGCGGTTGAAAATGAAGGATCCCATTTTAAAGGCGAAGAGCTATCGTTTGAAGTATTTGTTTCTTCGAGCCTTGGGTTTTAAATCTGCGGAAAGGAAAATGAAAATGCAGTGGAATACGATTCAACTCCCTCACCTTCTTGCCGCCATGGCCGAATGCGATACCCTTGGTCTGGAAGTTTTTCGTACACGCTACGGACAGTTCTTGCCAGCGCATAACTTGCATGTGTATTACGAGGAGAGGGGCCCATACGAAGCGCGCCCATTGATTGCGGCAGCTTATGCCAATCTTTATCCGCACGGGCATGCGCTGAACCCCAAAGACTTTGATGGCAATGATGCGCACAACTTCTTGATTCAGAATTTCGGATTTCGCTCACAAGGCGCGGCCTCTTGATCTGCCCCTTCAGATATGCACAAAGAAGCCTGGTGGCGCAAGGATGTCCGGGTGGGCTTGTTGGAAGCGGCCACGCTGAGCGAAAACGTGGCTCTGACCGAAGCCCGCGCAGGATTGATGAAAGACGCGACACAAAGAGGAAGCGTGTATGGCCGATGATGTGCTGCTGTGCAAAGCCAATACCAGGCGCTGCAATTGCCTGTCACGGTCAGCATCATTCAATCGCATCTGGCTGAGTTTTTGGCTTTTTCACGTCAGATGCTGCTGAAAGACCCGTCTACGAGCTGAACGACGCGGCAAGCCTTTGCCGACATACCCGGTCAGCCTCGCCCGTTACGCCCGCCTTCGCGTTCGCGAGGATGACGGGGGCGTGTGTGACGGGGCGCACAGCACACCGATCTGTTATGGTGCAGGCATTCTTCAAGGAGATGCACATGCTTGATCGTCGTTCTTTTCTGGGTGCGGGTCTGGTGGGGGCTTCGGCCCTGACGTTTTCGTCGGTCTGGTCGCAGGCCGCGCCCAATTTCGGCCTGCCCACTTTGCCGGCCACGGGCTTTCGGCGCATGAGGCTCGGTGCCATGGAGGTGATTGCCCTCAATGACGGCGCGGTGCGCCGTCCTTTGGGCGAGGAGTTCGTCACCAATGCCCCGCTTGAGCAGGTCAAGGCTCTGCTGGCCTCGCAAAGCCTGCCGACCGATTACATCGATGTGCCCTACACCCCGTTTCTGTTGATCCACGGCGATCAGCGTTATTTGTTCGACACCGGCTTTGCAGACAACGGGCCGCCGACCACCGGCAAGCTGCTGGCCAATCTGGCAGCCGCTGGCTTGCGGCCTGAAGACATCAACAACGTGGTGCTCAGCCATTTCCATGGCGACCACATCAATGGCTTGCGTTACCGCAGCGGTGCGCTGGTGTATCCCAACGCTCGGGTGCACGTGCCGTCGGTGGAGCACGCTTTCTGGATGGACGATGCGCGCATGGAGAGCGCACCGCCGGCCATGAGGGGCGCATTCATGGGGGTTCGCCGCGCCCTGGGCAATCTTCATGGCGATCAGCTCGTGAAGTTCGAGCCGGGTGCGTTGGTTGCGCCGGGCATCACTTCGGTCGCTGCATTCGGTCATACGCCGGGCCATACCCTCTTCAGGATCGATTCCGGCGGTCAATCGTTTGCTTATGTCGGAGACATTACCAACGTGCCGGCCTTGTTTGCCCGCGCACCCGATTGGTCGGTGATGTTCGACATGAATCCCGAAATGGCCCGCCAGACCCGCCGACGTGTCTTTGACATGCTGGTGCGCGAGAAGATGGTGGCCGGGGGCTTTCACTTCCCGTTCCCGGCGTTTGGCACCATCGAGACCTCGGGCAACGGCTACCAGTTCAGGCCTGCGGGCTGAGGGATCGTGCGGACATGGATGCGGCTGCACCCGACATCCTGGTCGCTGGCGGCGGTATTGGCGGTCTGGCTGCGGCACTGGCCTTATCGCTTGAGGGGGCGCAGCTTGAGCTGATCGAGCAGGCTCCCGCCCTGGCCGAGGTGGGCGCAGGCATCCAGATCGGCCCGAACGTGACCCGCATCCTGCGTGAATGGGGGCTGCATGCGGGGCTGCAGCGCGTGGCTTGCTGGCCCGAGGCTCTGCTGGCACGCGATGCGCGCACAGGCCGCGTGCTGGGCGAACTGCCGCTGGGTGAACGCTCCGAGCGGCTCTACGCTGCGCCTTACGCCTGCATTCACCGCGCTGACCTGCAGGCGCTGTTGTTGCAGGCGGTGCAGCAACGGGGTGTGCCCTTGCGGCTGGGCGAGCGCCTGGCCGAAGTCGAGCAGGGGCCAGGCCGCATGCGGGTGCGTACCGAGCAGGGGCTTGAGCGAACCCCGGCCTTGCTGGTCGGGGCCGATGGTCTTTGGAGCCGCAGCCGGCAGGCGCTGGGTTTGACCGATACACCTCGTTTTTCGGGCCACCTGGCCTACCGTGGGCTGCTGCCTTTGTCGTCGCCGCCTTTGCAGCCACAGGTGACGGTCTGGATGGGCCCTCGTCTGCACATCGTGCATTACCCGGTGCAGGCCGGACGGTCGCTCAATGTGGTGGTGATCGTGCAGGGCGCACGTCCGGCCCATCCGCAGGACTGGGACCAGGCCGCGCAGGCGGCGCAGCTGTTTGCCGCCCTGGGGCCCCTGTGCCGGCCGCTGCGGCAGACCCTGGAGGCCGTGCCCGATTGGCGGCTGTGGGCGCTCAATGAGCGGCCGACACTGAGCTCGGCGGCGCAGATGGGCCGGGGGGCGGTGGCCTTGCTCGGCGATGCCGCGCACCCGATGCGACCGTATCTGGCCCAGGGCGCTGGCATGGCGATTGAAGACGCGCAGGTGCTGGCGCAGTCCTGGCGTACTGAGGGTTCGGTGGCCGAGCGGGTGCAGCGCTATGCCGAACTGCGCTGGCGGCGCAATGCGCAGGTGCAGCAGAGGGCGATTCGCAATGGCCGGATATTCCACGCGCAGGGCCCCATCCGCTGGGGCCGCAACCTGGCCATGGGGGTGCTGGGGGCGAGAGTGATGGACGTGCCCTGGCTCTACCAAGGCATTGAAGGCATGGATTCCCGGTCAGGCCGGGAATGACGGTCAGCCTTGCTCCTTGGGCTTGACCCGGGGATCGGCCCGCGTCAGTGCCCGTCGAGCTCGCGGTGGCGCTTGAGGGTGAGCCAGAGGCCTGCGAACCGTTCGGCCAGCATTTCGACCAGATAGACCGATCGGTGCTGGCCACCGGTGCAGCCGATGGCCACCGTGACGTAGCTGCGGTGGTCATTCTGGATGGCCGGGATCCATTGCCGCAGAAAGTCTTCGATCTGCTTTTGCATCCGTTCGACCTCGGCTGACTCGCGCAGGTAGTCCTGCACTGGCGCATCCTGGCCCGTGAGGGCACGCAGATGCGTCTCGTAATGCGGATTGGGCAGCATGCGCACGTCGAAGACGAAGTCCGCATCGTTGGGAACGCCCCGCTTGAAGGCGAAAGATTCAAACACCAGCGTGAGTTGCGCCGCTGGGGCGCTCACCAGGGTCTTGACGTAGGTCTGAAGCTGGGAAGAGCGCAGCAAGCTGGTGTCGATCACATGGGCGCGTTCGCGCAGATTGGACAGCAGCTCGCGTTCGAACTCGATGGTCTCGATCAGGGCCTTGTCGCTTTGCGGTTTGGACGCGCCAGACAGAGGGTGCTTGCGGCGTGTTTCGGAGTAGCGACGCAAGAGGGTATCGGAGGTGGCGTCCAGAAAGAGGGATTTGACGGTCATGCCCATCTCGCGCAGCACTTCGAGCTGCTCGGGGATGAGGTGCAATGACGTGGCGCTGCGCACATCGATGGCAATGGCCAGCCGGTTTTCCTTTTGCTGTTCTTCGAGCTTGACGAAGTGGATGAGCAGCTCGGGGGGCAGGTTGTCGACGCAGTAGTAGCCTGCGTCCTCAAGGGCGCGCAGCGCCACCGATTTGCCGGAGCCGGACATGCCGGTGATCAGGATGATGTCCATGGTTTCAGGTGGCGAGGGTGCCCAGCATCTCGCGGGCGTGGGCCAGGGTGGTGGCCGAGCGCTTTTCACCGCCGAGCATGCGGGCGATTTCAGCCACCCGGTCTTCGCCGAGGGTGGGGGCGACCTGGCTGCCGATCTGGCCGCCCGAGACCTGTTTGCTCACCACCAGGTGGTGATCGGCGCAAGCGGCGACTTGCGGCAGGTGGGTCACCGTCAGCACCTGGCGGTGACGGCCGAGCTGCTTCATGAGGCGCCCCACGGTTTCGGCCACCGCGCCGCCCACACCGGAGTCGACCTCATCAAAAATCAGGGTGTCGGCTTCACCGAGTTCGCTGGTGGTCACGGCAATGGCCAGCGCGATGCGCGAGAGCTCACCGCCCGAAGCCACCTTGCCCACTGGGCGCGGCGTGCTGCCTGCGTGGCCAGCCACCAGAAACTGCACGTCTTCGAGGCCGTGCTGCGCGGCTTGCGCCAGGGGCTGCAGCAGCACCTCAAAGCGCCCGCCTTGCATGCCGAGCTTTTGCATGGCGCTCGTCACGGCCTGCGCCAGGGCTGGGGCTGCTTTCTGGCGCTGGCGTGAGAGGGTGCGGGCGGCCTGCTCAAAGGCCTCGCTGGCTTGTTGTTGCGCTGCTTCGAGCCCCTCCAGGTCGCCAGCCGCATCCAGCTTGGCCAGATCCTGCTTCCATTGCGTCCAGACGGCGGGCAGCTCCTGGGGCGGGCGCTTGTAGCGTCGGGCCAGCGACATCCACAGGCCCAGTCGCTCGTCGAGCCGGGCCAGACGCTCGGGGTCGAGCTCGGCACGCCGCAGGTAGGCGTGCAGGCTGTGCGCCGCGTCTTCGGCCTGCGCCTGCGCGGAGGCCAGCACATCGGCCAGGGCCTGGAATTCGGGTTCCACCCGGGCCAGTTCGGCCAGGCCCTGGCTGGCGCGGGCCAGCAAGGTCAGGGCACCGGCGTCTTCCTCGCCTTCGAGCAGGGCGTTGGCCTGCTGCGCGGCTTCGATCAGGGCCTGGGCGTTGGACAGCCGGCCATGCTGGGTGTTGATCTCTTCCCATTCGTCCTCAAGCGGGGCGAGTTTGTCGAGTTCGCCAATTTGCCAGGCCAGCCGCTCGCGTTCGCTGGCCAGGGTGTTTTGGGCCTGCCGGGCCTCGTCGAGGGCCTGGCGCGCGTCTCGCCAGGCTTGCCATGCGATGCGCACCGGGCGGGTGTCGGCCTGGGCGTAGGCGTCAAGCAACTGGCGCACCGCATCGGCCCGTGTGAGGCTTTGCCAGGCATGCTGGCCGTGGATGTCGAGCAGATGCTCGCCAAGTTCGCGCAACTGGCTCGCAGTGGCCGGGCTGCCATTGATGAAGGCCCTGCTTTTGCCCGCACTGTCGACGGTGCGGCGCAGCAGCAGGCTTTCTCCGGCTTCAAAGCCGGCGTCCTGCAGCCATTGGCGGGTGAGGGCGGTGTGGTCGAATTCGGCGCTGATCTCGCAGCGGCTGGCACCCTCACGCACCACGCCGACATCGGCGCGGCCCCCCAGTGCGAGTTGCAGGGCGTCGATCAGGATGGATTTACCGGCCCCGGTTTCACCGGTCAGCACGGTAAAGCCGCCGCTCACGTCCAGGTCGAGTGCGTGGACGATCACAAAATCCCGCAGGGTGATGTGCGTCAGCGCCATGGTCAGGCCCCTTCGTTCCAGTGCATTTTTTTGCGCAAGGTGTCAAAGTAGTTCCAGCCCTCGGGGTGCAGAAACCGCACCTGGTGCTGGGAGCGCCGCACCGTGATGCGGTCGCCGATCATGAGTGAGGCCAGCGACTGCATGTCGAAATTCGCGCTGGCGTAGCGCCCGGAAACGATTTCGATGCCGACCTCGCAGGTGTCGGGCAGCACGATGGGGCGGTTGGAGAGGGTGTGCGGCGCAATCGGGGCCACGATCCAGCCGCCCAGGGCCGGGTGCAGCAGGGAGCCCCCCACCGACAAGGAATAGGCTGTGGAGCCGGTCGGGGTCGAGATGATCAGGCCATCGGCACGCTGGTTGGCCACAAAATGCCCGTCGACCTCCACCCGCATTTCCATCATGCCGGCGGTGCCGCCACGGTAGACCACCACATCGTTCATGGCCAGGGCATCGAAGACGCAGTGTCCGTCACGCTGCACACGCGCATGCATCAGGCTGCGCAGATCGGTCTGGTAGCGGCCTTGCAGCATGGGCGGCAGCAAGGTGGCGTAGTCCTTGAGGGGGATGTCGGTGATGAAACCCAGCCGCCCCTGGTTGATGCCGATCAGCGGCAAACCATGGCGTGCCATCTGGCGACCGATGCCCAGCATGGTGCCGTCACCGCCTATCGCGATACCCAGATCGCACTGCTTGCCGATGTCGTCCAGCGAAAGTTCCGCGAAACCGTGCAGGCCGGTCAGTTGGGCGCTGGCCTGGTCGAGCACCACCTCACAACCGAGCCGCGACAGAAAGTTCGCCACATCGTCGAGCACTTTGCGCGAACTCTCGAGCGCGCTGCCGCTGACCGTGGCATGGGTCCTGCCAAAGAGTGCAACGTGTCGGAATTGCGATTTCATGGGCAAATTACATCATTAAAATGAGCCCATGCTCGACGATCGTGCCAAGTTGTTGCTCAAAGCCCTGGTGGAGCGCTACATCGCCGACGGCCAGCCCGTGGGTTCGCGTACCCTCTCCAAAGCCTCGGGCCTGGAGCTCTCGCCAGCCACCATCCGCAACGTGATGGCCGATCTGGAGGATCTGGGCCTGATCGCCAGTCCGCACACCTCGGCCGGTCGCATTCCGACCGCCCGGGGTTACCGGCTCTTCGTGGACACCATGCTCACCGTGCAGCGCGAGCAACTGCAGACGCCCAGCCTGCAGCCCGACCAGCCCCAAAAAGTGATTGCCAACGCCGCGCAGCTGCTCTCGAACCTCTCGCAGTTTGTGGGCGTGGTGATGGCGCCCAAGCGCTCATCGGTTTTCAGGCACATTGAATTCCTGCGCCTGTCCGAAAAGCGTCTGCTGGTGATCATCGTCTCCCCGGAGGGCGATGTGCAGAACCGGGTCTTGTTCACCGAGGCCGATTACTCGCAAAGCCAGCTGATCGAGGCGGCCAACTACCTCAACGCCCATTTCGCCGGCATGGCCATCGAACAAGTCCGTGCGCGGGTGCAGCAGGAGCTGGTCAAGCTGCAAGGCGAGATCGCTGCGCTGATGCAGGCGGCCGTGCAGGTCAGCTCCGAGGCTCTGGCGCAGGACGCGGACAACGTGGTCATTTCAGGCGAACGCAACCTGCTGTCGGTGTCGGATTTTTCGCACGACATGGGGCATTTGCGCCGGGCCTTTGAGTTGTTTGAGCAAAAGACCCAGCTCATGCGCCTGCTCGATGTCTCCAGTCAGGCCGAGGGGGTCCGGATTTTCATTGGGGGTGAAAGCCAGATCGTGCCGATGGAGGAGCTGTCGGTGGTCAGCGCTTCCTACGAAGTCGACGGCCAGCTTGTCGGCACTCTGGGCGTTATTGGCCCCACCCGCATGCCCTACGACCGCATGATCCAGATTGTCGACATCACGGCCCGTCTGGTCGGCAATGCCCTGAGCCAAAGCAAATAGGCGGCAACAAAGCGGCAAATAGGCGGCCGGACAAGCCCACTACAATGGCGGCTTGACCGTTCGGGCATGGGGGCCGTTAGCTCAGTTGGTTAGAGCAGGGGACTCATAATCCCTTGGTCGGGGGTTCAAGTCCCTCACGGCCTACCAGACACCCAGTCCAGACAGCTTCGGGAAGCCCCGTAATGTGTGTTACACTAGCGGTCTTGCGCGGCTGTAGCTCAGTTGGATAGAGTACTTGGCTACGAACCAAGGGGTCGTGGGTTCGAATCCTGCCAGCCGCGCCACAATTTAGTTTGTAGATCAACGGGTCAGACATTTCGGTGTCTGGCCCGTTTTTCTTTGGTGCGGGGCTTCGGGGGACTCAGGTTTTCAGACTGATCCTGCCTGTCTCAGGTCACGGCGTGTTTCTGCGCAAAGCGGGGGTCGCGCCACTCGCCAGTGTCCATCACCTGCCGCAACTGCTCTGCTGCCTGCCAGACATCGGCGTAGCCAATGTAGAGCGGTGTGAAGCCAAAGCGCAGGATGTCGGGCGTGGCGGCATGCCCCGACCCGACCGAAGGCGTGCCGGCACGGAAGTCGCCGATCACACCGCGTGCAATCAGCGCCTGCACGATGGCGTAGGCACCTTCGCCCCGGGTCAGGCTGACCTGCGAACCCCGCCGGCTCTCCTGTTCGGGCGTGGCGATGCCAAATCCGTGGCCGTGCAGTTGCGTTTGCACCCGCTGCATGAACAGACCGGTCAGTGCCAAGGATTTGCGGCGCAGCGCGGCCATACCGCCCAGCGGCTCGGCGGCCAGCAGCGTGTCGAGCCCGCAGTCCAGCGCCGTGAGGCTCAGGATGGGCTGTGTGCCGCACTGGTAGCGCGTGATGCCCTGTGCTGGCCGGTAGTCCGGCGTGAACTCGAAAGGCGCGGCATGGCCCCACCAGCCCGCCAGAGGCTGCCAGAAGCGGTCGGTGTGGCGCGGGTGGACCCACACAAAAGCCGGTGCTCCCGGGCCGCCGTTGAGGTACTTGTAGCCGCAGCCCACGGCAAAGTCGGCCTGCGCACCGTGCAGGTCGATCGGTACGGCCCCTGCGCTGTGGGCCAGATCCCAGACCGAGAGAATGCCGCGCGCATGGGCTCGGGCGGTGAGCGTCGCCATGTCGTGCATCGCCCCGGTGCGGTAGTTGACATGGGTGAGCATCAGCACGGCCACATCGTCCTGCAGGGCCGGATCAATGTCTCTGGCCTCAACCAGGTGCAGGGTCAAGCCGCGCGCCTTGCACAAGGCTTCTGCGATGTAGAGGTCGGTCGGAAAGTTGCTGCGTTCGCTGACGATTTTCCGTCTGTGCGGAGCATCGGCTTGGGTCATGTTCAGGGCGGCGCTCAGCACTTTGTAGAGGTTGATCGAGGTGCTGTCGGCGGCCACCACCTCACCGGCCCGAGCGCCGATCAGTGGAGCGATCTTGTCGCCCACACGCTGAGGCAGTGTGAACCACCCTGCGGTGTTCCAGCTTCGGATCAGATCCTGGCCCCATTCGCGGGTCACGGCTTGCGCCACGCGTGCGGCCGTGGCGCGGGGCAGCACGCCCAGCGAGTTGCCATCGAGGTAAATCACCCCTTCGGGCAGATCGAATTGTTCGCGCAAGGAGCGCAGCGGGTCGTGCCGGTCCAGGGTTTCACAGTCCTGCAGGGTCAGGGGCGGTGGGGTCATGGTGTGTCTTTCAGGCTTTGCGCCGTTCGCACTGGCCGGTCGGCAGGCCGGGGCGGGTCTGGCGGATGTCGGGCATCGTGTGAATGCGACTCAGGCGCTCAGTGGGGGCAGGGCGTGGCGTAATCGCGCGCGCTGGCAGGCGTCGCTGCCCTCTTCAAATTCACGGCAGGGCGAGGGACGCCACTCGTAGATGCCGCAGGTGGCTTTTTCGCCGATGCGCCCCCAGAGCGCAGCGCAACGCGGCGGGCTGTGGTCGGTGCCGCGCATGCGGCAGGTGTGCTCCGTGATCAGCGTCGCCAGGCCGGCCGGCACCGAGCCGCCGCCTTCTTCGTGTTCGAACAGCGAAAAATCCACTCTGAACGTGGCGCAACAGGCGCCGCAGGTGGTGCAGTGGCTCATGGCTCGATGCGTCAGTAATTGACTTGCCCGAGCAGGAGAAACTCCATCAGCGCCTTTTGCACATGCATGCGGTTTTCCGCTTCATCCCAGACCACGCTTTGGGGCCCGTCGATGACTTCTGCGGCGACTTCTTCACCGCGGTGCGCGGGCAGGCAATGCATGAAGAGGGCGTCAGGCCTGGCCACCTTCATCATGCTGTCGTCCACGCACCAATTGGCAAAAGCCTTCTTGCGGGCCTCGTTTTCGGCTTCGTAGCCCATGCTGGTCCACACGTCGGTGGTCACCAGGTCTGCGCCGCGACAGGCGTCCTGCGGGTCCTTGAAGATCTTGTAACTGGCGTTGCTGCGCAATCGGGCCACGGCCTGGTCAACCTCGTAGCCGCTGGGCGTGCTCAGATGCACCGTGAAGCCCAGCAGTTCGGCCGCCTGCAGCCAGGTGTTGGCCATGTTGTTGCCATCCCCCACCCAGGCGACCACCTTGCCTTGAATCGAGCCGCGGTGCTCGATGTAGGTGAAGATGTCCGCCATGATCTGGCAAGGGTGAAATTCGTTGGTCAGGCCGTTGATCACCGGCACGCGCGAGTACTGTGCAAAGCGTTCGATCTTGTCCTGCCCGAAGGTGCGGATCATGACCAGATCGGTCATGCGGCTGATCACGCGGGCGCTGTCTTCAATCGGTTCGGCGCGTCCGAGCTGGCTGTCTCCGGTCGTCAGGTGCACCACCGATCCGCCGAGCTGGTACATGCCCGCCTCGAAACTCACGCGGGTGCGGGTGCTGGCTTTCTCGAAAATCATGGCCAGCGTGCGGTCTGCCAGCGGGTGGTATTTTTCGTAGGCCTTGAATTTGCGCTTGATTTCGGCGGCACGCGCAAACAGGTGGGCGTACTCCTCGGCCGTGAGGTCGGTGAACTGAAGGTAGTGACGGATCGTCATGCTTGCTCTGCCAAAAATTTCCGGATTTGCGGCACCAGAATGGCCAGCACCTCGTCGGCTTCGGCCTCGGTCATGATCAGCGGAGGCACCAGGCGCACCACACTGTCTGCGGTCACGCTGATCAGCAGGCCGGCTTCGGCGCAGCGTTGGGTCAGCACGCCGCAGGGTTTGTCCAGCTCCACGCCCAGCATCAGGCCCTGGCCTCGGATGTCCTTGATGCCCTGAACGCCAGCGAGCGCTTTTTCGAGCGAAGCCTTCAGGTGCGCACCCACCCGGGCTGCATTGCCCATGAGGTCGTGCTTTTCCATGATGCGGATGGTTTCGACTCCGGCACGCATGGCCAGCGGGTTGCCGCCAAAAGTGCCGCCATGGTTGCCGGGCTGGAAGATGTTGGCAGCCTTGGGGCCGGCCACCACCGCGCCGATCGGCACCCCCGAGCCCAGGCCTTTGGCCAGCGGCATCACGTCCGGCACAATGCCCGCCCACTGGTGGGCAAACCATTTGCCGGTCCGGCCCATGCCGCACTGGACTTCGTCGATCATCAGCAGCCAGTCTTTCTCGTCGCACAGTGCCCGCACCTGCTGCAAATACTCGGTGCGCATGGGGTTGACGCCCCCTTCGCCCTGGATGGTCTCGAAGAAGACGGCCACCACCTCGGGGTCGTTTGCTGCCGCGGCCTTGAGGGCCTCGATGTCATTGAGCGGTACGCGGATGAAACCCTCCACCAGAGGCTCGAAGCCCTTCTGGATCCTGGCATTGCCGGTGGCGCTCAGCGTGGCGATCGAGCGGCCGTGGAAGGCCTTTTCGTAGACCACGATCTTGGGAAAACCGATGCCCTTGTCGTGGCCGTACTTGCGTGCCAGCTTGAGGGCGGCTTCATTGGCTTCGAGGCCGGAGTTGCAGAAGAACACATTGCTCATGCCCGAGAGCTCGACCAGCTTGGCCGCCAGTTTTTCCTGGTTGGGCACGTGGTAGTAGTTGCAGCTGTGGATGATCTTGGCGATCTGATCCTGCAAGGCAGGCACCAGCTCGGGGTGGTTGTGTCCCAGCGTGTTCACGGCAATGCCGGCGAGTGCATCGAGGTATTGCTTGCCATTGACATCCCACACGCGGCAGCCCTGACCACGTTCGAGCGCGATCGGCAGTCGCCCGTAGGTGTTCATGGTGTGCGGCGAAGCGGCTTCAATGAAGGCGGTCATGCGTGAACTCCGTTGCAAATAAAAGCGGCCCAACGAAGTAGGGCCGTTGAAGCACGATTTTAGGAGGTTTCGTGCAGGTGCCTGGACGGGCCGATGACCCGGTCACGTCAAGGGATTTTCAGCAGAGGGCATGGGCTGACCAGACGGTTTCATGTCTTATATAAGATACAATACCCGGCAGAGCCAGAGCACGGCGATCCCGCTGCCTGGACAGTCCAATTCCTGCCTCTATCCGATGGTTTCCAACGCCGCCAAAGAAGTCTTCATCCAGGGGGTCACCCAGGATGGCAGAACGTTTCGCCCCAGTGACTGGGCCGAACGTCTGGCGGGTGTCATGAGCCAGTTTCGCCCGGGCGGTAGTTCTCCCGGCAGCCACCTGAGCTATTCCCCCTGGTGTGTTCCGACCACGATGGGCAACATCAAATGCGTGGTGGTCAACCGCGAGCTCGAAGCGCACGAACCCATGGCCTGGAATTTCGTGATGAATTTCGCCAAGGACAACGGTCTGCAGGTCGCCGAGGCCTGCCTGCTGCCCGACCCACCGTCCAGGAAATGAACCCGCCCTGACCCCAAGCTCGGCCTGCACCGAAGGCACCCATGAAAAAACCGCCCGAAGGCGGTTT
>CAYSIY010000044.1:0-12719 GCA_964431215.1 uncultured Limnohabitans sp.
GGTCTTGCCGGTTCCTGCGCTCGCCTCGATCAGGTGGCTGCCGCGCAGCGGAAAGCTGTGGGGATGGAGGGTGTGTGCGCTGGTCATGCGTCCTCCTGGGCATCATCTTCGGGCGCATCGGGCAGGGCCTGGACTTCCAGCTCTGCCGCCCAGGCCTCGAGCGGCGCATACACCGCCTGCGCCAGCCGCTCGAATGCACCGGTCGCCAGCAGGTCGTCCAGTGCGGGGTAGGTACGGGCCAGGGCCGGGTCTTTGTCTTTCTCGGCACGCCTGAAGTCACTGCCCTCGTAGGCATCGGCCAGCGCAATGAGGTTGTCGGGCGCCCTGAGCCACTGCAAGGCCACGCCCGGCGGCAGGGGCAGCGGCCAGCGCATGCCCTCGGCCCAGGTGGCCAGCAGCACCTGCAGTTGGGCGCGGGAAGATTCAGCGTCTTGCGGGCGCACACGCAGCACGGCGTTGCGGCCGACCACCACGCAGCGCAGAGGCTGATCCATGGCGGCGGCAGCCAGCGACGTCAGCCAGATGTCAATGAGTTTTTCAGGCAAGGCCGTCGCCTTGCCCACCTTGGAAACGCTGGCCAGCTTGCTGGCATGCAGACTCAGAAGCAGGTGCCCGTCCTCGCCCGCCCGCAGGCCCCCCAGCGCATCCTGCAAGACCACTTGCGGGTGTGCCAGATCGACCAGCACGCGTGTCGTCTCTGCGGGGCCGGCTTCACGCTCGCTCAGCGCGGCAGCCAGTTGGGTCTGCAGGATGTGGCCGAACTTTTGCGATTCCAGCAGCCCGACCCCGGCCAGCGGCAAGGCCCCGGCCTGGCGCAGACGCTGCACCACGCCTTGCACATAAGCGGGCAGCATTCGGGCCTGAAGATCCGCAGGCACCCGCTGCAGTTCGTGATCGAGCAACTGGTAAAGGTCCAGCCCCCCCAGAGCGAACAATTCCTCGTCATGCCATTCGCTTCGCTCGTCTTCCAGATGCACCTGCAGCCGCTCACGGAAAAATGCAGCCACAGGCTTGCGCAGAAAACGCGCAAGTTGAGCCAGCGAGATGACCGGAGCCTGGTCGTTGGCGGCCCTGAGTGGTGGCAGCAAGTCGGCTGTAGCCTGTGCAGGAGCGGCTCCTGCAGCAAGCGCATCCTGCGCCGCCCGCCACTCTTTCGCATAGGTCTGCAAAGGGCTGCCCTCTTCAAAGTAAAGCCGGCTAAAGGGCTGCAGCGGATGCACCGTGGTCAGTCGTTCGGCCGTGCCCTGGCCCCAGAGCAGGTCGATCTCGTCACGCAGCTGGGAGACCAGCACCGAGGGCGGCTGCTCGCTGTTGTTGCGCACGCTGCGGCCACACCAGCTCACATACAGCGCCTGCCGCGCCGACAAGAGGGCTTCGAGCATGAGCTGGCGGTCGTCGTCTCGGCGCGAGCGGTCGCCCGGGCGGGCCATGCCAGGCAGGCCCATCAGGTCAAAGTCGGCGCGCGGACTGCGGCGCGGGTAGTCGCCATCGTTCATGCCCAGCAGGCAAACCACCTGAAAAGGGATGGCCCGCATCGGCATGAGGGTGCAGAACGTCACGCCGCCTGCCCTGAAGCGTTGCTCCAGCCGCGGCATCTTCAATGCTTCGAGCCAGGCCGAACGGACCACGGCCAGCGGCACTTCATCCACAAAACCCGCCTCGCCGCAGGCACGCACCCAGTCGGTCAAAGCCTGGTCAAGGGCTGCCAGCGCATTGCGGTCGTTGTCGTCACGCGGCTTGAACAGCGCGGCCAGCATATTGCGGCAACGCTCGGCCCACTGCACAGGTGTGGCGCTTTGAGTGGCGCTCTGCCACCAGTCGATCAGGGCCTGCAGCAAGTGTGCGAGCGAGCCCGCCAGCTCGGCATCAAGCCCGCCGACTTCGGCGTAAGGTGACACGGCATCCGGGGCGCCATCCACCGGATCGGCCCCGCAGGCGTAGCCCATGAGCATGCGCTGCACACCAAACAGCGCCGAGTTGTCGTCACCGCAGACCCCCAGGCCCAGGCCCGCACGGTGCGCGGCCGACAGGCCCCAGCGGATGCCCGAGCCCGCCATCCAGCGCGTGAGTGTGGGCAGGCTCTCGTCCTTCAGGCCAAAGCGGGCCGCCAGGGCCGGCACGTCAAGCAGCTCGACCAGCTCGCTCATGCGACTACGCTGTTGCGGCAGGGCCAGCAGCCACTCCACCGCATGAATGAGGGGGCTGAGCGCCTGCGCACCCAGGTCAGCAATGTCAAACGGGATGAAGCGCGCATCGCTGCGCTTGTACTGGCCAAACACGGCGCGGATCGCCGGGGCCATGACTTCAATGTCGGGCACCATGACCACCACATCACGCGGCGACAGGGGCTGCCCACCGGGGGGCGTATGCAAGCACTGCAGCAACTGGTCGTGCAGCACTTCAAGCTCGCGCACCGGGCTGTGCGCCACGCTGAAGCTGACCGAACGGTCGTCCTCGCGCAAAGGCAGGGCCTGGCGGCCACCGCTGGAGGGCTCCAGGTCACGGATGCGCCGTTGCAGCTGTGCCAGCAATCGTGTGCCGTCTTCGCCCGGCACATCGTCAAAAAAATCCAGGCGCGGCCACTGCATCACTTGCCGGGCCGCCTGCAGGTCATCAAAGGCGTCGAGCTGGCGGATGAAGTCGCGCCCCTGCCGCCCCCAGGCGGCGAGCAGCGTGGGGGCGTGCAGGTGCATCTGCGCCAGCGGCAAGGCGGCCAGCGCATCGCCCTTGTAGGCATGTCGACGGCGCTCGGCCTGCAGCCATTCGCGCCCGTCAATGATGTCGCCCCAGTGGTACTGACACGGGTTGGGCACGGCCAGCAGCACCTGACTGTGCGCGGCCAGCGCCGCCAGCATCTCCAGCAGCTGGCCGGGCATGTGGCTCATGCCGAACACCGACACCCGCCGTGCCACCGGGCTGGCTGGCCGCTGGCCTGCTTGCAGGTGCGCCAGCGCCCGCGCATGCAGCGCCGGGCGGGTGGCCTGGCGCTGGGTCTCGTCCAGGGTGGCGAGCACGCGCCGCCAGAGTTCGGCCTGCCAGAGCTGGTCTTCGGCCAGGGCTTCTTCACCTGCGGCCTGGCGCAGCACGTTGTGCCCGGCGGCCCAGTCCTGCAGCCAGTCCGGGCGGTAGATCTGATACTGGTCAAACAGGTCGGCCAGACGGCTGGCCAGTTGCAGCAGGCGCTCGGGTTCGCTCCCTCTCAAAAAGCCAGCCACCGGCTTGAAAACCGGCTCGATCAGGCACCCGGGCAGCAGCGCCATCAGGCGCCAGGTCATGGGCAGTTTGTCGAGCGGCGAATCCGGCGGCACGTTGTGCGCACCCAGCACCTGCCGGTAAGTGCGCCACAAAAAACGCGAGGGCAGCTCCACCCGCGTGGCCGCACACACCCCGGCCTGACGCGCCAGCTCGATCTTGATCCACTCGGCCATGCCGTTGCTCTGAACCAGCACGACTTCACTCTCCAGCGGGTGCAGCGGGTGCGTGCGCAGCCAGAGCGAGAGGGTGTCGGCCAACACCTCGGCGCGGTGGCTGTGCAGGGCAATGAAGCCATTCGATAGGGGGCTGGCGGACATGGAATCGGAAGATGCAGGCATACAGACACGAAGCGCAAGAATAGCTGCAGTATGCAAGTCCACAGGCTCATGGGATGAGCCTGTACCCCCATTTTTGAGCCGGCCATGGCCAGAGCCGGGCTGGGCGGCCGATACACTGCCCATGACCGCCCCGCACTGCCATGTCCGAAATCGACCGCCTCTACCGCTACAAAACGCTGCTCAGCCACCGCCGTGCCTTGCCGCGCGAGGACATCCTGGCCGCACTCGATATCTCGCCCGCCACCTTCAAACGTGACATCGCCAAGCTGCGTGACCGCCTGGGCACGCCCATCGTGTTTGACCGCGACCTGAGCGGCTACCGGCTCGACACCCCGCAGGACGCCACCGAGCTGCCCGGCTTCTGGTTCACGCAGGACGAAATCCTGGCGCTGATGACCATCCAGAGCATGATCGAGCAGCTCGACCCCGGCCTGCTTGGCCCCAAGCTGAGGCCCCTGCGCAAGCGTCTGGACGACATGCTCACCCATCAGGGCCTGGACCCGCAGCAGCTCACCCAGCGCGTGCGTGCCCTGAGCGCAGGCAAACGACGCCTGCCACAGGCCGCCTTTGAAACCCTTGCCAAAGCCACCTTCGAGCGCCAGCAGGTGCGGGTGCAGCACCACAACCGCCTGAGCGGCGAGACGCTGGCACGGACCCTCTCGCCGCAACAACTCATCCACTACCGCGACAACTGGTATGTGGACGCCTGGTGCCACCTGCGCCAGGGCGTACGCAGCTTCTCGGTGGACGCGATCGAATCGGCCGAGATCCTGGAGATCCCCGCCAGGGAAATGGACCTGCTGGCCATGCGTCAGCAGCTCGACGGCGGCTACGGCATCTTTGCGGGCACGCCCAGGGACTGGGCCGAACTGCACTTTGGCCCCCAGCGGGCCGCCTGGGTCAAACACGAAATCTGGCACCGCCTGCAGCAAGGTGAGCTGCACGCCGACGGCAGCTACACCCTGCGTGTGCCCTATGCCGATGAGCGCGAACTGCTGGGCGACATCCTGCGCTTTGGTGCCGATGTGCAGGTCATGGCTCCGGCCAGCCTGCGCCAGAAAGTGCTCGAGCAAGCCCAAAAGCTGCTGGCGCTCTATGCCTGAAGCAGCCCGCCCACAGAGACGAGCTGGCCAGCGGCGCTGTCATGCAAAGATCGACTTTTATGGGGAGGGCTCCCGTGAAGGGTCCGCCGCTGGAGCCTCTGTCTGCGGGCTCAGACGCTCACACACCCACTGCGCCAGCGCCTCCAGCGCCTCGATTTCGCTCAGCGTACATTGGCCGGGGTGTCGGTTGAGTTCGGCTTTGACGATTTCCCAATGACCGGTCTTGGCGGCACAGGGCATGAGGTGCAGGCGGTAAATCTCATGGCCGGTCCTGCTGCGGTGCAGGTGCAGTACACCGTCTTCAAAACGGGCGCACCACTTTTGCGCCATGGCCTGCGCGGCCCTACCCCAGATCAGTTGCGCCATCTCTGGCGGCGCAAACACCCGTTGATAGTCCAGGTGCGTTCTGTGTGCGGGCATGGGTTGCCAGCTCCCGTCCTCCATCTGCGCGGTGTCTTGCGCAGGGAGCGCGGGGGTTGGCATGTAAGCCAGGGCCTCGGCCAGCACCTTCAGGTCCCGCTCGCGGCCGGTGGCGTTGGTGGTTTGGGCGATCAGCCGCTCGGCTTCCGCGGGCGAGGCCCAGCGCAAAGCGGCCGTCTCGTCGCAGCGGTACCCCAGGTCCACATGGCGCTCGTCCACCTGCATCAGAAAAAACTGCGTCTGCGTGGTCCCGCCTGCAAAGGTGCCCGGCAGCGGCAGCAGGATGCGGGCATCGACCCCCATCTCTTCCCTGACCTCGCGCAGCGCAGTCTGCCGGGGAGATTCGCCAGGGTCGGGGCGGCCCTTGGCATAAGTCCATACATAAGCATCGAAATGCCCGGCCACCTCGCGCAAAAGAATGCGGCCCCGGGTGTCCACCACCACACCGCCAAAGGCCCGCTTCTTGCCCATGGGGGCCTTTTCGGGCCAGGGTAAACCTTCATGGCCTTCCCGCAAAGGCTCGGGCAAGTCATCCTGCATGCCGTGGAGCGCCTGCCACACCTTGGCATAGCGCTGCGCCCGCGCCTTGCCATTGACCAGGGCCACCTCGTCCTTGAAATTGGCATAGCGGATGTGCCCAACGATTCTGGAGAGGGCCTGCGCCAGTGCCTCGTGGCTGCAGCGGGCGCGCCAAGGGTAATCCGTGCCCTCGTGCGCCACCGGCTCGGACAGCTCTGGCAGATCATGCCGCCGCAGGCGCAGCAGATCGCCACGGGCACGGCTGCGAATGGTCAGGCCGGACTCGCCGGGCTTTTGCACCACGCTGAAAAAACCATAGGGGGTCATGAACCACATCGCTGCACTCCTTGCTTCAAATGCGCTGAACTATGGACGGCTGCAGGCTCAGGGCGTGAGCCTGATCACTGCGCAGGCACGGGACTCGTGGTCTGGACGCGCGCCCCCTCCAGCAAGGTGCGGATGGGCGCGGGCAGTCCAAGCCGGGGCCACTCATGGGCGTCAAACCAGCGACCTTCGCCTTGCGGTACGGCCCCTGAGGGGCAATGCACGCGCACCGGGTGCAGGTGAAGGTCCCGGTGCGTGAGCACATGCTTGAAAGCTTGAAGGTGATGAACCGAAGACGCGTTCGGGCAGGCCGCCAGCAGGCCAGACTCATCGTCGAATATGGGCATGCTGAACAAACCTGCCCAGATGCCCCGCGCTGCTCGCTTGTGCAGCCAGACCTGGCCCTGCTCGTTCATCGCCCAGAGCAACCACAAGGTGACACTGCTGCGCTTGAGCTTTCGGCTCCTGACGGGGTAAGCCAGCGGCTGCGCCAGGGCATGGGCCACGCACAGCTGCTGCACCGGACACACTTCACACTGTGTCTTGCGCGGCTGGCACAGTGTGGCCCCAAGGTCCATCAGGGACTGGGTGTAGCTCGGCATGTCAGCGGCCTTTTCCGGCAGGAGCTGATGGGCCAGAGCCCAGAGTCCTCGCTCATGGCGGGCCACCGCCAGGTCGTGTCCATAGCCCAGCACTCGGCTGAGGACCCGTTTGACATTACCGTCCAGAATCGAGACGCGCTCGTGAAAGCAGAAGGCGGCAATCGCGGCCGCGGTGGAGCGCCCGATGCCGGGCAAGGACTCCAGTTGTTCGGCCGACGCAGGAAACTCGCCCGCAAAACGCGTCACCACCTCCTGTGCGCAGCGGTGCAGGTTGCGAGCGCGGCTGTAGTAGCCCAGCCCGCTCCACAAGGCCAGCACATCGTCCTGCGGCGCGGCAGCCAGGCGCTTCACATCAGGAAAGTGCTGCAAAAAGCGCGGGTAGTAGTCCAGCACCGTACTGACCTGCGTCTGCTGCAGCATGATTTCGGACAGCCACACGCGGTAAGGGTCACGCGTGTGCTGCCAGGGCAGGTGCTGTCGGCCCTGGCACCGCTGCCAGTCCACCATGCGGCCTGCGAAGTCGAAGGGCAAGGTCAGTGTTTCTGGCATGTGGGGCAGAAAAAGGTGCTGCGTTGACCCTGCACGATGGAGCGGATGAGACAGGCACAGACGCGACAAGGCTGGCCAGCACGGCCGTACACGGCCGCTTCGAGCTGGAAATAACCGGTCTTGCCCTCGGCACTGACAAAATCGCGCAGACTGCTGCCGCCCTTTTCGACAGCACGCGAGAGCACCTCGATGATGGCGGCATGCAGGCGATCGGCTCGGGGGCGTGAGACTTTGTTGGCCTTCACTGTGGGCCGAATGCCCGCCATGAAAAGTGCCTCGGAGGCATAGATGTTGCCCACGCCCACCACAATGTCGCCGGCCATGAGCACCTGTTTGATGGCTGCCGAGCGCTGGCGCAAGGCGGCATGGAAAGCGCCGGCGTGAAACTCGCCGTGCAAGGGCTCCACCCCCAGATGCCCCAGCAGCTTCTGCGCCTGTGGCGAGGCTTCGCAAGGCGCCCAGACCACGGCACCGAAGCGGCGCGGATCATGTAGCCTGAGGGTGCCGCGATCGGTGACCAGGTCCATGTGGTCGTGCAGTCCGGGCGCGGGCTGCACAGCAGAAAAATTGAGGCTGCCCGACATGCCCAGATGCAGCAGGAGCACCCCTTCATCCAGATCCAGCAACAGGTATTTGCCCCGTCGGCGCACGGCCCGGATGCACTGACCGGCCAGCGTTTGCGGCAGCGTGCCCAGAGGCCAGCGCAAAGGCTTGCCCAGACGCAGCCCGGCGATCACCGCACCCTCAATTCGATCGGCAAAGCTGCGTCGGGTGACTTCGACTTCGGGCAGTTCAGGCATGGGGACAGGGGACAAAGGGCTAAAACCGCCGCATCGGCAGGCAGGGAACGTTGAATTATCATGCCCGCATGAAATCCAGGTTGCGCAACGCCGTTTTGATCCTCTGTCTGCTCTGCCTGGGCTTGCAGAGTGCGGGCGCGTCGGACAAATCCCAGGCAACTGCGGTGAAGTCTGCACTCGATGCCGTGCTCTTCTACCAATTGCTGCTCGGGGAGCTCCAGGTACGCCAGGGCTCGCCGGGTGCCGGTTTTTCCCTCATCCTCGATGCCGCACGCAAGACGCGCGATCCTGCACTCTTCCAGCGGGCAGTGGATCTGGCCCTTCAGGCCCGTGCAGGGGACGCTGCACTGCAAGCTGCACAAACCTGGAAACGCGAACTGCCTGAAGCCAGGGAACCGAACCGGTACATCCTTCAGATCCTGCTGGCCCTCAACCGCATTGAAGAAGCGGGTCAGGCCCTCGCTGTCTCGATCGAGGAGCTGCCAGAGGACGAAAAGCAGGCTGCCCTCATTTCCATTCCACGCGTGTTTGCACGGGTCACCGACAAGGCCTTGGCGGCCAGGGTCGTGGAGCTTGCGCTCAAGCGCAGCCTGGACAACAAGACGCTGCAGGCCAGCGCCTGGACCACGATCGGACGAATGCAAAGGGATGCCCAGCAATGGCCCCAGGCCATTGAGGCCGCCCTCAAAGGTCACGCCAGCGACCCGCTGGCACAAGGCCCCCTGATTCTCGGCCTGAGTTTGCTGCCGCAGGGCTCCCCAGCGATCCGGCGCATGCTGGACAACGCCATGCGCTCAGCGGTGTCCGCAGAGCTGCGGCTGGGCTACGCCCGAAGCCTGATTGCCTTGCAAGCCAACAGCGATGCCCTGGGGCAACTGCAGGCCCTGATCAGCCAGCACCCCGGCTTTGCCCCCGGCTGGCTGTTGCAGGGACTGCTGCAACTCGATGCAGGCCAAGCCACACAGGCACGCCAAAGCCTGGAAAGACATGTGGAGCTGGTCAAGGACAGTCCGGAGGCGGAACAGCAGGCGGGCCTCACCGAAGCGCTGATGGCACTTTCCCGCCTGGCCCAGCAACAAGGACAGCTCGATCAGGCCGCCCGCTGGCTCAATCGCCTTCCAGCGAGCGCCGACCCGGTGCGACTGGCCATCCGTCGAGCGGAACTTCTGGAGCAGCAAGGTCGCAGCGAGGAGGCCCGTGTGGTGCTGACCCAGGTTCAGCCGGCCTCTGCAGAGCAGGCCAAACGCAAGACCCTGGCCCTGTCCCGCTGGATGCGTGAAAACCGCCAATCACCGCAGGCCTACACCCTGCTCAAGCAGGCCCTGGGCCAGTCCCCCGATGACCCTGAATTGCTGATCGAACTCTCGCTTGTGACGGAAAAAATCAAGCAATTCGACGAAATGGAAACGGTATTGCGCCGTCTGATGGTCATGCGCCCGCAAGATCCACATGCCTTCAATGCGTTGGGTTACTCTCTGGCCGACCGTGGCATACGGCTGCAGGAGGCGCATGCCCTGATCCTCCAGGCGGTTGAGCTGGCTCCGCAAGACCCCTTCATCCAGGACAGCCTGGGCTGGGTGGAATTCCGCCTGGGCCGCATCGTGGAGGCTACACGCATCCTCCGTGCTGCCTACCAGGCGCGGCCAGATGCCGAAATCGCCGCGCATTTGGGCGAAGTGCTCTGGCTTCAAGGCCAAAAAGACGAAGCGGCCCGAATCTGGCGCGAAGGCATTTTGCTCAAGGCGGACAATGAAACCCTGACCGAAACCATGCACAGACTGGGCTTCAAGCCATGATGCAGCGCCGATGGGCTCTCCTGGGCTGCTGCCTGGTCCTGTCGGGCTGTGTCACCGCACCGCGCGAACGACCGGCAGCCTTCTGGTCTGGCCGACTGGGTCTGCAGTTGCAGACGGATCCACCCCAAAACCTGCAGGCTGCTTTCGAGCTCCAGGGCAGCGCCTCGCAAGGCGAGCTGACCTTGTTCAGCCCTGTAGGCACCGTGCTGGCGCAGCTGAGCTGGACGCCTTGGCAAGCCACTCTCGAGCGTGGTCAGGAGCGCTGGACGCAGGACAATGTAGAACAGCTGACCGAACAGCTGGTGCAGACACCCCTGCCCATACACGCCCTTTTTGGCTGGATCGAAGGTCGTGCTGTCACGCCTGCGGGCTGGGAAGTCGACCTCAGTGCCCACGATCAGGGACGCATTGTGGCCCGTCGTGATCTGCCAGCCCCCCCCGCCGTGCTGCGGATCCTGCTCGACCCGCCAGCCCCTTGAGGCCTTTGCGCACGAATCTCGGATGAAAGCCCTTTTTGATGTTGCGGCTCCGGCCAAGCTCAATCTCTTCCTGCATGTGACGGGTCGACGTGCCGACGGCTACCACCTGTTGCAGTCCGTATTCATGCTGATCGATTGGTGTGACACACTGCATTTCGAAATCAACGGCAGTGGACAGATCCGTCGGCATGACCTCGGCACGCCCTTGCCCGCTGACGATCTCATCGTGCGCGCCGCCGCCTTGCTGCAAAAATCAACAAGCACCCGCCTCGGTGTGGACATCAGTGTCGATAAGCGCATTCCTTCACAGGCGGGCATGGGTGGAGGATCCTCAGACGCCGCCAGCACATTGCTGGCGCTCAACCGCCTCTGGAAACTGCAGCTGAGCCTGCCTGTTCTTGAAGGAGTCGGACTTCAACTGGGGGCCGATGTGCCGTTTTTTCTGCGCGGTCGCAATGCCTGGGTTGAAGGCATAGGCGAACAAATCACGCCCATCAACCTGCCGGCGGCAAGCTTTTGCGTGGTCAAGCCTGCTGCAGGCGTTGAAACCGCCAGCATTTTCCGGCACGGCCTGCTCGAGCGGTCCACAAAACCTGCTACAATCTTGGACTTTGCTGCAGATCCTTACGGCTTTGGCCACAACGATCTGCAACCCGTGGCAAGCTTGCTTTGCCCCGAAGTTTCAAGCGCAATTGAATTGCTCAATGCGCACAAACTTCAGGCTAGAATGACGGGCTCCGGTAGCGCAGTCTTCGCACATTGCGCAAAAGGAAAAGCGGCGATCCAGGCGCCTGACCAATGGATCGTTCGTGACTGCAGCAATTTGGAAACTCATCCTCTTTATGGATGGGCATCCAGCGACAATTGATCGGTGGGCTATCGCAAGACAGCTGACCTGTGTAGGGGAGTCGCCAAGTTGGTTAAGGCACCGGATTTTGATTCCGGCATGCGAGGGTTCGAGTCCTTCCTCCCCTGCCAAATTCTGCAACCGCTCAGTCAAGTTACCTGATCGCTGGAATTCCATGCAGCCGACATCTTCCTCCAAGCCTGATTTCATGCTGTTCACCGGCAATGCCAATCCAGCGTTGGCTGCCGAGATTGCCCGCAATCTGAGCACTGAACTCGGTGCTGCCGATGTTGGTCGATTCTCCGACGGAGAAGTGACCGTCGAGCTCAAGCAAAACGTTCGTGCGCGCGAAGTTTTCGTGATCCAGTCGACCTGTGCGCCGACCAACGAAAATCTGATGGAGCTGCTCATCATGGTCGACGCTCTCAAGCGTGCTTCGGCCGAGCGCATCACAGCCGTCATCCCTTACTTTGGCTATGCCCGCCAGGACCGCCGTCCGCGTTCGACCCGTGTGCCGATTTCAGCCAAGGTGGTCGCCAACATGTTGCAGGCAGTGGGCGTGGGGCGTGTGCTCACCATGGATCTGCATGCCGACCAGATCCAGGGCTTCTTCGACATCCCGGTCGACAACATCTACGCATCGCCCGTGTTGCTGGGCGACCTGCGCCAGAAAAACTATGAAGACCTGATCGTGGTCTCGCCCGACGTAGGGGGTGTGGTACGCGCCCGCGCACTGGCCAAACAGCTCGGCTGCGACCTGGCCATCATCGACAAGCGTCGGCCCAAAGCCAATGTGTCCGAAGTAATGCATGTCATTGGTGACATCGACGGCCGTAACTGCGTGATCATGGACGACATGATTGACACGGCCGGCACGCTGGTCAAGGCCGCCGAGGTCCTCAAGGACCGTGGCGCCAAGAACGTTTACGCCTACTGTACGCACCCGATTTTCTCGGGCCCGGCCATCGACCGCATCGCGCAGGGCAATGCGCTCGATGAAGTGGTCGTGACCAACACCATTCCGCTGTCGGCCCATGCGGTCGCCTGCCAAAAAATTCGCCAACTCTCCGTGGGTCCGCTGGTCGCCGAAACGATTCAGCGCATCGCCAAGGGTGAGTCGGTGATGAGCCTGTTCTCGGATCAGAACTGATCCTCCAGGCACACGCAGCCTGCCGTCTATGGGACGGGCAGGCTTTTTGTTGAACAGGGACTGCACTGGTCGCGGTCGGTCCCCTCAGGAGATCCATATGAAATTCACCGCTTTCGAGCGTTCCAAGCAGGGTACGGGTGCGAGCCGCCGTCTGCGCAATTCGGGCAAGACTCCCGGCATCGTCTACGGCGGCTCCGGCGAGCCCAAGCTGATCGAGCTGGACCACAACGCCCTGTGGCACGCCCTCAAGAAAGAAGCTTTCCACGCCAGCATTCTGGACATGGAACTCGCTGGCCAGACCAGCAAGGTCCTGCTGCGTGACTACCAGATGCACCCCTTCAAGCAACTGGTGCTGCACATCGACTTCCAGCGCGTGGAAGCCAACACCGTGCTGAGCATGAGGGTACCGCTGCACTTCTCGGGCGAAGAGAACTCCCCGGCCGTCAAGAATGACAAGTGCCTGATCAACCACGTGGTCAACGAAATCGAAGTGTCCTGCCTGCCCGCAGACCTGCCCGAGTTCATCGCTGTGGACCT